>DASSJT010000255.1:0-21643 GCA_035691065.1 Dermatophilaceae bacterium
TGCTGGATGGGCGCCGCCTCGTGCAGGGTCGTGCGGCCCCGACGGCTGAGGCGGTTCTCGACGCGGCTCGCCACGACAGTGAGTGAGTAGTTGACGGCGATGAAGAGAATCGCCGCCACGATGTATGCCGGCACGGTGTTCGCGTAGGCGGAGCCGAGCGTCTTCGACCAGTTGAGCAGCTCGAGGTAGGTGATGGCATAGCCCAGCGCCGAGTCCTTCAGCACCACGACGAACTGCCCGATCAGCGCGGGCAGCATCGCGGTCAGAGCCTGGGGGAGCTCGATCGACCGGAGGGTCTGGCCCGGCGTCAGGCCGATCGACAAGCCGGCCTCAGCCTGTCCCCTCGGCAGCGAGTGGACCCCGGAGCGAACCAGCTCGGCCACGACCGAGCCGTTGTAGAGCGTGAGCCCTGTGACTACGGCGAACAGCGGGTTGAGCTCGCTCTGGAAGACGCCGTTGATCGTGTACAGGTTGAAGGCGAAGATCATCATGATCAGCACGGGGACGGCGCGGAAGAACTCCACGACCACGCTCGAGACCCAGCGCACCGGCCGAACCGTCGAGAGCCGGCCGATGCCGAAGAGCAGTCCGAAGGCCCCCGCCAGTGCGATGGAGATGAGCGCGGCCTTCAGCGTGCCGATGAGCCCTGGGACGATGTACTCCTTCCACACGTCCACGGTGAGGAAGGGCTTCCACATCTCCGCGTGGAGCTGCTCCGCCGCAGCCATCTTGCGGATCACCACGTACAGCGCCAGGGCTGCGACCAGCACGCCGACGAGGGTCAGCACCAGGTGGCGGCGACGCGCCCGGGGCCCCGGGACGTCGAAGATCGCGGTGGTGCTCATCGCTTCACCGCCAGGCGGCGGGACAGGCTCGTGAACAGCAGCCCCACCGGCAGCGTCAGGATGACGAACCCGATCGCGAAGATGAGGAAGACGCCGAGCGTGCCCGTCTCGTTCTCGATGATCGTGCTCATCAGCCCCGCGGCCTCGGCGACGCCGATGACGGCCGCGACGGTCGTGTTCTTGATCAGGGCGATGAGCACCGACCCGAGCGGCGCGATCGACCCGCGGAAGGCCTGCGGCAGGATCACCGACCGCAGGCTCTGCCCGAACGTCAGCCCGATCGCGCGCGCCGCCTCAGCCTGTCCCGCCGGCACGGTGTTGACCCCGCTCCGCAGCGCCTCGCAGACGAACGCCGCGTGATAGACCGACAGCATCACGATGGCCCACCGGATCGCGTCGTCCTTGATCGAGGTGTTGGAGCTCTGGTCGGAGAGGTGCAGGCCCAGGATGTTGGCTGCTCCGAGGATGCTGAACACCATCAGGAGGGTCAGCGGGGTGTTGCGGAACGTGTTGACGTACCACGTCCCCAGCAGCTGCAGCACGCGCACCGGCGAGACCCGCATCACCGCGACGATCGTGCCGATGACGAGCGCGCCGAGGGCCGAGAAGAACGCCAGGCGCACGGTCATCCAGAACGCGCCCAGGACGTCGTAGTTGCTGAGGATGTCACCCATGCCGGCCACCCGGGCCAAGACGTGTGGTCACCGCGTCAGTCCTTCCGTCGGCGAGGAGGCTGGGAGGTATGCCGTCCGGCTGAGCCAGCCGCACGGCATACCTCCTGCGCGTGGATCAGGAACAGGCGTCCTGCTTCGGCGGGTTCTTCGTGGTGTCGACCTTGAAGCCAGCGGGTCCGAGGTTCTTGTCGACGATCTTCTGCCACTCGCCCGAGCTGATCATCTTGGCGATGGCGGTGTTGATCTTCTGGCAGAGGGCGGTGTCGCCCTTCTTGATGCCGACGCCGTAGCGCTCCTCCGAGAAGGTCTTGCCGACGACCTTCAGCTTGCCGGAGTACTGCGCCTGAGATGCGTAGCCTGCGAGGATGGTGTTGTCGGTGGTCAGCGCGTCGACGCCCTTGGAGACCAGGGCCGCGACGCACTCTGAGTAGGTGCCGAACTCCTGGAGCTGAACGCCCGGGTAGGCGTCCTTGACCTTCTGGGCGGACGTGGAGCCGGTGACCGAGCATAGCTTCTTGCCCTTGAGCGACTCCGGGCCGGTGATGGAGGTGTCGTCGGAGCGGATCAGGAGGTCCTGGCCGGCGACGAAGTACGGGCCGGCGAAGGAGACCTCGGCCTTGCGCTTGTCGGTGATCGAGTACGTCGCGACGACCATGTCGACCTGGCCGGTCTTGATGAGCGTCTCGCGCTGGGCGCTGGGCGCCTGCTTCCACTCGATGTCGGAAGCGGAGTGGCCGAGCTCCTTGGCGATGTAGGTGGCGACGTCGACGTCCATGCCGGTGTACTTGGCGCCTTCCTTCAGACCCATGCCCGGCTGGTCGAACTTGATGCCGACTCGCCACTTGCTGCCGCCGCCTCCGCCAGCTCCGCTGTTGCCGCCGTTGCCGCAGGCAGCCAGGCCCAGGGCGATCGCCGCGGCCGCGGCCACGGCTCCAATGCGTCGTGAATTCATATGCTCTTCCTCCTGGTTGGTTGCCGGCGCGCTCCCTGCACCCCGGTCGGGAAAGTGCGTGCTTCGGGCTTAGTGGGTCAGGATCTTGCCGAGGAAGTCCTTGGCACGTTCTGACGTGGGCGCCGTGAAGAAGGTGTCCGGAGCGGCCTGCTCGACGATCTGTCCGTCGGCCATGAAGACCACGCGGTTGGCGGCGCGGCGGGCGAACCCCATCTCGTGGGTGACGACGACCATGGTCATGCCGGACTTGGCGAGCTCGATCATGACGTCGAGGACTTCGTTGATCATCTCCGGGTCAAGGGCGGAGGTCGGCTCGTCGAAGAGCATGACCTTGGGGTCCATCGCGAGCGACCGGGCAATGGCCACGCGCTGCTGCTGGCCGCCGGACAGCTGGGCCGGGAACTTCTGTGCTTGCTCCTGGACGCCAACGCGCTCGAGCAGCTCCATGGCCCGCTTCTCGGCCTCGGACTTGCCCATCTTGCGGACCTTGATCGGCCCTAGCGTCACGTTGTCGAGGATCGTCTTGTGGGCGAACAGGTTGAAGGACTGGAAGACCATGCCGACGTCGGCCCGCAGCTGAGCCAGTGCCTTGCCCTCCTCGGGCATCGGCTGGCCGTCGATCCTGATGCTGCCGCTCTCGAAGGTCTCGAGCCGGTTGATCGCGCGGCACAGGGTCGACTTGCCCGATCCGGACGGCCCGATGACCACGACGACCTCGCCCCGGTCGATCGACAGGTTGATGTCGCGCAGCACGTGGAGGCTGCCGAAGTGCTTGTTGACGCCCTCGAGGACGACAAGGGGCTCCGTCATATGCGAAAACTACCCCTACCCGGCGTCATTGGGGCGTATGCCGTGACCGTCACGGATTGGCAACGAAATGCATGGTCATCCACAGGCCCGAGAGCGCCAGCCCCGGTGGCGCCCACGGGGCAGGAGCTCCGGCGCACGGCACGTCGCGGCGATGGCGCGCTTGGCGCACGTGACGTTCGTGGCGCGCGCGTGGCGCGCGCGTGGCGCGAGCCCCTTCCTGGCGCTGGCGCAGAGCATGGCGGAGGGTCACCGGTGAGACCGGTGACCCTCCGTCTGCAAGCCCTCGCGTGTGGCGTTTTCCGCTTATGCGGGCGAGGGTGCCGCGTGACCCAGGCGCACTTCCTGCTCGGCGGGAACCCGCCGGAGGTGGAAGAACCCGAGGAGGCTCAGGATGAACATGGCTCCTGCGCCGATGAAGCTGGCGACCGCGCCCCAGAAGGCGATCTTGGCCATGGTTCCGAAGGCGTAGGCCTGGAGCAGCATGCTGCGCAGCGCGTTGCCCATGAAGAGCGTCTGGCGGAGGTCGCCGAGCTCCTTGACCTTGGCCGGGTCGGGGTTGGTGGTCTTGTTCAGAGCGATGAACTCGCCGCTGACCTCTTCGTAGGTGCGCCCACCGGAAGCCTTGTTCATGTGGACGAGGATGTAGTGGTCAGCGTAAGCCTTCGCCTGCTCGCCGTTGACCAGTGCCTGGCCCTGGTACTGGGTCAGGTATGGCTTGATCTGCGGGTCTGAGATCGCCGCCCCAGAGGGCATCGTGATCTTCTGGTCGGCCAGCTGGGAGTGAACGTTGTCGTTGACGAAGTTGCTGGCCCAGGTGAGAAGTCCCCCTGCGACAAGGAGGACGATGGCGACGATGAGCCCGCCCGTCGTCAGCAGTGCGTCAAGAGTCCTGCGCCTCATGGTCTTGCTCCTGTTTGCGTTGTTTGTGTCGGTCGGTTTGACCAAGAACAACTTCGCAGTTTCAACTACCCGGCCGGGAGGGACGTAGGTCCTCTCTTCGGCGCAGAACGATGTGATGCACGAGACATGCTGTGAATGAAGGACTTTCGACCCGGGACCTTGGTCCCTGTTGGAGCGCTTGAGGGACTGCAATCGCGCGCCTGGAGACCACGGGTCCGGTCCGGAGGTTGCCGGTGTCCGGGCCCTCAGCGGCCGGTGACGGCGATGTAGACGGCTGGGTTGCCGTTGGGGTTCAGGAGCACCGCAGGAGCGAGGCAGCGCTCCGGGACGGTGACCTGCGCCCGGATCTGCGCGTCGCCCTCAGGGCTGAACGGCACGGTGGACGTGGTCGCCACCACCTGACCGTTGCAGGCAAGACTGGCGGACAGCGCCGGCACGGGGTTGCTGCCGCGGGTGGGGATGATCAGGCCACGCACGTCGACGGCGACGTCGCCTTGTTGGCTCACTCGCGCGAGACCCCGGGTGATCTGCCACGGGGCACCGCCGGGGTTCACGCCGAACAGCGGTGGGTCCGTGGTCAGGCTGCCCTGTACCGAGGCGCGCAGGATGGCGCTGCTGTCGTCGGAGGTGGTGTCGTCGGCTGCGGCCGCTGTGGCCGAGAGCAGTCCCAGGCCGAGGACCAAGCCTGTGAGGAGGGCAGCCGGGCGGGATGGTTTGCGCATGATGACCTCGTCTCTTGAGGGAAGTCCCGAGCGGACTCCCTAGGTGGGACACGGTCGCGTCGGGCCGCCGGTTCACGGGTTCGTGCTTCCAGGTCGGCAGACTGGGGAAATGCTGCATCTGCGCATCTCCGCCCCCACGCGGCTTTCCGATGCCGTTGTCCAGGTTCTGTCGGACGACCCCGCAGTGAGCAGCCTCGCGGCCCTCCGCGGCGCGTCGGTCAACCCGCCCGGCGACCTGATCCTGGCCGACGTGGCGCGGGAGGCTGCGAACGACGTCATCGACCGCCTCCGCGCCTTGGGGGTTCACCAAGAAGGGAGTGTGCACATCGAGCCCGTCCGGGCGTGGCTGTCGCGGCCCGGCTATGACGCCGAGCGGCGTGCCCCGGGAAGCAGTGCCGATTCCGTTGTGTGGGCAGACGTCACCCAGCGGGCCTACGAGGAGTCCGAGCTCAACTGGACCTATGTCAGCTTCATGGTGCTGGCCACGCTGATCGCGGGCATCGCGATCGTGCTCGACTCCCAGATCCTGGTGATCGGGGCCATGGTTCTGGGTCCCGAGTTCGGCGCGATCGCAGCGCTCGGCGTGGCGCTCGTCCGACGGAGATTCGCGCTCTTGCGCCTGGCGACCCGAACCCTGCTCACCGGCTTCGCGGTAGCCATCCTCGCCACGACCATGGCCGCGCTGTTCGGGCGGGCACTGGGGTGGGTCTCCCTCGGAGACGTGACTGGCGTCCGTCCGGACACGGGCTTCATCTACAGCCCCGACAGGTGGTCGTTCATCGTGGCGGTCATCGCGGCCGCGGCGGGGGTGCTGTCGCTGACGTCTGCGCGTGTGGGCGGACTCTCGGGAGTGTTCATCTCGGTCACGACCGTGCCTGCTGCCGGCAACGTGGGCCTCGGGCTCGCTTTCGGCGCCTGGCACGAGGTCCGGGGCAGCTCCCTCCAGCTCGTGGTCAACCTCTCGGGGATGGCCCTGGCAGGGTGGGCCACCTTGGCCGTGCAGCGGGCAGTGTGGTCCAGGGTCTCAGCCCATCGCGCCCGCATCGTCAGCCGGATCCGGCGCAACAGCGACTGAGGCGGCACCCGGGGACCTTCAGGGGCGGGTATCAACAGTCCCTCCCGCATGCTCCTTCCTGCTGTCCGGGGGAAGGAGCAGGGCCATGATCGACACCACGACGTGCCCAGAGTGCGGCGAGCTTTCGGAAGTGCAGGATCGGCATGTGCTCGAGAGCACCGACGGTCCTGTGGAGCACGCCAAGATCGTGTGCATTCGCAGGCACTGGTTCCTCCTGCCGGTCTCCACGCTGGTGGCCGGACGCAAGTCACCGTCTCCCACACCGGTCCTTGGAGACGCGCCGCTCACTGGGCAGGTGTCCGCGCGCCTTCGCAGGTAGCTCACTGAGTCGCGAGGGCCTCCTCAGGCGATGAGGAAGGCCACTCGAGCTGGTCCGCGAAGTGCTCGGCGAACCTCTTCACCGCGTCCCACTCGGTGTAGACATAGTCGCGGGAAAGGTCGAGTCCGAGGTTGCCCGGCTTGTCCTTCGCGATCTTCTTCATCATGTGCCGCTTGATGAACCCGTACTGCGTGTAGAGCAGAGCACCGCCGAACAACGCGATCTTGTCCGGGCGCCACCCGGTCTCGTTCTCGAACTGGTCGACGTACCCCTCGGCTTCTTGCGTATCGCCATAAGCAGCGAGACTTACCGAGAAGAAGGCTGACGGCAGCCGTGCGAGGGTGTCGTGGTTCTTCTCGACGAACTCCACGACGTGCTTGTCGTGCTTGCCCATGTGGATGGACGCACCGATGATCACGGCGTCGTAGCCGTCCGGCACGGTGTTGGACAAGGACTTGATGTCAACTGGGTCGGCTTCGTGGCCCCTCTCGTGAATGACTCCGGCGATCACCTCAGCGATCTTGGCGGTCTGCCCCTCGGTCGTTCCGTACGGGATGAGGACTCTGGACATTGGATACCTCCCTGGGTTGCGAGCTCATGAGTCGACAGGCCGCCCATCAGACGGCTGGTCACTCCCTGCTTGCAGCCTGCGGTCCCCGGAGGAAACCGCGCAGGGGCGAAGGTCCCCACCGCACGCTCCGCCCGCTCCGGCCCGCCAACCGGATGCTTAGGAGCCCGCGCAGACCCGGCCGGCTACTGCTGCCAGGACTGGTCGACGTCGAAAACCGTGCGGGACAGAACGGCGGAGGCCAGCGAGGCAATGCAAGCCCCGAGCGCGAGGTTCAGGAGTGCCGTCGCGACCTTGCCGGATGGCTCGCCGACCTGGGCGAACGGGAGCACCGCGCCGGCGATCGTGGCCAGCCAGACGATCCACGCGAAGAACGACTTCGGCTTGGGTGTCGTCAGCGACAGCAAGTGCGCCAGGCCGGTTGCCAGCAAGGCGAGGAGGAAAGCGGTGAGCGCGTATTGGAGCCGGAACGAGTTGCCGATGGTGACCAGGAGCGGAGGGTTGACGATCTTGAGGTGAAACACCTCTTGGCTGATCACGACGCCGATGAAGGCAACGAGGGCGGCCACAAGCCCGGTTGCGAGCCCACCGCCCCACAGCCGGGGAATGTCGATCGTTACCCGGTTGCCCGAATGCGGCCCGGGGACGTTGACGGTCATCCGATCCTCCTCGTCCGGCTACCAGGCATCGACGCCAAGCTTCAGTCTGCCGTGCTCCGGTGATCGTAGGGCCGGACTTGTTGGACGAGGTGCGCGGCATGCGATCTGGGGTGGGGCTCCTCGCTGGTGCTCCTCGCCGGGTGGGCGTCAAGCGGCGCGGCCTGCCCGGATGGCAGCGTCGACCAGGGCGCGGGCCGATGCCTTCGCCGCCTCCGGCGCGTCGGGGCTGGCGTCGAGCGAGCCGCTGGCCAGGCCGCCGTCAAGCAGCAGGGTCAACGACCTCGCCAGGGCTTGAGGGTCACGCGCCCCGGCCTGCTGGGCCAGCCCGCGAACCCAGGAGAGAACCGCCGCCTTGTGCGCAACGGTGCGGTCGTGGACCGGGGTGCCCGCCTGTGACTCGGCGGCTGCGTTGATAAAGGCGCAGCCGCGGTAGCCCTCACGCCGACACGCGGTGCGCAGAGCATCGAACATGCCGACCAGCTGGTCGGCAGGGTCGGGCCCGGCCGCGGCGGCCGCCTGCCGCAGCTGCTCCGTCCACACGCCGTCGACCTTGTCGAGATAGGCCACAACGAGGTCGTCCTTGGCGGGGAAGTGCTTGTAGAAGGTCGCCTTGGCCACGCCGGACTCGGCGATGATCAGGTCCACTCCAACGGCCCGTATGCCGCGTGCGTAGAACAGGGTGAACGCGGCCTCGAGGATTCGCTCGCGGGCTGCACTCGGCAGGCCCTGGCTGGCGGGGGGCATCGGTTTCTCCTCCAGACGGCGTCCTCCACAGAGCATACCTTGCGAGTAGACAGATCTGTCTGCTAGTTTCCAGCCATCGAAGTAGACAGATCTGTCTGCCCCGCCCCCCTTTGCCATTCAGGAGTCAAGATGAACATCGCAGTCCTCGGCACCGGCATGGTCGGCCAGGCCCTTGCCGCCCGCCTCCTCGAGCTCGGTCACGAGGTCGTCGTCGGCACGCGCGACCCAGAGGCCACCCGGCGCCGCAAGGAGCCCGACGCCATGGGCAACCCGCCCTTCAGCGCCTGGCTGGAAGCCCACCCTGCCGCGCGCCTGGCCACCTTCGCCGATGCCGCGGCTGGTGCCCAGCTGGTCGTCAACGCCACAAGCGGCACCGGAGCCCTGCCAGCCCTCGAGCTGGCTGGTGCCGACAACCTCGCCGGCAAGGTGATCCTCGACATCTCCAACCCGCTGGACTTCTCCGCCGGCTTCCCTCCCACCCTTTTCGTCAAGGACACCGACTCCCTGGGTGAGCAGATCCAGCGGACCTTCCCGCAGGCGCGAGTCGTCAAGGCGCTGAACACCCTCAACGCCAACCTCATGGTCAACCCCAAGCAGCTCGGCCAGGAGTCCTCGGTCTTCCTCTCGGGCAACGACGAGGCCGCCAAGGCGACGGTCACTGAGCTGCTGCAGAGCTTCGGGCACACCGATGTCATCGACCTCGGCGACATCAGCACGGCGCGCGGCACCGAGATGCTGCTCCCGGTGTGGCTGCGGCTCATGGGCGCGCTGGGCACCCCGGCGTTCAACTTCAAGATCGTCCGCTGACCATGGCCCCCGGCGCCCGGCCCATGGCCGGCCGGACGGTGCTCGTCACCGGAGGGACGGGCGGGATCGGTGAGGCCACCGCTGCCGGCCTCGCCGGTCTTGGCGCGCGCGTCGGCATCGTGGGGCGGCAGCGCGGCCGGGCTGAGGCGGCCGGGGCCAGGATCCGCGCGGCCGGCGCTGAGGTCGACGTCTTCACAGCCGACCTCTCGGCGCAGCGGGAGGTGCGCGCGCTCGCCGAACAGGTGCTCACGGCATACCCCCGCCTGGACGTCCTCGTGAACAACGTCGGCGGTTACTGGGCGCACCGGCACCTGACCGAGGACGGTCTGGAGCGCACCTTCGCCGTCAACCACCTCGCACCCTTCCTGCTGACGAACCTGCTGCTCAAGCGGCTCACGGCGAGTGCTCCCGCACGAGTCGTGACGGTGTCGTCGGGGGCGCAGGCCATGGGCCGAATCCACTTCGACGACCTGCAGGGCGAGCGCGGGTACCGCGGCCAGCGCGCCTACAACCAGTCCAAGCTGGCCAACGTCCTGTTCACGTACGAGCTGGCGCGTCGGCTGGCTGGCTCCGGGGTCACGGCCAACGTTTTGCACCCGGGCGTGGTCCGCTCCGGCTTCGGGTCGGAGGACTCGGGCCGGTGGATGCGCGTGATGCTGCCCGTCGTGCGGCCGTTCATGAAGACTCCCGAGCAGGGGGCCCAGACCTCCATCCACCTCGCCTCCTCGCCCGAGGTGGAGGGCGTCTCCGGGCGGTACTTCGCCAACCGCAGGGTCAGGCGATCGTCGTCCGCGTCCTACGACACCACCACAGCGGCCCGGCTCTGGGACGTCTCGGCCGACCTCGTTGGCCTGTCCCGCCGGACGGCCGCCTAGCTCGGTGCAATGCCCAGGTCGGCCATTCGGGATCCGGGATGACAGGTCAGCCGGCTAAGGCGATGTTCGGTCGTGCGTCGGCGTCGGCGTCTGCAGGGCAGTCGAGACCGGGGTCCGACTCGCCCACTCGTCGCGCAGTACCCGCTTGAGTATCTTCCCGGTGGGGCTCTTGGGCAGTTCCGCGACGACAGCCCAGGATCGGGGATGCTTGTACGTGGCGAGCTGCTCCCGACACCTCTGCTCGAGCTCGCCGACGAGCCTGTCGGGGTCGATCGTCGTGTTCGACGACGCCACCACGAAGGCGCATGGCGCCTCACCGCGCACAGGATCTGGCAGGCCGACGACGGCACACTCACGAACCAAGGGGTGCGCGTAGAGGATCTCCTCGATCTCGCGCGGCCAGATCTTGAGCCCGGCGGCGTTGATCATGTCCTTGACCCGGTCGACGAGGTAGAGGTATCCGTCCTCGTCCAGGTAACCGATGTCCCCGGTGTGGAAGCGGCCATTGCGAAGAGCGGTGGCCGAATCCTCCGGCCGGTTCCAGTAGCCCGCCATGACGTTGGGCCCGGCGATTACCACCTCACCCCACGTGCCCGTCGCGACCGCGCGGTCGTCGGTGTCGACAACCCCGACCTCGACGTCGTCGAGCGCGGTTCCGACTGAGCCCGGGCGGTACTCGCTGCGGTGGTTGTACGACGCGAAGGGGCTGGTCTCCGTCAGCCCGTAACCTTCGTGGATCGGCTGCCCGTAGATTTCCCGCCACCGCTCCGCCACCTCGGTCGGCATCGTGGCCGCCGCGGAGAACCAGTAGCGGACCCCTGCGAGGTCGTGCGGCGCCACCTGCCGTGCGAGCATCACGATGTAGACCGTCGGCACGCCGAAGAACATGGTCACGCCGTCCTGGCGTATCGAGGCCAGGACGCGGTCCGGGTCGAACCGCCGATGCAGGACAACCGACGCACCCACGGAGATCGCCGTGTTCAGGATGAAGTTCTGACCGAAGCAGTGGAACAGCGGCAGGAAGAGCATCAAGCGGTCCTCGGGGACGATCGAGAGCGCGCCTGCCGTTGCGGCCGAGTTGAAGACGACGTTTCCGTGGGTGAGCACCGCGCCCTTCTGCCGACCGGTAGTGCCCGACGTGTACAGGATGGCGGCAGGGGAGTCACGATCCAGCTCGACGTCCGGCACGTCGGTCGGGGCCGCGACTCCCATGTCGGCAAGCGACCGCACGCCCTTGTCATTTGTGTCCCATGTCACCACCCGGTCGGCGGGCGTGGCGGCCAAGATCGTTGGCAACAGCTCGTCGACGGTGAGCGCCACCACGGGGTCGCTGTCTTCGATGAGGATCGCCAGCTCGCGTGCTGTGAGGGCGACGCTCATCGAAACGGCGATGGCGCCGAGCCGCAGGGTGGCGAAGTAGCCAATCGCGAACGAGGGCACGTTCGGAAGCACGAGTGCCACGCGGTCACCCGACGTGACGCCGAGGGAGCGGAGGGCGGCTGCTGCACGGTCGACCTGTTGGTCGAGGTCTGCGTAGGAGATGGCCGAACCTTCGAAGACGATCGCCGGCCGCCCAGGCTCACGCCTTGCGGAGTTCCGCAGTGCCTCGGCGATGTTCACGACTTCCTCCCGAGCAGTCGAGCACTGGGGAGGTCCGCGCGTGAGGCACGGACCCGGAGCCTCGGTCGGCTCCATTGGACACCCGCCTTGCAGGGTTGTCGAGACGTGCCCGAAAGGGAGCCTGCTGCTGCCGACGTGGTTGCGCGGTGGGGCAGCAGGGACTTGAACCCTGGACCGACGGATTATGAGTCCGCTGCTCTAACCGACTGAGCTACTGCCCCCGACTGGGGCCCCGGCATACCGGCCCCAGCGAGCGGAGGCGAGCCTATCGCGGCCCCCGCTGGACTCCGCTGGACCCCGGTGAGCACACCTCCACATTGACAGGCCTGGCACAAGTTACCGCCAGTACCATCACAGTCCGGCCGCCGACGGTGGTGTTCCACCCACCAAGGAGAGGCCATGCAGAAGAAGTCCACCCTCATCACCGTCGCGGCGGGTCTCGCGGCCGCCGTGGGGCTCGCCGTCACCGGCGCGTCACTGGCCAACGCCCAGACCTCCACGCCGACAGCGTCCACTGGCTACGGCAGTGCCCAGCCCGGGCAGGGCCAGCCTCCGTCCGGCAGGGCCGGCGGTGCCTTCAACGGCAACACCGACCCGACGAAGGCGATGCGTTCCGACGAGAAGCTGCTCACCGGCGACACCGCGGCGAAGGTCACGGCAGCGGCCAAGGCGAAGGAGCCGAACGCGACGATCCAGCGGGTCGAGACGGACTCCGACGGCGTCTACGAGGCCCACATGGTGCGCTCCGACGGCACCCTCATCACGGTCCAGATCGACAAGAACTTCGCCGTCACCAACGTGATCGTCGGCGGGCCCGGTGGACCGGGCGGCCACGGCGGACCCCAGCAGAACGGGAGCACGAACGGCAGCACCAGCGGGACACCCTCCACGACGAACTGACCGGGGAGTCGGTTCAGCGAGTCAAGCGGTCATCGGTCGGCAAGCACGCCATCGACGCCGGGAGGCGGTCGATGTCACGGGCGGCAGCAGCAGCTGCTGCCGCCCGTGACGCCCGCGGTGGCAGCCACGGCGGTGTGACGGCGACGGTGTGACGGCGACGGTGTGACGGCGGCGGTGCGGCTGCCGCAGCAGTGTGGCCGCGGCGGTGTGGCTGCCGCAGCGGTGCGGCCGCCGCGGTGTGGCAGCCCCGGTTGGCGCTGGGACGCGCGGTAACCTCAACGATGACCGCAAGCACACCGTCCGCGCCCGAGCCCACTCGCGAACCGCACGACGCTGTCCCCAGGTCGCTCGTCCTGGCCGCTGCCTGGTCCTGGCGGATCCTCGTCGTCGCTGCCGTGGCGGCAGCGCTGGTAGCCGCCTTGCGGATCGCCAGCGTGGTCGTCGTGCCGCTGGCCGTTGCCGTCCTCTTCGCGGCACTTCTCGCACCCCCCGTGCGGGTTCTGACCGCCCGCACCCCGCTCCGGCGTGGCTCCGCGTCCCTGCTCGTGCTCCTGGTGGCGCTGGCCGCTGTGCTCGTGCTCTTCGGGCTGGTCGCCACCCAGCTGGCCTCCGGCGCCGGCACCATGCGCGCGAGCGCCGAGAGCGGACTGGAGCAGGTGGTCGACTGGCTCCGCACCGGTCCGCTCAAGCTCTCCAGCGCTCAGCTTGCCGATCTGATCGAGCAGGCCAAGCAGTCCATTCGTGGCAACTCCCGCCAGCTGACGTCCGGCCTGCTGAGCGTCGGAACGTCCGCGGGGCACTTCGTTGCCGGCCTGCTGATCGCCCTGATCGGTACCTTCTTCTTCCTCGCCGAGGGCGAGCAGATCTGGCGGTTCTTCGTCCGCATGCTCCCGGGGCCGGCCCAGGACCCGACGTACGAAGCGTTCCGCCGCGGCTGGGTCAGCCTGGGCCACTACGCCCGGACGCAGGTGATGGTCGCCGGGGTGGACGCGATCGGCATCGGCCTGGGTGCGCTCTTCCTGCGCCTGCCCTTTGTCATCCCGATCACCGTGCTGGTCTTCCTCACCTCGTTCGTGCCCATCATCGGTGCGATCGTGTCCGGCGCGGTCGCGGTCCTCGTCGCCCTCGTGGTCAAGGGCCCCGTGGCAGCGCTCGTCATGCTCGGCGTGGTCGTGCTGGTCCAGCAGGTGGAGACCCACGCCCTCCAGCCGTTCCTCATGGGACGCGCGGTCGCACTCCACCCGCTCGCTGTCATCGCCGCGGTCGCCATCGGTTCCTTCCTGCTCGGAATCGTCGGGGCGCTCTTCGCGGTCCCAGTCCTCGCCGTGGCGAACACCGTCGTCCGCTACTACGCCGGCCAGGACCCCGCCCCAGAGCTCGGTCACGAGCCCATGCCGCCCGCCGAGCGCGACATGGTGGGTGAGAGCAGCCAGGAGCATTCCGGACCGACCGACGGCTGACCTTGGCCTGCAGATGGATCGGCGGGATGCCGCGTGCTCCCGTATGCCGTGTGCTCCCGTCTGCGGTGTGCTCCCGTCTGCCATGGGTGCCCCGCATGCCGTCTGGTCCAGTCCGGCCTGTGGTCGATCGCCGAGCTGCCGATGCGTAGCACCGGGCAGGCGGGGTACAGGGACCGGATCGGCGCAGCAGTGCGCCGTCGGCCCGGTTTGCGTGCCTGCCACCGGGTTTTGACAAGGAGGGAGGAGAGCGGCGAGTGGCAGACGTTTCCAGGCAGCTCCCGGCTTCCCTGATCGCCGACCGCTACCGCGTGCAGGAGCGCATCGGGACCGGCGGGATGGGCATCGTCTGGAAGGCGTGGGACGAGCGGCTCGACCGGCCGGTGGCCATCAAGCAGCTGCACCCCGCCCGAGGGATGGACCAGGCCGAGGCGGAACGGGCGGTAGCTCGCGCCATGCGCGAGGCGCGGATCACCGCCAAGCTGCACCACCAGCACGCGGTGCAGATCTTCGACGTGGTGGAGCAGGACGGCCAGCCGTGCCTCATCATGCCGTATCTGCCGTCCAAGAGCCTTCATGCGCTCCTGAGGGAGCGAGGGCCCCTGTCGCCAGAAGAGGTGGCACGCATCGGTGGGCAGGTCGCCTCGGCCCTGGCAGCCGCCCACGCGGCCGGAATCGTGCACCGCGACGTGACCCCCGGGAACATCCTGGTCACCGAGGACGGCTCGGCGAAGATCAGCGACTTCGGGATCTCGCGCGCCTTGGGTGACTCCACGATCACGTCGACTGGCATGGTTATCGGCACACCGGCATACCTCGCTCCTGAAGTGGCCCGGGGTGGCCCGACGACCCAGTCTTCCGATGTCTTCAGCCTCGGCGCCACGCTCTACACCGCGGTCGAGGGGAGACCACCGTTCGGCACCCATGAGAACTCGATGGCACTCCTGCACGAGGTCGCGTCGGGACGGGTCACACCCCCGCGGCGAGCGGGTCAGCTCACCTCGCTGCTGGGACGGCTGCTCGCCCCGTCCCCGGACGCTCGCCCGTCCATGGCCGAGGCGGCTGCGGAGCTGGCGGCGCTTGCCGCCCTGGCAACGAGTGCGGCCGACAGCGTGCCACCCGACCGCGTGCCACCCGACCGCGTGCCAGCCGACCGCGTGCCAGCCGACGGCACCGACGAGGCGGGCGGGGGTGTCCTCGCCGGCGCCGCTCCTGCCGGTCCCTCCCCGGCCGAAGCCGTCGTGGCCGGTTCGGCGCCGGCCGAACCCGCGGCGGCCGATCCCGCCCCCGCTGCAAGCCCACCGCCGAGCGCTGCTAGCACCCCGGCAACTCGGGTGTTCCCGGCGCCTGCCGGCATCGAGCGCTTCCGGACCGAGCCTTCAGCCGAGCCGTCAACGGACCGGCCGACCCGCCGTTCACCACGCCGCGAGCTCGTGTTCGCGCTGATCGGCGCGGCCGCCGGTCTGACCATCCTGCTCGCGCTCCTCGTGCCAACTCTTGGCGACGGCTCTGGAGCCGCCGCCCGGAAACCTTCTCATTCCTTGGCGCCCACCCAGACCGCTCCGTCCGCCGTCCCTCCGACGTCCACATCCACCTCGGCACCCACCTCGGAGCCCACCTCGTCACCCACCCACACGGCGAGCCCGACGCACCGATCGACGAGCTCGTCGTCCGTGAGGGGCACGCCGACCGCGGCACAGCTCACCGCGGCGATCGCTGGCTACTACCGACTGGTGCCGGGCGACACCGATGCCGGCTGGTCCAGGCTGACCCGGGCGTACCAGACGTCCACGGCGGTCAACCGGGACTACTACGAGACCTTCTGGGGCTCCGTGCAGGCGGTCTCGGCGCGCAACATCTCGGCCTCGCCACCGGGCACCGTCGTGGCCACGCTCACGTACTCCATGAAGGACGGGCGCACCATCCGAGAGCGCACGTCGTTCGGCCTCGTCGTGGATGGCGGGATCCTGAAGATCAACAGCTCACACGTGCTCAGCAGCCAGCAGGTCTGAGGCCAGCTGCGCGCGTGAGGCGGAAGCCGTGGTCGGCGACCCCTCAGAGCGCCAGCGGCTGGCAGCCGCCCTCAGCCGCCGTCTTGCGACAGGAGCCGCCTCCGAGCGGCCAGGTCCATCGGCCCGGACCGCGCGGCAAGGGCAGCGGCGATCGACTCCCGATGTTCGCGGGTCTTGTTGCCGCCGTACTTGAACTTGGCCCGCACGTCGGTGATCGCCAGCCGGAGCCCGCGGATGCCGGGCAGCTGCCGCCGGTCGGACTCCGTCGCCACCGCGACCGCCACGCGTGAGGAGCCGGCCGGCTCGAACCGGGCCAGCTGTCGGTTGAGGATGGCCGCCTTCTCCGAGGGGTCGTCGACCACCTCGACATCGCAGGCCGCCTGGACTGCTGCGTAGTAGCTCGTGGGAACCCCGACAGTCGGGTCGGTGCCAGGGTCGGCGTTGACGGCCGCGGGCACGTAGACGTAGTCCGCTATCACCGTGAGCAGGGCGCGCGGCCGCTCCTCGAGAGCCCGCCACACCGGGTTCGGACGGGCGAGGTGGAGCTCGACCGTCGCGGCCCCGTCGAAGTGGAAGTGGGTCGGCACCACGACCGGCAGCTCGCGCTCCGGCCCGCCGGGGGCGATCAGCTGCCCGAAGGGGAAGGCGTCGAGAACCGCACGCCACTCCGCCTCGCCGGACCCGGCGTCCCACGGATGGATCAGCACCCGCGCAGACTACTCACCGTGGCCGACAGCAACCGAACCAGGGCGAGACAGGTGTGAGACACGGATGTGAGACACGCGTGTGAGTGCTGGTCCTGATGTGAGTTGTGGTGCAGAATGTGCGGAACAAACCGCGTGAGGTGACTCGCGCGCACAGCGCTGGTCACCGGCATACCGCCTGGTGCCTTCCTGGCTGAAAGCGTGGCGTTGGGGAAGACGTCCACAGCACACAGGAGGTCCGGATGTCTGTCGCGATGCCGCGTGTCATGACCCGCGGGGTGGTGTTCATTCACTCAACCCCCGCTGCGCTGTGCCCGCACATCACCTGGGCCCTCGAATCCCTGCTGGGCACCCGCGTCCACCTCGACTGGACCGCGCAGCCGGCCGGCGCCAACCTGATGCGTACGGAGCTGTCCTGGTCCGGCGAGCAGGGCACCGGTGCCAAGATCGCCAGCGCACTGCGCGGGTGGGACAACCTCCGCTACGAGGTGACGGAGGACCCCAGCCCCGGCGCCGACGGGTCGCGCTGGTCACACACGCCCCGCCTCGGCATCCACCACACGTGGATCTCCGCCTCCGGCGACGCCGTCGTCAACGAGGACCGCCTGCGCGAGGTGCTGATGCTGGCCCAGGGGTCTCCCGAAGCCGTGGCCGAGATGCTCGAGGAGCTGCTGGGCACCGACTGGGACGACGAGCTGGAGCCGTTCAGGTATGCCGGTGAGGGGGCTCCCGTCCGCTGGCTCCACAAGGTGGGCTGAGACTCAGGGGGCGCCCAGCCGCCGGCTTCGCGACGGCGGCTGGGCGCAGTTCCTCCTGGGCTCCCTGCCGGCGGGCCGTGTCGACCGGCCGTGTCGATCGGCAGAGTCGACCGGCAGAGTCGACCGGCCGCGGCGACCTCCCGGCAACGTCAAGCGACCCAAACCACCCATGTCGGCAGCCGACGAGTAGACTCCCCGGCTGTTTGAGGGTGGGCCCGATGTCCGCCCGAGGAGGTCGGGATGGGCACGGGCGTGGCCGTGGGGGTGTTGGCGGCTGCTCTCGCGACGCTGCTGGTGCTTCTGGTGGCCCAGCGCACGACCCCGACGACCGCACGACACGGCAGCAATGCCTCCAGCGCGGTCCGCGCCGTGGCGCCCCTCCTGCCACTCGTCCTCGCCGCCGCCGTGGTCGCGCCCTGGTCGACGCTGGGGCAGCTCCTTGGCAGTTGCGCGCTGCTCTGGGTCCTCACCCTTCCGTGGCTGCCCTTCACTCGCCGCTGGGACCCCTGGGCCCATGCCGGCTGGTCCCTCAGCGTGGTCGCGGGCGGCGCCTACGTCGTCGCCATGGCAGCGTGGACGGTCGGCTCCGGTCTGGCCTGGGTCGCCCTGGTGGGCGCCTGGCTGCTCTGGGTGCTGGAGCTCATGGCCTGGGTGCTGCTGCTCGCCTACGGCTGGGAGATCTTCGACGTCCTCGGCGCTCGGCGCTGGGACCGCCGCCTCGCGCCAGCGGCCGCCGTGCTCTCGTCCGACACGGACACCCCCTTCGTGTCGATCCACGTGCCCAGCCACAACGAACCGCCGGACCTGGTCATCGAGACGCTCGAGTCACTTCGGCGGCTCGACTACCCCAACTTCGAGGTGCTCGTCCTCGACAACAACACCGACGACGAGGAGATGTGGCTCCCGGTCGCGCGCTACTGCGCGACCTATCCCTCGCTCATGCGGTTCCACCGACTGCTGGAGTGGCCGGGCTTCAAGTCCGGCGCCCTGAACTTCGCCGAGGACCAGACCGACCCGCGAGCGAGCATCATCGCCGTCGTCGACGCCGACTACCAGGTCGAGCCGAACTGGCTGCGCGAGACCGTCGGCGCCTTCGACGACCCCCGCGTCGGCTTCGTCCAGACCCCGCAGGACTACCGCGACTGGAACCACGCTCCCTACCTGCGCCGGCTCTACTACAGCTACGACTACTTCTTCGCGGTGTCGCAGCAGTCCCGTGACGAGCGCAACAGTGCCATTTTCGGCGGCACGATGGGCCTGGTCCGCCGCTCCGCCCTGGTCGACGTCGGTCGCTGGGACGAGAGGTGCGTCACTGAGGACGCCGAGCTGTCGCTGCGCCTGCTGGCGGCCGGCTGGACCGGGCACCACCTCGACCACAGCTACGGCCACGGCATCATGCCGCTCACCTTCGAGGCGCTGAAACGACAGCGGTTCCGGTGGTGCTTCGGTGGGATGCAGATCCTCAAGCAGCACTGGCGCGAGCTGCTGCCGTGGAGCCGGTCGACGCGGCTGACCCTGGGCCAGCGGCTGGCGTACCTGTCAGGGGGGATCCAGTGGTTCGGTGACCTTCTGGGGCTGATGTTCTCCGTGGTCGTCATCGCCAGCCTGCTCGACCTGGCCTTCGGCGGCGGGCTCGTGGTGCGCCGGCTGACCGGCCTCATCCTGGTGGCCGTGCCGGCCATGATCGCGCTGGGGCTCGTGCGGGCCGTCGCGGCGGTCAAGAGCGTCGGACGAGGCATCTCGTGGGGCGACGCTGTGGGCGTCTTCCTCGTCTGGATCTCGCTCGGCTGGGTGGTCTCCCTGGCCTGCATCCGAGGCCTGCTCGAGCCCGAGGGGGTGTTCCTGCGCACTCCGAAGGTTCGCAGCGACGTCGGGTGGGTCGACGCCCTGCGCGCCCACCGTGCCGAGATGGCAATGGCTGTCACCGCTGTCGCGTCGGCTGCTGTCGCCCTTGCCGTGGCGCCGAAGCCGGTGACGCTGCTGCTGTCCGCCCTGCTGGTGGTGCCCGTGATGGGGTGGCTCGCAGCGCCGGCCCACAGTGTGGCGGCCATGCGGGCCGACCTGCCGGAGGCGCTTCGCCGGCGCCGGAGCGCGGAGCGGACCCGTGGCTGGTGGCGGCCTGGCACGCGTGCGCTTCCCGCCGTCAGCCTTCTGGGCGGCGCGGCGGTTGTAGGTCTGCTGCTGGTTGTCATCCAGCCGGGGTCCAGCCAGACCCCGCGGCAGCCCGTGACCTCGATCGGCCAGCCCCGTGAGGCATCGAGGCCGGCATCGCACTCAAGCTCCACATCGACGACCGAGCCCACCTCGTGGACCTGGAACTGGACGACGACGACCACCCCCAGCCCGAAGGCCACCGCGACGCCCTCGGTGGTCTCGACCCAGCCGCCGGCACCGTCCTCGACCAGCTCCACCAGCACTCCGCCCCGACCGAGCACGGTCTCCCCGTCGAGCACATCGACCAAGCCCGGGCGCAGCCCCACCAAGAAGCCGCACTAGGAGTCCGTCCGTCCCTGCGGGTGCCGGGATTGAGCACGCCGCGTGCCCTGCGTGGGGTCCGATGGTGGCCCTAGAGAACTTGTGGTGCAGCAGCGCTCGCTATGGCGGGCGCTCGCGCACCACTGTCAGCGACGGCAAAAGGACCCCTCCCGGAGGACAGGAAGGGTCCCTTCGCGACAGCCGGGGTCACCGGCCGAACAGTGCTAGACGCTCTTGATCGTCATGGCCACGTTGTGGCCGCCGAAGCCGAAGGAGTTGTTCAGCACGGCGATGTCGCCCGCGGGCAGCTTGCGGTGCTCGCCCCGGATGACGTCCAGCTCGACCTCGGGGTCGAAGTTGTCGATGTTGGTCGTGGCAGGAGCGAGCCGGTGGTAGACCGCCAGGATCGCGAGCACCCCCTCCAGCGCGCCGGCCGCACCGAGCAGGTGACCGGTCATCGACTTGGTGGCGCTCACCGGCATACCGTCTGCTGCTGCCCCGAAGGCGCGCCGGATGGCAGCCGACTCGGCCACGTCGCCGACCGGCGTCGAGGTGGCGTGGGCGTTGATGTGGACGACGTCCTCGGGGGACACGCCGGCCCGCTCGACCGCCTCCAGCATCGCCCGGGAGGCGCCGGCGCCCACCGGGTCGGGTGCGGTGATGTGGTGGGAGTCCGAGGACATGCCCATGCCCGCGAGCTCGCCGTAGATCCGCGCGCCCCGAGCCCGGGCGTACTCCTCGGACTCCAGGACGACCACCCCGGCGCCCTCACCGAGCAGGAACCCGTCGCGGTCGGTGTCGTAGGGCCGCGAGGCGTGGGTCGGGTCGTCGTTGCGCGTCGACAGGGCCTGCATGGCAGCGAAGCCGGCGATGGGCAGCGGGTGGATCGCTGCCTCCGTGCCACCCGCGATCATCACGTCGGCGCGGCCGCTCTTGATCATCTCCATGGCGTAGCCCATGGACTCCGCGCCCGACGCGCACGCCGACACCGTGGTGTGCGCCCCCGCCCGCGCCCCCATCGCGAGCGACACGTTGCCGGACGCGCTGTTGGGCATCAGCATCGGCACCGTGAGCGGGAGCACCCGACGGGGTCCCTTCTCGCGCAGGGTGTCCCAGGCGTTGAGCAGCGTCCACACCCCACCGATGCCGGTGCCGATGGCGACGCCGAGGCGCTCGGGCTCGACTTCGGGCGACCCCGCGTCGGCCCACGCCTCCCGGGAGGCGATCAGGGCGTACTGCCCGCTCGGGTCGAGCCGCTTGGTCTCGACGCGGGACAGCACCTCCTCCGGAGGCGTCTTGATCGTGGCCGCGAAGGTGACCGGCAGCTCGTGCCTGGTCACCCACTCCTCGGGGAGGGAACGCGCGCCGGACTCGCCGGCGAGGATGGCGTCCCACGTCTCCTGGACCGTCCCGCCCACGGGGGTGGTGGCTCCCAGGCCGGTGACGACGACACGTCGGTTGGTGGTCATGGTCGGCTGTGCTCCTTGGTTGGGGTCCGTGACGAGCGGGTATGCCGGGTGCTCCCGGCCACCGGGTCAGGTCCAGGGCGGCGGTCCGCGGCCTGAAGCACGGTCTACCGCGTGTGGGTCTCCCGTGCCAGTCCGGCCGCGGACCGTGGGGTCAGCCCTGGTTGGCGGCGATGTAGCCGACGGCGTCGCCGACGGTCTTGAGGTTCTTGACCTCGTCGTCGGGGATGCGCACGCCGAACTTCTCCTCGGCGTTGACGACGATCGTCATCATCGACAGGGAGTCGATGTCGAGGTCCTC
>DASSJT010000256.1:0-5777 GCA_035691065.1 Dermatophilaceae bacterium
GGCGCTCGCCAGCAGGGTGGCGTTGGGGAAGAGCGCCACGTGGTCGCCCCCGGTGAACTTCAGCCCGCGTACTCCGGTCGGTCCGTCGGAGAAGGCCATCGGTGCCAAGCCGATCGACTCCTCGCCCCAGAGGGTGAAGGCGGTCTCGCCGGTGAGGAGCCGGACCTTGGTCGAGAGGTCGAGCGTGGCGACGAGGGCGCTGAGCTGGTCGGTGGTGAGGGGAGACGACATTGGTGAAGGGTGACCTTTCTGAGGGGACACGAGCGCAGCTGCCTTGCCCGCTGCCGTCAAGTGCAGCAGGGAGGGTCGTTATAATCAATAGTGCCTATTAACTATTTATCATTTCGTTACCGAACTCTCCGGGCGCCCGGCGCGACATCCCGAACGAGTCGAGCAGATCTGCTCTGCCCGACCCTTCCCTTTGATACGAACTATTTGTAAAAATGGCTCTACTGCCCGGCACCGAGGAGCCCTGATGACCATCACCGACCACCGAAGCCACCTCCCCGCCACCTCCATCGCCGACGCTGCCGAGGCCATCGGAGTGGTTCTCTACGGCGACTTCACCTGCCCCTGGTCCTACCTCGCCTACCGCCGGTTGGCGGCGCTCCGAGTGGCGGGGCTGGGCTTCGAGTTCCGCGCCGTCGAGCACGACCCGTGGCGGGCGCACGAGACCTCACGCAGCGAGCAGTTCGCCGAGGTGCAGCGCGAGATGGACACCGTGCTCGGCTGCCTGCGGCCCGACGAGGAGCTCCCCTACACCTTGGCCGGGTTCGTGCCGCACACCAAGGCGGCCGTCTCCGGCTACGCCGAGGCCGCGGCCGCGGGCGTGGCCGACGTTGCGGCGCCCCTGCTCTTCGAGGCGTTCTGGCGCCACGGGCTCGACCTCAGCGATCCGAGGGTCGTCCGCACGCTTCTCGGTGAGGCGATCATGGGCGGCTCCTCGTCGAGCGACCCCTTGCGCCGCTGGGGACACGCGGTTGACGTGACCGGCGGCCCGATGACGACGGCCGCATGGCGGCTGGTCCGCGAATGGCGGGGTGAGTGGACCAGCCTCGGGAAGGAGGTCGTCCCCGTGCTCGTCCCCCACGACGAGCCACCTGTCTTCGGCGTCGACGCGGTGCAGCACGCCGGTGAGCTCATGGGCGAATGGGCGGTTGACCCGTCCACCCCACTCGAGTGGCCCCAGCCGGGGCCGCGGCAGCCGGTCGACGGCTTCAGCCGCAGGCAGGTGCTGTACCTTCCGCCGGTGGCGCGAGCCCGCTGAGGTGTCGACCGGTCTGGGGCCCACCAGGCGCCGCGTCCTCGCGGCGCTCCAGGACGCCCCTGCCCCATTGTCGGCGGCCGAGGTCGGCGAGCTGCTCGGGCTCCACAGGAACAGCGCCCGCTTCCACCTCGACGCCCTCGTGGACAGCGACATGGCGCACCGCGCGGCAGGAGAGCGCACCACTGTCGGTCGCCCTTCGATCGTGTATGCCGCCTCGGCCGCGGCTCCGCAGGTCGCTCCCCGCAGCTACCGGGCCCTCGCTCAGATCCTGGTCCGCCACCTCCAGGGCCAAGCACGGCCCCGGGCCGCTGCCGAGGCCGCCGGAAGGCTGTGGGGCCGGGAGCTGGCCGCCGCTCACAGCGCTGGTCCGACGGAGACTTCGCACCAACCGCTGACCCGCCGGGAGGCGGAGCGGGCTGTCGTCGCGGGCCTGGAGTCGCTGGGTTTCAGGTCGCAGGCGGTGCGATCCGGCACGGGCACCCGGGTCGACATCCGCCCGTGCCCCTTCCTCGAGCTGGCCCAGACCAGTGGCCCAGTGGTCTGTTCCGTCCACAGCGGCCTGATGGCCGGACTCCTCGCCGAGCTCGACGCGCCACTCACGCTCGAGCGCCTGGTGCCGTTTGCCACTCCCGGGACATGCGTGGCGCACCTGGCGCCGCGACCGCGGTAGCCAGCTACCCGGCATACCGGCTGCGCCTCGCGTGAGTGAGTGCCCGGCGTGGCTGCGGCGATCAGGGTCGGCGGGCTGCCACCACCTCGGTGAGCGCGCTGAGGACGTCGGCGTCCGCGCCGACGGCCTGGAGCCGGGCAGGGGCGAGGACCGGGTCCTGGATCACGATGTCGTACATCAGCGCCTTGTCGGTGTAGCCGATGTGGGCGGCGTTGAGCAGCTCGCGGACGAGGCTCTCGGTGTCGCGCTGCCGCAGCTCACGCAGGCCGTCCGACCGGACCTCGACCGCGGCGTCGGCCGGGACGCGGCGCAGGTGGACGTGGGTGCGACCAGTGGTCGGGTTGGTGTCGACGGCCGGGTCCACGCGCTCGCCACCAACCCGCGCTCGGAGGTCCGAGGGGTCCCCGAAGCCGACCAGGGTGAGCGTGATGTCCCGGTGTGCTGGGACCACCTCGAGGTTGCCCTCGGCAGGGCCGACCGTGATCGTCCCCTCGGCGGTGTCGAGCACCACCGTGGTCCGCGCCCACTGGGCGGGATCCGCGCCGGTGCCGCGGCCGTCGTCCTCCAGGAGCGTGAAGCGGCCGTCTTCGCCGGCGAAGACCAGCAGCTCGAGGCTCTCCGGGTTCGTGCCGACGTCGCGGCGCGCGATGGGCGTCTCCGAGCCGGGGCCACCCGCGCCGTCCAGCGGCACGATGCCCCCGGCCTTGGCGAGGACGGGGAGGGAGTGGATGTCCCGGTGCATGGTCACCTGACGACCCCCGTCGTAGACCAGTCCCGTGAAGACGTCGAGCCAGGTGCCCTCGGGCAGCCACGCCGTCACCGAGCCGTGGCGGGTCGTCGTCGATGCAGGCGACGTGATGGGCGCAACCAGCAGCTCGGACCCGAAGAGGAACTGGTTCGGCACCTCGTAGGCCTCCGGCTCGCGGGGGTGCTCGTGGTACATCGGCACGACGAGCGGGATCCCCTCGAAGGAGGCGCGGTGGTTCATCGTGTGCAGGTAGGGGACCAGGCGTGCGCGCAGACGCAGGGCCTCCTCCATGACCCCCTCGTAGGGCTGGGGGAACTTCCACGGTTCCTTGCCGCTGAACCGGTTGGCACCCGAGTGGAGCCGGTTGACCGGCGAGAAGACGCCGAGCTGCAGCCATCGCGTAGCGAGCTCGTCGTCGCGGTAGCCGAACATGTGTCCGCCGATGTCGTGGCTCCACCAGCCATAGCCGATGTTCGCCGCGGTTGCGGTGAAGTAGGGCTGGAAGGCCAGCGAGTCCCATGTGATGAGGGTGTCGCCGGAGAAGCCGATCGGGTAGCGGTGGGAGCCGGGGCCGGCGTAGCGCGAGAACGTCAGCGGCCGCCGGCCGTCTCGCCCCGAGTCGAGGAAGTGGTAGTGGTTGAGCACCCAGAGCGGGTCGATGCCGCGCCGTCGTGAGTAGGGACCGGACTGCCAGTCGATCCACCAGAAGTCGATGCCGTCCTCTTCCAAGCGACGGTGGAGCACGTCGAAGTAGGCGTCCATGAACTCGGGGTGGGTCGGGTCGAACAGGACCGGGTCCTCGGTGGAAGGGTCGAGTCCGAGGCGCTCGCAGACCGCGATATACCCCTCCTCGAAGGCACGCACCCCGTCCGCCGGGTGGACGTTTGCGGTGACCTCGTAGCCCTGGTCGTGGACCCACTTCAGGAAGCCGCGGGGGTCGGGGAAGAGGTCCCGGTTCCAGGTGTAACCGGTCCAGCCCGAGCCGAAGCGGGCCGGGATGTCGGTGAGGTGCCAGTCCATGTCGAGGACAAGGATGGAGAACGGCAGGTCGCGCCGCTCGAAGTCGCCGATGAGCGTGCGCAGCTCGGCGTCGGAGTAGGCGTGGTAGCGGCTCCACCAGTTGCCGAGCGCGTGCCGCGGCAGCAGTGGCGTCGGGCCGGTGAGGCGGTAGAAGTCGCGCAGCGCCTGGCGGTAGTCCAGGCCGTAGCCGAAGAAGTAGAGGTCCATGGCGCCCCCGCGGCGCGCCTCGTACCATCCGTCGTCGAGCAGCAGCGGCGAGTGGGAGTCGTCGACGACGCCGAAACCCACCTGGGAGACGATTCCGGGCTCGAGCGGGATCGCGCCGTCGGCCTCGTCGAGGGTGCGAGCGGTGCCGCCGAGGTTGCTGCGCGGCGGTACGCCGTAGCGCCACACGCCGTCGTACTCGGAGGCGCCACCTGTTACGGCGACGGACAGGCCGTTCGCCGAGAACGGCTCGCCGTCGTAGACGATCCGCAGCCAGTCGGTGACGACCTCGGCGCCGCCGTTGGCGTGGTGCACCGTGAACTCGGGCACCTCGAAGTCGCGGTTGACGGCGAAGCTGCTAGGCCGGTCCTCGAACTGGCCCTCGGGGGCATACTCGAGCCGGACCAGGGCGCTCGTCAGGAGGGTGATCCGCCAAGTCTTACCGGCGACCACGGACTCCGGACGGGCCTGGCCGCGATGGTGCTGCACGAAGTGGGGGAGCATGCTCCGAGCCTCGCACACGACCCGTGGCGAGGTGTCGCCTGATTCGTGTGTCCCTGGCTCGCGGTGCGCGCGAGCCGAATATCGCTTGGGCAGGACGGGTCTCGCAGATGATGAGGGGCATGACCCGACATGCCCCGCGGTCGGAACGACCTTCGACGCCATCGTCTCCGGGACAGGCGAGCTTCGCAGCCGCATCGCTCGAGCGCCCGTCCCTTGTCCGGGTGCCCGAGGGAGCACCCGGGTCACCACGGCATACGACGGCGCCGTCTTCCACGACGGCCGGGCGAGCGCGGACGAGAACTGGCGCCCGGAGAAGTCTTTGAGGACAACGACGTGTCCGCGTTCACGGTGCGCAAGGCCTCCAGCGCCTGGGGCCGCGCCCTGGCGGCGATCGAACGGGACCGACCGGAGTACCTGCTGGTGTACCGGCAGGATCGCATCGGGCATGCTGCGGAATCCGCCGTATGTCGGTGAGATGACGCACCTGGGCGAGGTGGTCGGGCCGGGGGACTGGCCTGCGGTGTTCGCCCGGGCGACCTGGGAGGCGTTGCAGGCGGCCATGCCCAGGGTGCAGCAGGCACCGCACGGGAAGAAGGTGGTCTCGCTGTTGGCTGGGATCGCGCGATGCTCGCGGTGTCATGCGCCGATGTGCAGCAGCGGCTGGGGAGTTCGCCGCGTGTGCCGCTGCAACCTGTCGGTGGGCGGGTGTGGGCGGACCACTCGCAACAGGGCGCTGGTGGACGAATGGGTCACCCGCGAGCTGCTGGGGCACTTCAGCGATGTGGTCCTCGTCGACGAGCGGTCCGCGGCCAGAGTCGGCCTGCGCCGGGCCGAGCGGGCCTACACCGACGTGCGCTGGCGCATGGTGGACGCGACCACGGCCCACGAGGAGGGGCGGCTGGACGGCCGGGATTTCTATCCGATCTACGACCGGCTGCGGGCACCGTGCCGAAACCCTGAACGCCCGAGTCAGCACAGGTCGCGCCACCCACACGGCCACACGGGACGCCCCGGATCAATGACCCAGCACTACCCCCGCACCGTTGGCAACCGTTGAACGCCGTTGAACCCGTGGGCTGACCAGCGGCTTTGCCGACTCTGACCGTTGGCAATCGTTGACTGTCACCGAGCATGCTGCGGACTACCTGCGGACCAGCCAGGGTCCGACGCCGCGACCGCGCCCACGAATCCGGGGATCGGGACGTGCGCTTCAGGTGATGGCGGACGCTGCTCGACGCTGCGACGTCGACCTGAGCGCCTCGCCTCAAGCCGAAGGGGACGCCAACAGTTCTCTCCGGTCGTGGGCGTCATGCGGAGCGGAACGTCCACCGTCACGGCGGGGAGGCGACGCGCGGAATGTAACG
>DASSJT010000257.1:0-10332 GCA_035691065.1 Dermatophilaceae bacterium
CGCGGACAGGCCGGCCATCTCGGCCGCCTGCTCGGCCAGGGCACGCCGGACGGCGCGGGTGGTCAGCGGCTTGGTCTCGCGCAGGCCCTGCGGTGACGCGGCACGCAGACTGTCGAGGATGCCGGCGAGCGAGGCCTCGAGGTCGCCCGAGGCCTCGGTGACCATCCCGATCTGCGCCGCGGTGGTGGCGCCGAAGACCTCGCCGGTGAGGAAGTAGCGGCTCGCTGCCCGCTCGGTCATCCGGGGCAGCGTGGTCATCGAGATCACCGCGGGGGCGAGCCCGAGCCGGGCCTCGCTGAAGGCGAAGGTCGCCCGTGTGTACGCGATGGCGATGTCGCACGCCCCGACCAACCCCATGCCGCCGGCGCGCACGTGGCCGGCCACCCGGCATACGACCGGCTTGGGCAGCTCGACGATCGCACGGAGGATGCCGAGCAGCTCCTCGGCACCCCGGGCCATCGAGCCCTCCTTGGCTTCGGTGAGGTCCGCGCCCGCACAGAAGGTGCCGCCGGTGTGCGTGAGCACCACCGCGCGGACGTCATCCTCGGCTGCCGCCTGGCGCAGCCGCGCGCCGAGCTGGGCCACAAGGGCACTCGACAGGGCGTTGCGGTTGTGGGGCGAGTCGAGCGTGATCGTCGCGATGGCGCGGTCCACGCCGTAGTGGACCAGCTCGGCCTCGGCGCTGGGTGGGGGTTCGGGCTCGGTGCCCGTCGTGGGGCTCATCAGTACGACTTTGGCAGGCCGAGGGAGTGCTGGGCGACGAAGTTGAGGATCATCTCGCGGCTCACCGGGGCCACGCGGGCGATCCGCGCCGACGCGAGGTGGGCGGCGAGGCCGTACTCCCTGCTGAGCCCGTTGCCGCCGTGGGACTGGATGGCCTGGTCCAGCGCCGCGATGCTGGCCTCGGCGGCGGCGTACTTGGCCATGTTGGCCGCCTCGCCGGCGCCCACGTCGTCGCCCTCGTCGTAGAGCGTCGCCGCCTTCTGCATCATGAGCCGCGCCAGCTCGACCTCCACGTGGCACTTGGCCAGCGGGTGGGCGAGCCCCTGATGGGCCCCGATGGGGACACCCCACACGTTGCGCTCGGTGACGTAGCCGGCGGCTCGGGAGAGACTGAACCGGCCTGAGCCGACCGCGATCGCCGCGGCCATGATCCGCTCCGGGTTGAGGCCGGCGAAGAGCTGGGCGAGTGCAGCGTCCTCCTCGCCCACGAGCGCACCTCGGGGCAGGCGCACGTCGTCGAGGAAGAGCATGAACTGCCGCTCGGTCTCGATGATGTCCATCTCGATCGGCGTGTACTCGAAGCCCGAGGTCTCGCGCGGCAGGATGAACAGCGCAGGCTTCAGGCGACCGGTGCGGGCGTCGGCAGTGCGGGCCACGATCAGCACCGCGTCGGCGCGGTCGACGCCCGTGACGAAGACCTTCCGCCCCGTGAGGACCCAGTCGTCACCGTCGCGTCGGGCGGTCGTGCTGATGTTGTGGCTGTTGGAGCCGGCATCCGGCTCGGTGATGCCGAACGCCATCGTGACCGAGCCGTCGGCGATGCCGGGCAGCCACTCCTTCTTCTGCTCGTCGGTGCCGAACCGGGCGATGATCGTGCCGCAGATGGCCGGCGAGACGACCATCATGATCAGGGAGCAGCCACCACGGGCCAGCTCCTCGAGCACCAGCGACAGCTCGTAGATCCCGGCGCCGCCACCGCCGTACTCCTCCGGGAGGTTGACGCCGAGGAAGCCGGCACGCCCGGCCTCCTGCCACAGCTCGGTCATCGCCTCGCCCTTGCGCGCCCTCGCGTCGGCGTACTGCCAGCCGTACCTGCCGACCAGCTGCGCCACGGCCGAACGCAGGGCCTGGCGCTCCTCGCTCTCGACGAAACTCATGACTCCTCCTGGGGCGGGTTCTCGTGGCTCGGGTTCTCGTAGCTCGGGTTCTCGTGGCTCGGGTTGTCGTGAGCGGTGACGACGGCCAGCACCGCGCCGACCTCGACGTGCTGGCCGTGACGGACGTGGAGCTCGGTCAGGACGCCATGAACGGGTGCCGCAATGGGGTGTCGCATCTTCATCGCCTCAAGGACCAGCAGCGGCGCGCCGCGCTCGACCGCGTCGCCGAGCGTCGCAGCGACCGACACGACCACGCCGGGCATCGGGGCCAGCAGTGACCCCGGCACCACGTGCGCGGAGGGGTCCGGGAAGCGGTCCACCGCGGTCAGGGTGACCGGCCCGAGCGGCGAGTCGACACAGGCCTGGGCGCCGTAGCGGTGGACCGAGAACGCCCTGCGCACCCCGTCGACCTCGAGGCAGACCTGGTCGGCGTCGTGCGCCAGGAGGCGCACTCCTGGGTATGCCGGTGCGTCCAGCTGCCCGCGCCGGATCCCGTATTCGACCCGGTGGCGTCCGCTCGGCCCGTCGAGCTCCTTGCACTGGAGCTGCGATGGCAGGTTGCGCCACCCGCTGGGCAGCCCGGCCTGGACCCGCGCCCCCGCCCGGTTGGCCGCCGCGTCGGCGAGCGCCGCCGCAAGGGCTGACAGCCGCTCCGCCTCACCGTCGGCGAGCGGCTGCGACAGGGCAGCGAGCCCGTGGCGCTCGAAGAAGGCGGTGTCGGTGTCTCCGGCGAGGAAGGCATCGTGGCGCAGGACCCGCACCAGCAGGTCGCGGTTGGTCCGCAGGCCGTGCACGTCGGCCCCGGCGAGCGCTGACGCGAGCGCCCGCGCGGCCTCCGCGCGCCGAGGCGCCCACGCGACGACCTTGGCCAGCATGGGGTCGTAGAACACGCTGACGTCGGAGCCGTCGTCGACACCGGAGTCCAGGCGTATGCCGGGTGCCGTCAGCCCGTCGAACGTCGCCTTCACGCCGGGCACGTGGAGCCGGTGGAGCGTGCCGCTCTGTGGCTGCCAGCCCTGGGCCGGGTCCTCGGCGTAGAGCCGGGCCTCGATGGCCCAGCCGCTGGGCTCGGGCGGCTGGTCGGGGAGCGGCTGGCCCTCGGCGACCTCGAGCTGCAGCCGCACCAGGTCGAGGCCGGTGGTCAGCTCGGTGACCGGATGCTCCACCTGCAGGCGGGTGTTCATCTCGAGGAAGAAGAACCGCCCGCTTGCGTCGGCCAGGAACTCGACCGTCCCCGCGCCCTGGTAGCCGATGGCGCGGGCGGCACTGGTGGCTGCGGCATACAGCCTCTGCCGCAGGCTGGAGGGAGCGGCCGAGGCACGGTCCGGAGCGGCGGAGGCACGGTCCGGAGCGGCGGAGGCACGGTCCGGAGCGGCGGAGGCACGGTCCGGAGCGGCGGCGGACGCCGCCCCTTCGGCTGGGTTGTCCAGGCGCTCGACCAGCGGCGAGGGTGCCTCCTCGATGACCTTCTGGTGCCGTCGCTGGATCGAGCACTCGCGCTCCCCGACCGCCCAGACCGTCCCGTGCTGGTCCGCCAGGACCTGCACCTCGACGTGGTGCCCGCTCTCGAGGTATGGCTCGCAGAAGACAGTCGGGTCGCCGAACGCCGAAGCCGCCTCCGCGCGTGCCGCCTCCAGCTGTGCGGGCAGGTCCGCGAGCGAGCGCACGACGCGCATCCCCCGGCCTCCGCCGCCGGCTGAGGCCTTGACGAGCACGGGCAGGTCGGCCTCGGTGAGTGCCGTCGGGTCGAGCTCTGGCAGAACGGGAACTCCCGCAGCGCCCATCAGACGCTTGGCCTCCACCTTGGAGCCCATGGCCGCAATGGCACCGGGTGGCGGTCCAACCCAGACGAGCCCCGCGTCGAGCACTGCCCGCGCGAACTCGGCGTTCTCGGAGAGGAACCCGTAGCCGGGGTGGATGGCGTCGGCACCCGCGCGCTTGGCCGCCTCGATGACGAGGTCACCGCGAAGGTAGGTCTCGGTCGGCGAGCTGCCCGGGAGGTGCACAGCGGCATCCGCCTCGCGCACGTGCGGCGAACCGGTGTCGGGAGTGGAGTGGATCGCCACCGTGGCAAGGCCGAGGTCACGGCACGTGCGGAAGACCCGGCGGGCGATCTCGCCGCGGTTGGCCACGAGAACGCTGCTGATGGCGGAGGTCGTCACGTCCCTGCCCTCACATCCGGAAGACGCCGTAGCCCTGGGCGCCCGACACCGGCGCGGTGTGGATGGCCGAGAGGCACAGACCGAGCACCGTGCGGGTGTCGCGCGGGTCGATGATGCCGTCGTCGTAGAGCCGCCCGCTGAGGAAGATCGGCAGCGACTCGGCCTCGACCTGCCCCTCGACGGCCGCACGCATGGCGGCATCCTGGTCCTCGTCGTATGGCCGGCCGGCGCCGGCCGCGGCAGCGCGGGCCACGATCGAGAGCACCCCCGCGAGCTGCTGCGGACCCATCACGGCAGACTTCGCCGAGGGCCAGGCGAACAGGAAGCGCGGGTCGTAGGCCCGGCCGCACATGCCGTAGTGCCCCGCCCCGTAGCTCGCGCCGATCAGCAGCGAGATGTGCGGGACGGTCGAGTTGGAGACGGCGTTGATCATCTGCGCGCCGTGCTTGATGATCCCGGCCTGCTCGTACTCCTTGCCCACCATGTAGCCCGTCGTGTTGTGGACGAAGAGCAGCGGGATGTCGGCCTGGTTGGCCAGCTGGATGAACTGCGTCGCCTTCTGGGACTCCGCGCTGAAGAGGATGCCTCGGGAGTTGGCCAGGACGCCGATGGGGTAGCCGTGCACGCGGGCCCACCCGGTGACCAGCGCGTCGCCGTAGAGCGGCTTGAACTCGTCGAAGTCGGAGCCGTCGACGACCCGGGCGATCACCTCGCGCGGGTCGAACGGCACCTTGAGGTCCGGCGGCACGATGCCAAGGAGGTCGTCGGCGTCGAAGAGCGGCTCGGGCGCATCGGCGGCGGGCGCCGGCCCCTGCTTGCGCCAGTTGAGCCGGGCCATGATCCGCCGGCCGATCCGGATGGCATCCGGCTCGTCGACGGCGAGGTAGTCGGCCAGCCCGGACATGCGCGCATGCATCTCCGCGCCGCCGAGCTCCTCGTCGTCGGCGTCCTCGCCGGTGGCCATCTTCACCAGCGGCGGCCCGGCCAGGAAGACCTTTGACCGCTCCTTGACCATGACGACGTGGTCACACATGCCCGGCACGTAGGCGCCGCCGGCGGTGGAGTTGCCGAAGACCAGAGCAAGGGTGGGTATGCCGGCCGCGGACAGGCGGGTCAGGTCGCGGAAGAGCCGTCCCCCGGGAATGAAGATCTCCTTCTGGGTCGGCAGGTCGGCACCGCCGGACTCCACCAGCGAGATGACCGGCAGCCGGTTCTGGAGCGCGATGTCGTTGGCGCGGAAGATCTTTCGCGTCGTCCAGGGGTTGCTGGATCCGCCCCGGACCGTGGGGTCGTTGGCGACGACGAGGCACTCCACGCCCTCGACCACACCGATGCCGGTGACCACGCTCGCGCCGACCTGGAAGTCGCTGCCCCAGGCCGCCAAGGGCGAGAGCTCGAGGAAGGCCGAGTCGGGGTCGAGGAGCAGCTCGATCCGCTCCCGTGGAAGCAGCTTGCCGCGCGCGTGGTGGCGCTCGACGTACTTCGGGCCCCCGCCGGCGAGTGCCTTGGAATGCTCGCTCTCGACCTCGGCCAGCTTGGCCAGCATGGCGTCGCGGTTGACGGCGAAGTCGTCGGCGCGGGTGTCGAGAGCGGTCTGCAGCACGGTCACGGGACAAGCTCCTCCGGCAGGTCGACGTGACGCGACCGGAGCCACTCGCCGAGGGCCTTGGCCTGGGGGTCGAAGCGAGCGTTGTAGGCGACCCCCTCGCCGAGCAGTCCGTCGATGACGAAGTTGACCGCGCGCAGGTTGGGCAGGAGATAGCGGCGAACCGCAAGGCCTTTTGTCTCCGGCAGGAGCTCCTGGAGCAGCTCGGTGGTGAGCGTGCCCGCGAGCCAGGGCCACGCCCGCTCCGTGCGCACCCAGACGCCGAGGTTGGCGCTGCCCCCCTTGTCGCCGCTGCGGGCCCCGGCGACCAGACCGAGGGGCGCCCTTCGGGTGCGTCCACTGCCGGTCCACTGGCCGGCAGCGGGCGCCGGCGGCTCCGTTTCCAGGCCCTGGTCCAGCGGCAACGACTGCGGGGCCGGGCTGATGTCGATGCGCCGGCCGTCCGCCAGCACCGCGACCTGCTGCACGTCGCGAGCCGGCACGTACCCGGCGGTGAAGACACCGTACGGCGACGCCTCGCCGGGCGGGGCGGTGAGGTGGGCGCCCGGGTAGGTGCCCAGCGCGATCTCCACCGCCGCATTCGAGAACCGCCGGCCCACCTGCGAGGCGTCGGCGCCCCGCACGACGCAGTGGAGGAAGGCGCTCGCCAGCTCCTCGTCGTCGGCGTCGTCGTGGTCGGTTCGGGCGAGGGTCCAGACCGCCCCGGCAGGCAGGGCGTCAGCGAGCTGCTCCCTCACGAGTCTGGCCTTGGCGTCGATGTCGAGGCCGGTGAGCACGAAGCTGACCTCGTTGCGGAACCCGCCGAGGCTGTTGAGCGACACCTTGAGGTCCGGGGGCGGCGGCTCGCCGCGGACCCCGGAGATCCGCACCCGGTCCGGCCCCTCCCGCTCCAGGCGCACGGAGTCCAGGCGGAGCGTGACGTCGGGGCCGGCATACCTCTGGCTCCCCACCTCGTAGAGGAGCTGCGCCGTGACCGTCTCCACAGTGACCGCCCCACCGGTCCCCATGTGCTTGGTGATGACGCTGGAGCCGTCGGCGGCGACCTCGGCGACCGGGAAGCCTGGATGGCGCAGGTCGGGGATCTCGGTGAAGAACGAGAAGTTGCCCCCCGTCGCCTGCGTGCCGCACTCGATGACGTGGCCGGCGGCGACCGCGCCCGCCAGCTGGTCGTAGTCGGTCCGGGACCAGCCGAAGCGGGCGGCTGCAGGACCGACGACGAGCGATGCGTCGGTCACCCGTCCGGTGACCACGACGTCGGCGCCGGCCTCGAGGCAGGCGGCGATGCCCCAGCCGCCGAGGTAGGCGTTGGCCGCGAGCGGCGCGCCCAGGCCCAGCTCCGCGGCCCGGTCGCGCAGGTCGTCACCCTCGACGTGGGCGACCCTGACGGCGATCCCGAGCCGGGTGGCGAGGGCGCGGAGCGCTTCGGCCAGGCCCGCCGGGTTGAGCCCACCGGCATTGGTGACGATGGCCACGCCGCGGTCGAGCGCCAAGCCCAGCGTGTCCTCCATCTGGCGCAGGAAGGTCCTGGCATAGCCGGCTGCGGGGTCCTTGGCGCGGTCGCGGGCGAGGATCAGCATGGTCAGCTCGGCGAGGTAGTCGCCGGTGAGGACGTCGAGCTCGCCGCCCTCGAGCATCTCGCGCATGGCCGAGAGCCGGTCGCCATAGAAGCCGGAGGCGTTGCCGATCCGGATCGGCTCCCGGCTGGTCGGGACGGTCATGCGAACTGTCCCTGCCTGCGTCCCTCGCCCGGCGGACCAGCGAAGGCTTGGGCCAGGTCGAGCCACCGATCGGCGTCGGGGCCCTCGGCCACGAGTGCGAGGTCGGCTCGGTGTCGGCGCTGGGTCACCAGGAGGCAGAAGTCCAGGGCCGGGCCGCGGACGCGCTGCGGTGCATCCTCCGGGCCCCAGGCCCACACGCCGCCTCCGTCCGGCGCATCGAGCTCGACCCGGAACTCCTCGTCCGGCGGCGCCAGGTCGTTGACGGCATACGCGAAGTCGCGCGTGCGCACGCCCAGGTGGGCGACGTGCCGCAGGCGGGCAGTCGGCTTGCGGACCACGCCCAAGGCGTCGTAGACGTCCTGCCCGTGCGCCCAGGTCTCCATGAGGCGGGCCGTCGCCATCGAGGCCGGGCTCATGGACGGACCGAACCACGGGATGCGCCCACCCTCCCGCTCGCCGTGGTGGCGCAGGGCGTCGGCCAGAGTCGTCCGCCCGGCCCGCCAGTGCCGGAGGAGCTCGGCAGGGGGTGCCGTGGCGCGCGTGGCCGCGGCCTCGTCGACGGGCTGGCGCCCCTGGGCGTATGCCGTGGCGAGCGGCTGGAGCACCTCAGCCGCGAAGCGCTCGGGTTGCGTGACTGCAAGGTGGGCGGCCTCGTCGGTCCAGGTCAGGTGGGCGATCTGGTGGGCGACGGTCCAGCCGGGGGCCGGCGTGGGGCGCTGCCAGTCCTCCGCGCCGAGGTCGCTGACCAGCCCGTCGAGGCTCTCCGCCTCCTCCCGGAGGTCGTCGAGTAGCGGGTCGAGTAGTGCCGCGAGGTTTGCCACCGCTGCTCCTTTGCGCCGCACGCATGGTAACGCCGGGGGCACAAAGGATTCCTTGACCTGAGCCGTGACCTTCGCCTCTAAAGGCCCCACCAAGGCCCGCTGAGGATGAGCCTGCCACAGGTGCCCGGCGTCGGCGGGGGCTTGCGCTGTGCGGGACTACACGCCTGCGGCTGGGAGATGAGTTACACCATGCGTATTCCACGGACACTCAGGGTGGCGGCCACCGCGGTGGCTGCGGCCGTCCTGCTCGCGGTCCCGATCGCGGGTGCAGGTGCCTCGCCACCGATAGCGAGTGCCACGGGCGGCATCGCCTTGTCCGGTCCGGCACAGTACGTGTCGTTCAACGCGTTCGACTACGGGCCTACGGGAGACCGCGGGTCGGTCAACTACACGAACTTCACCTATGCAGACCCCGGCAGCGGTGTCTGGGCGGTGAACGGGCAGTCGTCGGTCGTGTTCGAGTACGGCGGCGCGTACTACCCGCACACGATGACCGTCGAGTCGATCTACCCGACCAGTAACACCTCGTACACGTTCACCGGCTCCGGGTACTTCGACCCGAACCCGGCGTACACGTGGACGGTCACCGGTTCGGTCGTGGGCACGACCGTGACGCTGCACATCGTGTACACCGGGGCTGAGGCCGGCTACTACCTCGACGCGACCGGCACGATCCAGCCGGACGGCTCGGTCCTCGGCACCAGCTTCTCGGACAGCCTCGGCCGGACGCTGACCTGGGCGATGCCGGCCGGATCAGCGGCTGAGATCCTCAGCTACACGGCGTCCATCACACAGGTCGAGGTGGTGGGGGGCGACACCTCAACGTTCAGCTACACCATCCCGGCCGGAACCGGGCTCGACGGTGTCGCGGTCACCATGAACGTCACCGACGGGGGTACTCCGGGGACAAGTGGCGACGTCTACGGACACAACGGGTCCACCTACCAGATCATCGGCGGCAACCTGGTCGTGCACTGACGCCAGCACCATGCGAGGAGGGGTCTTCGGACCCCTCCTCGCATGCGCCCTCGAGCCGGTTCGCGCGGGGAGCTACGATATGTTACTGGTGAGTACGAACTTGGGTCTGGCCCTCTGGAGCGTGATGGCCGACCCCACTGTCTAGGGAGGAATCCCCTCATGGGTCACTACAAGAGCAACCTGCGCGACCTCGAGTTCAACCTGTTCGAGGTGTTCAACCGCCACGAGGTGCTGGGCAGCGGTCCCTACGAGGACCTGGACGCCGAAACGGCCAGGGAGATGCTCAAGGGGGTCTCGCGGCTCGCCGAGAACGAGCTTTCGGAGTCCTTCGCGGACGCTGACCGCAACCCGCCCACGTTCGACGCCGAGACCCACTCGGTGCGGATGCCGGCGTCGTTCACGAAGTCGTACCGGGCCTACGTCGACTCGGGCTTCTGGAGCGTGGACGCGCCCGGCGACCTCGGCGGCACGGTCGCCCCGCCGTCGCTGAAGTGGGCGATGAACGAGATGGTGCTGGGCGCCAACCCGGCGATCGCGATGTTCGCGGCGAGCTACTCCTTCGCCAAGCTGCTCTACATCCTGGGCACGGACGACCAGAAGAAGCTGGCGCGGTGGATCACCGAGAGGGGCTGGCACTGCACGATGGTGCTGACCGAGCCCGACGCGGGGTCGGATGTCGGAGCAGGCCGCACCAAGGCCGTCGACAACGGCGACGGCACCTGGAGCCTCACGGGCGTCAAGCGCTTCATCACCTCGGCCGAGTCGGACATGACCGACAACGTCGTCCACTTCGTGCTGGCCCGCCCCGAGGGCGCGGGCCCCGGCACCAAGGGCCTGTCCCTGTTCATCGTCCCCAAGTACCACATCGACCTCGAAACCGGTGAGCTCGGCGAGCGCAACGGCGCCTACGTCACCAACCTCGAGAAGAAGATGGGCCTCAAGGTCAGCACGACCTGCGAGATCACCTTCGGTGAGAAGGAGCGGGCCGTTGGCACCCTGCTCGGCGACGTTCACGACGGCATCGCGCAGATGTTCCGGGTCATCGAGCACGCCCGCATGCTGGTCGGCACCAAGGCGATCGCCACCCTGTCGACCGGCTACCTCAACGCGCTCGAGTACGCCAAGAGCCGCGTCCAAGGCGCTGACCTCACCCGGATGACCGACAAG
>DASSJT010000258.1:0-59328 GCA_035691065.1 Dermatophilaceae bacterium
AGATCGACACGACCACGAGCGTGTGGTGGAAGGTCTCGTTCACCAGCACGAACACTGGTATCAAGAACGTGACCAGCAACTGCACCGAGACGTCAACCGTGACGATCAACAACGGATCGACGGCGAACACGCCCTAGTCCATCGGCGGTGAAGCCGGCCTAGCCGGTAGCTGCCGCCACAACCGAACACCGAACACGGCGCCGGCTGGGTCGCACCCCTCCGCGACCCGGCTGGCGCTTCGGCATGCTACGGCTCGGACGTATGCCGGCCGGCCGGGCCAGGGGGCGCCCATACCTCGCGATTAGGGCGGGGGAGTGACCCGCTGGTAGCCTGATCGCTGCCGTGAATTTCGGCCGCGGACTTCAGAGAGCCCCGGTGAACCAGCCCGGGCGCACCGCGCAACGATCCCAGAAGGAGAAGTGTCGACCCATGCCGTTGGAAGCCGACGTGAAGAAGAGCATCATCGCCGAGTACGCCACCGTTGAGGGCGACACCGGCTCCCCCGAGGTTCAGATCGCGCTTCTCACGCAGCGCATCAAGGACCTCACCGAACACTCCCGTGAGCACAAGCACGACCACCACAGCCGCCGCGGCCTGCTCCTGCTGGTCGGCCGCCGGCGCCGGCTCCTGCGCTACCTCGAGAGCGTCGACATCGAGCGCTACCGCTCGTTGATCAAGCGCCTCGGTCTGCGCCGATAAGACCTTCGACGGGGAGCGGTCCTCACACTCAGGGGACCGCTCCCCTTCGTATGGGGCCCCAGCCGGGGCCAGGCGGGTCACCACCTGTCAGGCGAGCGAAGGCTCGCTCGGCGGGCAAGCACCCGCCAGCACCACCGCATACGACAACTGCATAGCGACAAATCCACACCGCCCTGCCCGCACTGAAGCGGGCGCGGCGCCGAAGGAAAGCCCGCGCACAACGACGATGCGCGAGGTTTCGAGAGAAAAGAAATGGAGGGCCCAATGGAGGGTCCAGAGATCACCTTCGCCGAAGCCACGATCGACAATGGCTCGTTCGGCACCCGCACCGTCCGGTTCGAGACGGGACGCCTGGCCAAGCAGGCCGGCGGCGCAGTCAGCGCCTACCTGGACAGCGACACGATGCTCCTGTCCACCACCACCGCGGGCAAGTCGCCCAAGGAGCAGTTCGACTTCTTCCCCCTGACGGTCGACGTCGAGGAGCGGATGTACGCCGCGGGCCGCATTCCCGGCTCGTTCTTCCGCCGTGAGGGCCGCCCGTCCACCGAGGCGATCCTCACCTGCCGGCTCATCGACCGCCCGCTGCGCCCCTCCTTCGTGAAGGGCCTGCGCAACGAGGTCCAGGTCGTCATCACGGTGCTCGCGGTCCACCCCGACCACCAGTACGACGTGCTCGCGATCAACGCCGCATCCGCCTCGACCCAGATCTCGGGGCTGCCGTTCTCCGGCCCGATCGGCGGCGTCCGCGTCTCCCTGATCGAGGGCCAGTGGGTGGCCTTCCCGAACTACTCCGACCTGGAGCGCTCGACCTTCGACATGGTCGTCGCAGGCCGCATCGTCGGCGACGACGTCGCGATCATGATGGTCGAGGCCGAGTCCACCCTGGCGACCTGGGACCTGGTCAAGAACCAGGGCAAGACCGCCCCCACCGAGGAGGTCGTGGCCGAGGGCCTCGAGGCCTCCAAGACGTTCATCCGGGCGCTGTGCGAGGCCCAGGCCCAGCTCGCCGCGGAGGCGGCCAAGCCGGTGGAGGAGTTCCCGGTCTTCCTCGACTACGAGGATGACGTGTATGCCGCGGTGTCGGCTGCCGCGACCGACGACCTGGCCCAGGCCCTCACCATCGCCGCCAAGGCCGAGCGCGAGGACCGCATCGACGAGGTCAAGGACGCCCTCAAGGAGTCCCTCGCCGGTGAGGGAAAGGAGTTCGCCGGCCGCGAGAAGGAGATCTCGGCGGCCTACCGCTCGGTGCAGAAGAAGCTGGTCCGCGAGCGCATCCTGCGCGACCAGGTCCGCATCGACGGCCGCGGCCTGCGCGACATCCGCGCGCTGTCCGCCGAGGTCGAGGTGCTTCCCCGGGTGCACGGCTCGGCCCTGTTCGAGCGCGGCGAGACCCAGATCCTGGGCGTCACCACGCTGAACATGCTCCGCATGGAGCAGCAGCTGGACACGCTGTCGCCGATGACCAAGAAGCGCTACATGCACAACTACAACTTCCCGCCGTTCTCCACCGGTGAGACCGGCCGCGTGGGTTCCCCCAAGCGTCGCGAGATCGGCCACGGCGCGCTGGCCGAACGGGCCCTGATGCCGGTGCTGCCGACTCGCGAGGAGTTCCCCTACGCGATCCGCCAGGTGTCCGAGGCCCTCGGCTCCAACGGCTCGACGTCGATGGGCTCGGTCTGCGCCTCGACCCTCTCGCTTTTCAACGCCGGTGTGCCGCTGCGCGCTCCGGTCGCGGGCATCGCCATGGGGCTGGTGTCGGCCGAGATCGAGGGCGAGACGCAGTACGCCGCCCTCACCGACATCCTCGGTGCCGAGGACGCCTTCGGCGACATGGACTTCAAGGTCGCCGGGACCCGTGAGTTCGTCACCGCCATCCAGCTCGACACCAAGCTGGACGGCATCCCCGCCTCGGTGCTCGCCGGTGCGCTGACCCAGGCCCGCGAGGCGCGCCTGCACATCCTCGACGTCATGACCGAGGCCATCGACTCGCCCGACGAGATGAGCCCCACGGCTCCACGCGTGATCACGGTCAAGGTCCCGGTCGACAAGATCGGCGAGGTCATCGGCCCGAAGGGCAAGATGATCAACCAGATCCAGGAGGAGACCGGCGCGGACATCTCGATCGAGGACGACGGGACGGTCTACATCGGCGCCACCGACGGCCCGTCGGCCGAGGCCGCCCGCGCGCAGATCAACGCGATCGCGAACCCGCAGATGCCCGAGGTCGGCGAGCGGTTCATCGGCACGGTCGTCAAGACCACGACGTTCGGCGCGTTCATCTCGCTGCTGCCCGGCAAGGACGGGCTGCTGCACATCTCCGAGGTGCGCAAGCTGGTCGGCGGTAAGCGGATCGACGCGGTCGAAGACGTCCTGGCGATCGGCCAGAAGGTCCAGGTCGAGCTCAAGGAGATCGACCCGCGCGGCAAGCTCTCGTTGGCCGCGGTTCTGCCCGAGGGCGAGGCTGCCGCTGCAGGAACTGCCGAAGGCGCGTCCGACGCTGTCGAGGCGCCGGCACAGGGCGGCGAGCGCCACAACGCCGGTCGTGACGGTGGCCGCGATGGTGGTCGTGATGGCGGCCGTGACCGGGGCCGCGAGGGTGGCCGCGATGCCGGTCGCCACCGCCGACGTCGCCGCGGCGGACACGACGAGGCCGCCGAGGGCAGCAGCACACCCGAGGCCGACCAGCTTGTCGCGGTCCGGTCCGAAGGCACCCCAGCATCCTCGGAGGACGCGGCCAACTGAGCCGCGCGAGGCACCGCACCCAGCGGGCCGGCATACCCCCTTGGAGGTATGCCGGCCCGTCTGTTTCTCCCACGGATGCAGCGTTGGCGACACGGATCCGTGTCCCCACCGCTGCATCTGCCATGAGACATAGCAGGTGTATGCCGGCCTGCGGGCTTCCCCCGGGTAAGAACCGGCGGCGTTGCGTTGCCAACAGGTAGGAGAGGCCGCATGCTGGCCTGACTGTGCCCATCCGGAGGAGAGAGACATGCCAGACAGCAGGACGTTCGTAGTGGTGGGCGGCGGCCTCGCCGGTGCCAAGGCGGTCGAGGCACTGCGGGACCAGGGGTTCGAGGGCGGCCTGGTGCTCCTCGCGGCCGAGCAGCACCTGCCGTACGAGCGGCCGCCGCTGTCCAAGAGCTACCTCCAGACGGGGGAGGGGCTCGACGAGGCGACGGTGCACACGCGGGAGTGGTACACGGACCATGAGGTCGACCTGCGGCTCGGCACGCGCGTCGCGTCGATCGACCGGGGCGCCCATGAGGTGGGGCTAGAGGGCGGGGAGCGGCTGCACTACGACCGCCTGCTCATCGCCACAGGCAGCTCGCCCCGCCGGATCAGCCTGCCCGGTTCCGACCTTGAGGGCGTGGTGACCTTGCGCACCATCGAGGACAGCGACCGGCTGCGGGCGGCGTTCCACGAGGGGGCCCGGATCGTCCTCGTCGGTGGCGGGTGGATCGGCCTCGAGGTCGCGGCCGCGGCCCGGATGGCTGGTGCGGAGGTGACCGTCCTGGAGGCATTGGACCTGCCGCTGGTACGGGTGCTGGGGCCGACCATGGCGAAGGTGTTCGCTGACCTGCACCGTGAGCATGGTGTGGATCTCCGGACGTCGGTGAAGGTCGAGGGTTTCGAAGGGGAAGGGGCAGTCTCCGGGGTGCGGCTGGCCGACGGCAGCGTACTCCCGGCGGACCTGGTGGTGGTCGGCATCGGCGCGGCTCCCAACGTGGAGCTCGCGGAGGCTGCCGGTCTCGACGTGGACAACGGCATCCTGGTCAACGCGCAGGGCCGCTCGAGTGACCCGGACATCTTCGCGGTCGGCGATGTGGCCAGCGAGGACCACCCCTTCCTCGAGCGGCGGGTGCGCGTGGAGCACTGGGCCAACGCGCTCAACCAGCCTGCGGCGGTGGCGTCCGGGATGCTCGACCGCGAGGGCGGCTACGACGAGCTGCCGTACTTCTTCACCGACCAGTACGACCTGGGCATGGAGTACATCGGCTTGAGCGACCCCTCGGACGACGTGGTCATCCGCGGCGATATGGCCAAGCGGGAGTTCATCGCCTTCTGGCTGCGGGAGTGGCGCGTCGTGGCGGCGATGAACGTCAACGTCTGGGACGTCGTCGACGACCTGAAGGCGATCATCCGCTCGCGAGGACGGGTGGACCTCGACAGACTCCACGACGCGACGGTGCCTTTGTCCGATTTGGCATAGCAATTCTCCACCGGTGCAGCGATTCGCCATTCCTTGTCGGCGGAAGGCGTGATTCACTGCAGCATTCGGTCTGGGCGTGATGTCTGCCCGGAGGATTTCCGTATCGGGCGTGGAGGGGTGCTGTGGGTGTGTCTCGGGTGAAAGTGACAGGGCTGGCCGGCGCAGGAGTGCTTGCCGTCGGCATGCTGGCCGCGGTGCCGATGGCCGAGGCGGCGCCGTCGCCGTCGGCGGCGGTCGTGATCAACGAGGTCTACGGCGGCGGAGGGAACTCCGGTGCGACCTTGAAGCAGGACTTCGTCGAGCTGGCCAACGTGAGCAGCTCGCCGGTCGACCTGAGCAGCTGGTCGGTGCAGTACGCCTCGGCGGCTGGCACCAGCTGGGCGACGACCCCCCTGACCGGCACGCTCCCGGCCGGCGCCACCTACGTGGTCCGGGAGGCCCAGGGTTCTGGCGGCACGGTCGACGTCGTGGGCGACGCCTCCGGGACCATCGCCATGAGCGCCACTGCCGGCAAGGTCGCCCTCGTGAACAGCGCCACGGCGCTCCCGGGAACCTGCACCGGCAAGACCGGCGGCTCGCCGTGCTCAGACCTGCCCCAGGTGGTCGATTTCGTCGGCTTCGGCACGACCGCGAACGACTACGCGGGCACCGGCCCGACACCGGCGCCGAGCAACACGACTTCCGTGTCAAGGGACTCGGCCCACACCAACACGGCCAACAACGCCGCCGACTTCACCGTGAGCAACCCGCCCACGCCCAGCGCCTGTGGGAGCGCGTGCGTCCCGCCGCCGCCGCCCCCACCTGAGGAGAAGTCGATCGCCGAGATCCAGGGCACCGGTGCGGCGTCGCCCCTCGTGGGGCAGACGGTGTCCACCCACGGCGTGGTCACCGCCGCCTACCCGAGCGGTGGCTTCCGCGGCTTCTACCTGCAGACTCAAGGCACCGGCCCCCAGCCGAACCTCACGGGAGCGTCGCAGGGCATCTTCGTGTTCCAGCCGGCCGGCGCTCTCGATGCTGACGCCGTCGTCGGCAACTACGTCCAGGTAACCGGCAGCGTGTCGGAGTTCAACGGCCTCACGGAGCTCACGGCCAGCGCCAGCGACATCGTCGACGCGGGCACCGACTTCAGCCCAGTGCAGGCCCTGACCGTGCCCTGGCCGACCACCAGTGCCGGGCGCGAGACCGTCGAGGGCATGCTGTTCCAGCCCAGCGGGAACTACACCGTGACCAACACCTTTGCCACGAACCAGTTCGGCGAGGTGGGCCTTGCCGTGGGCACCAAGCCCTTGCTCCAGCCCACCGAGGTGGCCAAGCCCGGCACGTTCGGGGTCCTGTCAGTGGCGGTGAACAACCTCCAGCGGGCGGTGACGCTCGACGACGGCGTCTCCACCAACTACCTCGCGACGAGCACCAGCACGTCCACGTGCGACCCACGACCGACGCCCTGCCTCCTCAACGGTGGCCTCACCCCGGCATACGTCTCCAACACCGCGCCGCCCCGCGTTGGGGCACCGGTCACCTTCAACGCACCGGTCGTCGTCGACTACCGGTTCGGCCTGTGGCGCTTCCAGCCGACGGCGCCCGTAGTCGGCCCGGCCAACGCGGGCTCACCGGTGAGCTTCACCAACAACCGGACCGCCGCCCCCAGCGCAGACAACATCAACAAGTTCGGGACGGCCGATCTCAGGGTGGCCTCGTTCAACGTGCTCAACTTCTTCACCGACCTCGGTGACCAGAACCCGGACTGCGTGCCCTACTACGACCGCGACGGCAACGGCAACAACGTCCGGTCGGGCTGCGACCAGCGCGGTGCCTGGGATGCGGCCGACCTCGCGCGGCAGCAGGAGAAGGAGGTGTCGGCGATCAACGCCCTCGGCGCCGATGTCGTGGGCCTCATGGAGATCGAGAACTCCGCCAGGTTCGGCCACCCCCGAGACGAGACGCTGGCCCACCTCGTCGACGCGCTCAACGCCAAGGCCGGTGCCGGCACGTGGGCGTTCGTGCCGTCCTCGACCGAGCTGCCCCCGGTTGAGCTCCAGGACTTCATCACGAACGCGATCATCTACAAGCCGGCCAGCGTCATGCGCGTGGACCAGTCGCGCGCCCTAGGAACTGCGAGCGAGGAGGGCCAGGCCTTCGCCAACGCCCGCGAGCCGATCGGCCAGGTGTTCAAGAAGAAGAACGGCAAGGGGGACAAGTTCTTCTTCGTGGTCAACCACTTCAAGTCAAAGGGGTCGGCAGGGCCGTTCCCCGGCGACGAGGACACCGGCGACGGCCAGGGTGCATCGGTGACCTCGCGCATCCTGCAGGCCCAGGCACTGCGTGACTGGGTGCCGCCGATCCTGGCGGAGATGGACACGCAGGCCGTCGTCATGGCGGGCGACTACAACTCCTACACGATGGAGGACCCGCTCGACGTCCTGTACCAGGCCGGCTACATCGATGTCGGGGTCCGGTTCGACGAGAGCAAGTACTCGTACTCGTTCTCCGGTTCGGACGACTTCGGCCTCGCCGACCTCGGCCTCTCCGGGTCGCTCGACCACATCCTGGTCAACGACTACGCGGCGCGGATGGCGACCGGCGCCGACCACTGGAACATCAATGCCGGCGAGTCGGTCGCGCTCGAGTACAGCCGCTACAACTACCACTCGACCGACTTCCACGACCCCGGGCCCTACCGCTCCTCCGACCACGACCCCGTGGTCCTGGGGCTGCGGGCCTACGCGAAGTAGGCCGCCGGGAAGCCGGCCCTTTCTCGGGTGACCCGAGAAAGGGCCCGCTTCCCCCCACGTGCGATCTCGGGTGAGGCGACCCGTCCTCGGGTGCAGCTCGCGTCGCCGGGCCCCGGATGGTGCCGCACGCCGGTCCAAGAGGCAGCACTAGGCTGGCCCGGTGAGTGACGCCATCAAGGTCGCCGTGATCGGCGCTGCAGGTCGCATGGGCTCAGAGGTATGCCGGGCAGTCACCTCCGCTGACGGGCTCGAGCTCGTTGGCCGGTTCGACGCCGGTGACGAGCTGGGCGACCTCGGCGGCGCCGACGTGGTGGTCGAGTTCTCGGTGCCGGACGCCTCCCCCGTCAACGTGGCGTACTGCGTCGAGCGCGGCGTGCATGTGGTGGTCGGCACCACGGGCTGGACCGACGACCGGCTGGCCACCCTGGCGGAACAGGTCACTGGCCAGCCCGACGTGGGTGTCCTCATCGCGCCCAACTTCGCTATCGGTGCGATCCTCATGATGCAGTTCGCCCGCCAGGCGGCCCGCTTCTACGAGTCGGTGGAGGTCATCGAGCTCCACCACCCGGCCAAGGTCGACTCGCCCTCAGGCACCGCCTCCCGCACCGCCGACATCATTGGCCAGGCCCGCGACGAGGCGGGGCTGCCACCGGTGCCGGACGCAACCACGTCCGACCCCGAGGGCGCCCGCGGCGCGCGAGTTCACGGCATACCCGTGCATGCGGTCCGCCTTCGGGGCCTGGTCGCCCACCAGGAGGTGCTGTTCGGTGGCGTGGGGGAGATGCTGACGATCCGGCACGACTCGTTCGACCGCGCGTCGTTCATGCCTGGGGTCATCGAGGGGGTCCGCCACGTCGCGTCGCACCCGGGCGTGACCGTCGGTCTCGAGCACTACCTCGGGCTCGGCTCCTAGATGCGCGACAGGGCCACCGCGCTGGTCCTGCTGGTCGTCCTGGTGTTCTACTCGGCGACCATCGGCTGGCGCGGGGTCGAGCTGATCCGCGACGGCCGGCCGGCACCCGTGCTCCTGGGTATCGGCGTCGTCCTCGTGCCCCTGGTGGCTGTCATCGCCATGGTCCCCCTGGTTCGCATGGCACGGGACGGGCAGCGGATGGTCGCCGATGCCAACGCGGCCGGCCGCGACGTCCGTGAGGGGGGAGCCGTCTGGCGCGCGGAGCTCGACGGAGCCGAGGCCTGCCGTCAGGCCGGCGACCGGGCGGGGGAGCAGCGCCACTACCGGGCGGCCGTGCGCGCATGGCGCAGCGCGCAGCAGGACCCGGTGGACGCGCCGAGGCGTGAACCCGAGCCGTAAGACGCTGACTATGAGCCGACCGTGCCATCATCCGGGGTCTGCGGCTCGCGGCGCCGCTCGTCAACGGTGACCGCCGTTGCCGCCTGCTGCGACAGCCAGCGCACGGCGAGCTCGGCCGGCCCTCGCAGCCTCGCCGCGGCGAAGGCTGCCCCGATGGCCACCACCACCGCGACATGGGTGGAGTAGCGCTCGGGTGCCTCATCCGGCCAGGCCCACGGAGTGAGCATCACGACGTGGAGCGTGTAGAGCGAGAGGGTCATCGCGCCAGCCCCGAAGGCCACCGCCCAGACGCGTGCCCCGAACCGGGTCAGAAGACAGCAGATGCCCACGACGGCGAGCGCAGAGCCCGCGGTCTGCGCGAGGTCGAGGGTGGTCCCGGAGTGCGGCGCCACCACGGCCAGCCACCACCACGAACCCGTCGGAGTGGTGCCGTGCAGGCCGTGTGCCAGCAGCTCGTCCAGCTGCACCCACGACACCTCCCGCCCGGGCCACGTGGAGGTGAGGGCGTTCCGCACCGAACCCGATGACGTGATGGTCCGCGAGAGCCCCCATGCCGCCAGGGCCAGCCCAGCGCCGGCGACGGCCAGCCGACCCAGGACGTCCGGTCGGCGAAGGTCGAGACGGCTCACGGCGAGCCCGGTCAAGAGGTAGGGGAGCCAGATGAGGGCGGGGTAGTAGCCAGTCAGTAGCAGATCGAGGGCGAGCGATGCCGGGTGGTCCAGGGATGCCAGCGTCGGCACCGCAGCCCCGGTCGGGGCAAGGCTCGACCGCAGCAGCTGGCTCAGCACGGGGACCGCAACCGCCCAGGCGCCTGCCCAGAGGAAGAGGGAACGCGGCCTCAGGGGGGCGAACGGCAGCGCCATCGCGAAGAGGAGCCCGTAGTACGTGAGGATGACGGCCACCCTGGTGTGGAGGCTGCCCAGGGCCAGGCCGAGGGCGCCGATGGCCACCGCCCGCGCCAGCAGCCCGGCGGCGTCGCCCTGCCAGCGCCGCCCCTGGTGAGGATTCACGCCGCCGGTGACGAGTCCCATCGCGGCGCCCGCCAGCAGCGCGAACAGCGCGGACGCACGGCCCCCAGCGAGGGCTTGCGGCCAGGCGAGGCGGCCGTCGGGCAGCACGGGAACCAGAAGATGGGTGGCCATCATGCCGAGCAGGGCGAGGCACCGGGCCACGTCGAGGCCCACCACACGGCCCGTTTCGTGCGTGCGGAGCAGGGCCCGGTCGAGCACCGGTCGACCAGCTCGCGCCCCTGCCCTCATCCGATGCCCGCCCACCGCAGGGCCGCCGCGACGCTGGCGGCGATGGCCACGACGACGATGAAGGGGGCCCGAAGCACGAGTGCGACGACAGCCACGGCGACGGCGGCCGCCCGGGCGTCAACCACGAGGTGACCCGTGGGCGTCCCGAATGCCTGCACGCTGACCAGAGCCGCCAGGAGGGCGACGGGCAGGGCCGACGTCACGCGGCTCGTCCGGTCCCCGCCGATCCACCGGCCCGGGACGAAGTATCCCAGCAGCTTCAGGCCGTACGCACAGGCACACGCCCCGAGCACCGCCGTCCACATGCTCATGGAGCGGTCCCCGGCTCCGGCAGGCGGCCCTCTTCCGCAGCCGTCCCGCCAGGCTCCGGCAGGCGGCCCTCTTCCGCAGCCGTCCCGCCCGGCTCCGGCAAGCGGCCCTCTTGCGCAGCCGTCCCGCCCGGCTTCGCCACGTCGGGCTCCGTGCCGCCCGGCTCCGTCCTGTCGGGCTCGTCTTCGAAGTGGTGCGGCGGCTGTGGGTCGTGGTGCGCGCCGGGCAGCACGCCGGCCAGCAGCGCAGCAGCTGCCGCCACGAGCACGGGCACCCCCGCCGGGGCCCGAGGCACGAGCGAGACGGCGACCACAGCCGCCGCGATGGCGACCGCGACTGTGTCCCGCGACTTCAGGCGCGGCCAGAGCAGCGCGCAGAACGCCGCTGCCGCGGCCGCGTCGAGGCCATAGGTACGCGGGTCTCCCAGGGCATCTCCGATCAACGCGCCGGCAAGAGTGGTGGCATTCCAGAGCACGAAGACGGCGATTCCCGTCGCCCAGAAGCCGATTCGCGCCGTGCGGGTTCGCGACTGCGCCACGGCTACGGCCGTCGACTCGTCGATGGTCAGCTGGGCCGCCGCGAGCCTGCGAAACCCGCGCACGTCGAGCATGCGCGAGACCTGGAGGGCGTACAGCCCGTTGCGCACACCCAGCAGCGAGGCTGTCGCGATCGCCGCTGGCGCGCCGGAGAGCCCGCCTGCCACGATGCCCACGAAAGCGAACTGCGAACCGCCGGTGAACATCAGCAGCGACAGGGCCTGGGTCTGCAGCACATCGAGCCCGGCCGCCACCGACAGGGCTCCGAAGCTCACGCCGTACGCACCGGTCGCGACGCCAACCGAGAGGGCTTGGCGAAGCACCACCCGGTAACCAGGAGTCATGCCGTGTCGGCAGCCAGCTGCGCCCTCAGCCGGACTTCACGTGCCGTCTCGCCCTCGGCGGCGACGATGCGATCGCGGAATGCGCCGTCGGGCCGGAGCCCCGCGGCCTCCAGGAACACCCGGCTGGAGGAGTCCTCCAGCAGGATCCACGCATGCACCGTGTCTGCTCCCGCACCCCGCAGCGTGTCGATGCAGGCGTTCAGCAGCCGGGAGCCATGGCCCTGGCGCCGCACCTCGGGGTGCACGCCCAGCGCCAGGACCTCGCCCGTGGCAGGCCCGGCGTCGGGGTCCTGGGTCGGCCCGATCGCCGCGAACCCGACGACCTGGTCCCCGGCGCACGCCACGAGGAGCCGGTAGATGCCGGCCGGCGGCCGCGCCAGGGACTCGCGCCACACGCGCGCGAACTCCTGGGGCTGGAAGGCGGCAAGGACCTCCGGACCCAGCACACCGGCATACGCCTCATGCCACACCGCCGCCTGGACCACCCCCACGGCCGGCGCATCGCTCTCCCGCGCGAGACGCACGCTGGCATCCGCCAGCGGCCCGCGGCCGCCGGTGTGGCTGTGGTGCGCGTGCAGCCCTGCCAGCGGCTGCTCGTGCGGCTCGCTGGGGCCGGTGGGCGAGGTCACCGGGACATCCTCCCATCCGCCGACGACGGGCGGCGCGGGTCGATGGGCCGTGCTCACCCCAGGCCTCGTCGCGTGTGACACTCGATCAGCACTTTTGCGTGTCCTTGTAACACGCGGGCATACTGGAGTCATGTATGGCAACGACTTCGGCCCGCCCGTCGACGAGCCGCTCAACGCTGCTGACTCGGGTCTGTTCGACGACCTCCTGGAGGCCGACCTGCGCATCGAGCCGCGCGACGAGATGCCGGAGGCCTACCGCAAGACCCTGATCCGCCAGATCGCCCAGCACGCGCACTCCGAGATCATCGGGATGCAGCCGGAGGGCAACTGGATCACCCGTGCGCCGTCCCTCCGACGCAAGGCCATCCTCATGGCCAAGGTGCAGGACGAGGCCGGTCACGGGCTGTACCTGTACTCCGCCGCCGAGACCCTGGGGGTCGACCGCGCCGAGCTGCTCGACCGGCTCAACAACGGCACGCAGAAGTACTCCTCGATCTTCAACTACCCCACGCTCACGTGGGCCGACGCCGGTGCGATCGGCTGGCTGGTCGACGGTGCCGCGATCATGAACCAGGTCCCGCTCTGCCGCTGCTCGTACGGCCCCTACGCCCGGGCCATGATCCGGGTCTGCAAGGAGGAGTCGTTCCACCAGCGGCAGGGCTTCGAGATCCTCTGGGTGCTGGCGCGCGGCACCGACAAGCAGCGTGAGATGGCTCAGGACGCCGCCAACCGCTGGTGGTGGCCGGCGCTGATGATGTTCGGCCCGCCGGACTCCGGCGAGGCCGCCAAAGGCGGGCACACCGAGCAGTCCATGGCCTGGGGCATCAAGCGGTTCAGCAACGACGACCTGCGGCAGAAGTTCGTCGACATGACCGTCCCGCAGGCGCAGAAGCTCGGCCTGACCCTGCCCGATCCTGACCTGCGCTGGAACGACGAGCGTGGCCACTGGGACTTCGGCGCGATCGACTGGGACGAGTTCTGGCGCGTCCTCAAGGGCGACGGCCCCTGCAACGCCGAGCGGATCGCCCACCGGGTGAAGGCCCACGAGGACGGTGCGTGGGTTCGCGAGGCTGCCGTGGCGTATGCCGGGAAGCAGGCCGAGCGCGAACGCCAGGGAAGTGCCGCATGAGCGACGACAACTGGCCTCTCTGGGAGGTGTTCGTGCGGCCGAAGCGCGGCCTGTCGCACGTGCACTCCGGTTCGCTGCACGCGCCCGACGCCGTCATGGCGCTGCGCAACGCGCGCGACCTCTACACCCGGCGCCAGGAGGGCGTCTCGATCTGGGTGGTCCGGGCTTCTGACATCACCGCCTCCTCGCCCGACGAGCGCGACTCCTTCTTCGACCCCGCCGGCGACAAGGTCTACCGCCACCCGACGTTCTACGACGTCCCCGAGGACGTGGAGTACCTGTGAGCGACAACAGCGCCAGCGACGCTGACACCGGCCGCCACGGCGGGCACCCGGCATACCTTGCCCTCTATGCGCTGGGGCTTGCCGACGACGCGCTGATCTACGCCCAGCGGCTGGGCGAGTGGATCGCGCGCGCGCCGCAGATCGAGGAGGACATGGCCCTCGGCAACATCGGGCTCGACCTGCTCGGACAGGCCCGCGCACTGCTCACCCGGGTTGGCGAGCTCGACGGCACGGGTCGCAGCGAGGACGACCTCGCCTACTGGCGTGACGAGCGGGAGTTCCGCAACGTCCACCTCGTGGAGCAGGAGGGGCGGGACTTCGGGTTCGAGATGGCGCGGCTGCTGTGGTTCAGCAGCTACCAGTGCGAGCTGTATGCCGGCCTGGTCGGCTCGGACGACCCCGTCATCTCCGGGGTCGCGGCCAAGGCGCTGAAGGAAGTGGACTACCACCGCGACCATGCCAGCCAGTGGGTACTGCGCCTGGGCGACGGCACGGAGGAGTCCCACGACCGGCTGCAGCAGGCCCTGGCGCAGGTGGAGCCGTTCGTGCCGGAGCTGTTCGAGGACGACGCCATGTCGAAGACGGCGGCCAAGGCCGGCACCGGTGTGCTCCCGTCGTCGCTCGCGCACGCGGCCACGGCCCACGTCGAGTCGGTTCTGGACGCGGCAACGCTCACGCGTCCGGAGCCGCCGCGATGGCGGTCGAGGGGCGGGCGCAACGGCGTCCACTCGCGGTCGATGGGCTACCTGCTGGCCGAGATGCAGCACCTCGCCCGATCGCACCCGGGGGCGACGTGGTGACCTCAGTCGTAGCCAGGACGCCTGTAGCAGAGGCGATCTCGCAGATCCCAGATCCAGAGATTCCGGTCATCACGATCGACGACCTGGGCATCCTTCGGGGCGTGGTGGTCGACGATACGGCTCGCCGGGTCGAGGTGACCATCACGCCCACGTACTCCGGCTGCCCGGCGATGGAGGCCATCGAGCGCCGGATCGTCCACGAGGCCGCCCGCCTCGGATACGCGTCGGTGGTCACGTCCCGGCTGAGCCCGGCGTGGACCACCGACTGGATGAGCGAGCGCGGGCGCGAGCGGCTGCGCGAGTTCGGGATCGCGCCTCCAGGTGCACGGCCTGGTGCCCGGCCGGGTGCGGGGTACGGTGCCAGGCCGGAGTCAGGGCCGGGTGAGGAGTCTGGTACAGGGCCGGCCGCCGGTGGCCCCGTGGCCGTCGCGTTGTCCGTGCGCCAGGTGGCCTGCCCGAGATGCGGCAGTGTTGACACCGAGGAGCTGGCCAGGTTCGGCTCGACGGCGTGCAAGGCGCTGCGGCGATGCCGCGCCTGCGGGGAGCCGTTCGATGAGTTCAAGGCGATCTGATGTCGCTCCTGACGACGACGCCGGCGCGCAGCCGGCACCAGTTCCACGACCTCAGGGTCGCCGGCATCGAGCAGCTGACCGAGGACGCTGTCGCGGTGACCTTCGCCGTCCCCGACGAGCTGGCCGGGGAGTTCCTGCGCTTCCAGCCGGGTCAGCACCTGACCCTGCGCGCGACGGTCAACGGCGAGGACGTCCGGCAGTCGTACTCGATCTGCCTGTCCCGCAGGGCTGCCCGGTCCAGCCAGACGGTGCGGGTGGCCTCCGCCCGAGTCCCGGAGGGCCGACTCTCGAACTGGCTCAACGACAGGCTCCAGGTCGGTGACGTCGTCCAGGTGATGCCGCCGCTCGGCTCGTTCGTGTGCCCGGTTGATCCCTCGCGTCTCCGTCACCACGTGGCCATCGCCGCGGGGTCGGGCATCACGCCCGTGCTCTCGCTGCTCACGACCGCGCTGGAGGAGGAGCCCCGGTCCAGGGCCACGCTCTTCTTCGGCAACCAGCGCACCAGCAGCGTGATGTTCCTCGAGGAGCTGGAGGACCTCAAGAACCGCTACCTCGACCGGTTCCAGCTCGTCCACGTCCTCTCTCGCGAGCCGCACGACGTCGAGCTGTTCAACGGACGCCTCGACGAGGAGCGGCTCCCCCGGCTGCTGGCCGCCCTGTCACCGGTCCCGACGGTGGACGAGTGGTACTTGTGCGGGCCCATGGGGATGGTCGAGTCCGCGCAGGCGGTGCTGGCCGAGGCCGGGGCGGACCCGCAGCACGTGCACCACGAGGTGTTCCATGTGCCCTCGCAGGAGGCGCCGCGGCGCAAGGTCGTGGTCGACACCAGCGCGCCGCCGGAGGCGGTGGTGACGGTCAACCTCGACGGGCGCACCTCCCGCATCGAGATGCCCTCGCGCGAGGAGACGATCCTGGACGCCACCCTGAGGGTGCGGCCGGACGCACCGTTCTCCTGCACGGGCGGCGTGTGCGGCACCTGCCGGGCTCGCCTCGTCGAGGGCGAGGTGCGGATGGACCGCAACTACGCGCTGGAGCCGGAGGAGGTGGCCGCCGGCATCGTCCTGGCGTGCCAGTCGCACCCGGTCACCGACGAGGTCCGGCTCGACTACGACGCCTGAGCGCCCGCAACGGGGGCGAGGCCGGCGTCCTACGTTGCGGTCACCAGGCCCAGCGAGGCCAGCGCAACGAGCCAGCTGACGAAGCTGCCGACCAGGAAGTACTCGGTGATCTCGTCGATGCCGACACCGCCAGACTCCTGGGACCGAGCCTGGAGCTCGGGCCACCGGATCAGGCCTTTCGCCGCGATCACGATGCCCGCGGCGGTGAACTCCCCCGCCAGCCCGAGGCCCACGATGAAGACCCGCTCCATCGGCCCGAGCAGCCGACCTCCCTTCAGCCGGTCGGAAGCCTGGGGCTGCCCCAGCGGCTTGATCGCCCCCACGCTCGCCAGGACGAGCCGGACCACGATGTTGCCGGTGGCGAACTGGATCATGAACAGACCGGCCACGAGGAGGATGCGGTCGGTCGGCTTCCCCGCGAGGACAGGGAACCCTGTCCAGTGCTGCCAGGACTCCAGCGAGCCACCGGCCGGGGTCGCGTAGCCGGAGAACGCGAGCATGGCGCCGACACCGACGGCCAGGCCGCCGAGGGCGGCCAGGCCCCATCGCCCGGTGTGCATGGCGAGGTCCGACACGAGCACCCAGGCAACGAGGACAAGCCCGGCCAGCACCAGCAGTACGACGTCGCCGCGTCCACCCAGCCCGGCCAGCGCCCCGACCACGACGAGCACCGCAACACCGACCCCGGCAGCGATCACCGCGTGGCGCCGTGTGGGAAGACGCCGCTCCGCGCGGGCCAGGTCGGCGACGCCGAGGGCGAGCAGGAAGACCGCCAGCACGCTCACGCCACTGCCCCCAGCTGCGCCTCGGCCGCCATGATCACGGCCAGCCCTCCGGACCGGATCCGCTGGGACACCGCGGAAGGGCTGATGCCCTCCTGTGCCGCCAGCTCAGTCTGCGCGCGCCCGTCCATGAGCCCCCTCAGGATGCGTTGTGAGCGGTCGTCGAGTGATCCAACCAGATGGTCCCGACACAGGAGGGCAGCTCCGATCGCCTCCGGAGCCGGGCCGTCGTCGCCGCCTCGGACGTACCGCATCCGCACATGGCGGAGCCCGGCTTGCGCTTCCAGCCGCTTGACGTCGCTGACGGCGTCGCGGGCCGCCCACCACCCGGGCCCGTCCTGGGTGTGGTCCTCGACGTCGAGCACCGTGACCTCACCCCAGCCGATGCCGAGCCGGGTATCGATCTCGGGCAGCAGCGCCATCCGCAGTCGGAACGCTGCGCTCAGTGCCTCGCCCACGCTGCGGTAGTGGCCCTGGAACTCGTCGCCCACCGTGATCCGCAGCGGGTCAGAGGGCTTGGTGGCGGCATTCACCTCGCGCAAGGTGCCAACGAGCCGGCTGTGGAGGGCCGAGCGGCTTGGTGCTCGCCTCGACCCCACAACGTCGCCGATCACGGCCGCAACAGCCACAGTCTTCATGTCCCGCATGTGAAGAGCATATCTTCATTGGTCGGAAATGAAGCCAGATGCTGTGCTCAACTGCGCTCGTAGGTCACCACGCTGAAACCGTCGTGCTCCACCCGGTCGACCTCGCGCCAGTCATCCGCCACCCACTCGGGGAACCACGTGTCTCCATCTGGGGAGGCGTCGACCTCCGTCAGGACCATCCGCTGTGCCCACGGCATCGCCTCGGCGTAGATCTCGCCCCCGCCGACCACGAACACCTCGTCAGCGGGCCCCGCGAGCGTCAGCGCATCGGTGAACGAGTGGGCCACCTCGACATCGGCGTGATGCCAGCCCGGCTGGCGGGTGATGACGATGGTCCGCCGGCCCGGCAGGACGCGCCCGATGGACTCGAAGGTCTTGCGGCCCATGACCAGCGGGTGGCCGAGCGTCGTGGCCTTGAAGTGCCGCAGGTCCTCGGGGAGGTGCCACGGCATGGCGCCGTTGCGTCCGATCACCCGGTTGCGTCCGAGCGCGGCGATGAGGGTCACGCGAGTCATGGGACGAGGGTATGCCGGTGAGCCGCCAACACCGCGGACCTTCAGACCGCGATCGGCGCCTTGATCGACGGATGCGCCTCGTAGCCGACGAGTTCGAAGTCGTCCAAGTCGAACTCGTCGATGCCCTTGCCCTGCGCGATGGTCATCCGCGGAAGTGCGAGCGGCTGCCGGGTGAGCTGCAGCCGAGCCTGGTCGAGGTGGTTGGAGTAGAGGTGGGCGTCCCCGAGGGTGTGCACGAAATGCCCGGGCTGGAGGTCGCACACCTGGGCCACGATCATCGTGAGCAGGGCGTAGGACGCAATGTTGAACGGCACCCCGAGGAAGATGTCGGCGGAGCGCTGGTAGAGCTGGCAGTCGAGGAAGGCTGGGCCGCCCTCGGCATTCGGCCGCACGTAGAACTGGAACAGCGCGTGGCAGGGCGGGAGTGCCATGTCGTCGACGTCGGCGACGTTCCAGGCGGACACGATGTGGCGGCGCGAGTCGGGGTTGGTGCGGATCGAGTCGATCACCTTGGCGATCTGGTCGATGTGGCGCCCGTCGGGCGCCGGCCAGGACCGCCACTGGTAGCCATAGACCGGGCCGAGGTTGCCGGCCTCGTCGGCCCACTCGTCCCAGATCGTGATGCCCCGCTCCTGGAGCCAGCGCACGTTGGTGTCCCCGCGGAGGAACCACAGCAGCTCCCCGATGATCGACTTCAGGTGCAGCCGTTTGGTGGTGAGCACCGGGAACCCCTCGGTGAGGTCGAAGCGCATCTGGTAGCCGAACACGCTGCGGGTGCCGGTGCCGGTGCGGTCGGACTTGGCCACTCCTGTGGTGAGGACGTGGTCGAGGAGGTCCAGGTAGGTCCGCACCTGCGCAACGTAGCACCGAGCGCCGACCCCGAAGCCGAGAGCGCCGCCGAAGCCGACCGCGGTCATCAGGCCGGTGCCGACGGTGCAGTCCGAGCACCCCGAGATAACCGATACCAAATCGTGAGGTAAGCCACGTTGAGGCAAACCGAGGTTATGAGACGATTCAACCAGTCGCGGTGCTCTGCGACCCCTGAGTGGAGAGCACCGCGACATCCATGTCCGGCCACATTCGGTGCCGGTACCGCCACGTGGCACGCGGCTGGGGTTGTCCGGCTCGGGGGGTGCCGGGGGAGCGCGGTAGCCTGCGGCCATGACTGCACCGTCCCCGTTCGGCCGCGTCGCGACGGCCATGGTCACCCCGTTCCGGCCCGATGGCGGCCTCGACCTGGACGGCGCCCAGAGGTTGGCCAGCCACCTGGTGGAGCACGGCAACGACGGCATCGTGGTCAGCGGCACGACGGGGGAGTCGCCGACGACGACTGATGCCGAGAAGCGCCAGCTGATCGAGGCAGTCATCGAGGCGGTTGGCGACCGCGCCCGCATCACCGCCGGGGTGGGCACCAACGACACGGCCCACTCGGTCGAGCTGGCGGGTGCCGCCCTCGACGCGGGCGCCCATGCCGTCCTCGCCGTCGCGCCCTACTACAACAAGCCGCCGCAGGAGGGCGTCCTGGCCCACTTCCGGGCCATCGCCGACGCCACCGACCTTCCGGTGATGCTCTACGACATTCCCGGGCGCACCGGCATACCCCTTGCTGTTGACACCCTGGTCAGGGCTGCCGAGCACCCACGGATCCGGGCCGTCAAGGACGCCAAGGGCGACCTGTGGGCGGCGACTCAGGTCATGGCCCAGACCGACCTGCTGTGGTTCTCCGGCGACGACGACCTCAACCTCGCCCACCTCGCCAACGGCGCCACAGGCGTCGTGAGCGTCGTCGGGCATGCGGCGGGCGACGCCTACGCCGAGATGGTGGCGGCCGTCGACAAGGGTGACCTCCCCAGGGCGCGCGAGGTGCACCGGCAGCTCGTGCCGGCGGTGAACGCGATCATGCACATCACGCAGGGCGCCATCATGGCCAAGGCCGCTGTGCGCGAGCTGGGCGTCCTCGACTCGGCAGCGGTGCGCCTGCCCCTGGTCGAGGCGACACCCGCCCAGGTCGCCGCCGTGCGCGACGGGCTGACTGCGTCAGGCCTGATGTGAGCCATCCCCACCCCGATCTCGGTCTGCCTCCGGCGCTGGTGCAGCACGGCGTGCGGGTGGTCGCCCTCGGCGGCCTCGGCGAGGTCGGCCGCAACATGACGGTGGTCGAGTACCGCGGCCACCTGCTGGTGGTCGACTGCGGGGTGCTCTTCCCCGAGGACCACCACCCGGGGGTCGACCTGATCCTTCCCGACTTCGAGTACATCGAGGACCGGCTCGACGACATCCAGGCCATCGTGCTCACCCACGGCCACGAGGACCACATCGGGGCCGTGCCCTACCTCCTGCGGCGCAAGCCCGACATCCCCCTCGTGGGCTCGCAGCTCACGCTGGCACTGGTGGAAGCCAAGCTCAAGGAGCACCGCATCACGCCCTACAGCCTCACCGTCAAGGAAGGCTCCCGGGAACGGCTGGGGGTGTTCGACTGCGAGTTCATCGCGGTCAACCACTCGATCCCCGATGCCCTCGCCGTGTTCATCCGCACCGGCGGCGGCACCCTGTTGCACACGGGCGACTTCAAGATGGACCAGCTGCCGCTTGACGGGCGGCTGACCGACCTGAGGGCCTTCGCGCGAGCCGGCGAGGAGGGCGTCGACCTCTTCCTCACCGACTCGACCAACGCCGAGGTGCCCGGCTTCACCACCCCCGAGCGCGACATCGCCCCAGCGATCGACAAGGTGTTCCGTGACGCCGAGCGGCGGATCATCGTGGCCTGCTTCTCCTCCCACGTCCATCGCGTCCAGCAGGTGCTCGATGCTGCCGAGAAGGCCGGGCGCAAGGTCGCCCTGGTGGGTCGGTCGATGCTGCGCAACATGGGGATCGCGGCCGACCTCGGCTACCTCCATGTGCCGGAGGGCGTCCTGGTCGACCTCAAGAAGCTCGACGACCTGCCTGGCGACCAGGTGGTCCTCGTCTGCACCGGCTCCCAGGGCGAGCCGATGGCTGCGCTGTCGCGCATGGCCAACCGCGACCACCGGATCGAGGTGGGCGTCGGCGACACCGTCCTGCTGGCCTCCTCGCTGATCCCGGGCAACGAGAACGCCGTCTTCCGGGTGATCAACGGCCTCATGCGCCTGGGGGCCACCGTGGTCCACAGGGGCAACGCGCGGGTCCACGTCTCCGGACACGCCAGCGCTGGCGAGCTGCTCTATGCCTACAACATCGTCAAGCCTCGCAACGTCTTGCCGGTGCACGGGGAGTGGCGCCACCTCGTGGCGAACGCCGAGCTGGCGATGGCCACCGGGGTGCCGCGCGGGCACGTCGTGGTGGTGGAGGACGGCGTGGTGGTCGACCTCGTCGACGGGAAGGCGACGGTCGCGGGCGTCGTTCCGTGTGGATATGTCTACGTCGACGGCTCATCGGTGGGTGAGACCACCGAGGCCCTGCTCAAGGACCGCCGCATCCTGCGCGACGAGGGCTTCATCTCGGTCATCGTGGTGATGGACGCGGCCACCGGCAAGATCGCCGCGGGTCCGGAGATCACCGCGCGGGGGTTCGCCGAGGACGACGAGATCTTCGAGCAGGTGCTGCCCAAGATCGAGCAGGCGCTCGCGGAGGCCACCGGCAACGGCCTCAACGACTCCTACCAGCTCCAGCAGGTCATCCGGCGTGCTGTCGGGGGCTGGGTGGGCGGCAAGATCCGCCGCCGGCCGATGATCATCCCGATCGTGATCGAGGCCTGACCGCGGCTGGGGCGGCGGCTCAGGAGGCGTCGATGCGGAAGGTGCGCCGGTAGGCCTGCGGCGTGGCGCCGACCTGGCGGGTGAAGTGGTGGCGAAGGATGGCCGCGGTGCCCATGCCCGAGCGCACGGCGACCTGCTCGATCGGGGCGTCGGTGTCCTCCAGCAGGCGACGGGCCAGCAGCACGCGCTGCCGGGTCACCCAGGAGTGCGGTGTCGTGCCCGTCTCGGCGCGGAACTTCCGGGCGAACGTCCGCTCCGACATGACCGCGCGTCGAGCCAGTGACTGAACCGACAGGTCGGCCTCGAGGTGCTCGACGGCCCACTCGAGCACGGGCTGGAGCGAGTCGGCCTCGATGTGGGGGACGGGGGCCTCGACGTACTGGCGCTGCCCGCCGTCTCGCTGGGGGGGCACGACCATGCGTCGGGCGATCGTCGCGGCGACCGCGCTGCCGAGCTCCTTGCGCACCAGGTGGAGGCTGGCGTCGATGCCCGCAGCCGTGCCCGCGGAGGTGATGACGGTGCCGTCCTCGACGTACAGCACGTCGAGCTCCACATCGACCTCGGGGAACTGCTCGGCGAGCTCGGCGGCGTGGAACCAGTGGGTGGTGGCGCGCCGGCCGTCGAGGATGCCCGCCTTGGCGAGGGTGAACGCCCCGCTGCACAGCGACATGACCCAGGCGCCGCGCTCCACGGCCGCACGCAGGGCGTAGGCCAGCGCGGGCGGGACGGTGTCCTGGGCGTTCGCCGGGACGATCACGAGATCCGCCTCGTCGAGGCGGTCGAAGCCGTGCGGCGCGAGGACCTCGAAACCGGTCGAGGTGGCAACCGGCTCACCCGGCTTCTCCGAGCACACGGCGAACTCGAAGCGCGGAACCCCCTGGCTGCTGCGGTCGATTCCGAAGACCTCGCAGGCCACGGCGAACTCGAAGGCGGAGACCGGCGAAAGCAGTGCGACGGCGACGTTGTGCAGCATCCCAGCAGCATCTCAGCCATCTGGCAGAAAATCAATGGCAGTTGTCTTTACCGCCACTGTGGCAGCAAAACATCTAGAGGCAGAATATCTGCCATGGGTATCTACATCGCACTTGCCGCACTCGTCGCACTCGCGGTGCTGTCCGTGCTCTTCGGAGCGGACTCGCGCCCCCGCGACGGGCGCCACAACTGGGCGCACTGACCTCACGCCATCGGCTGACCGGGACACCCGGGCGCCACTGCCCGGCGTGCCGAGCCAGTCCGATAGCGTCAAGGCGTGCGCGAACTGACCGTCATCCCCGTGCCGGGACCGGGGGCCGAGGACGTCCTCGTCGGTGACGAGGGCCATGTCTGGACCGGCACGGCCGACGGAGCCATCTTTCGCATCAGCCCCGACAGCCACGAGGCGGAGCGGGTCGCCAGCACCGGGGGGCGCCCGCTCGGCCTGGAGTGGCTTCCTGACGGCCGCCTCCTGGTGTGCGACGCGCGCGTGGGCCTGCTGGCTGTGGCACCGGGTTCTGGAGCCATCGAAACCCTTGCCCTCTCGGCGGCCGGCGAGCCGCTGACCGTCTGCAACAACGCCGCCGTCGCCAGCGACGGCACGATCTGGTTCACCGACTCGACGCGGTACTACCCGGTGGAGCGGTGGAAGGACGACCTGATCGAGGACACGCAGAGCGGTCGCCTGATCCGCCGTGACCCCAACGGCCGCCTTGACGTGGTGCTCGACGGGCTGGCGTATGCCAACGGCGTGGCGCTGGCCGCCGACGAGTCGTTCGTCGCCGTTGCCGAGACCGGCCACCGGCGCATCCAGCGGGTCTGGCTGAAGGGCCCGCTCACAGGGCAGTCCGAGGCCTTCGCCGACGACATGCCATGCTATCCCGACAACATCGCCAGGGGGAGCGACGGGCTCATCTGGGTCACCTGGTCCTCGCCCGAAGACCCCTTCCTGACGAGGCTTCAGCGCGGGCCGAGGTGGGTGCGCCGGGCCGCCCGCCGGCTGCCGGACTCGCTCAAGCCGGAACCCCAGCGCACGGTCCGGGTCGCTGCGTTCGACGACTCCGGGGCCCTCGTCCATGACATCTCGGCCGATGCGACGCACTGGCACCTCCCGACCGGCGTTAGGGAGCACGACGGGACGGTGTGGCTCGGCAGCCTGGTCGAGCCGGCCGTGGCCTGCTTCGACCTGTAGCAGCCGGGCTCAGGCCGTCACCGCGCTCAGGCGGTCATCGGCTCAGCCGCTCACCAGATCAGGTGCCCACCGGGCTCAGGCCGTCACCGCGCTGAGGCAGGCGCCCACCGGGCTAAGGCGCCCACGGGCGTCGCCGTCACCACAGGAGGTCGAGGTCGAGCTCGACCGCCCCGCGCGCGACCCAGCCGCGGCCCTCCACGTAGTCGTACTCGCCGCGGGGGCCCTGAGCCGCCAGCTCCGCGACCGCGGCCAGCAGCCGTTCGACGTGCTCATCGGTCGTGGCCAGCCCGACGCTGGCCCGCACCGCCGTCGTCGGGCCGTCCGGGTCGAGCACGTCCTCGACCAGCGCGTCGACGAGCAGGTGCGCGCAGAACTTCCCGTCGCGCACGCCGATCCCGTGCTCGGCCGAGAGGGCGGTCGAGACGAGCGAGGCGTCCAAGCCGTCGACCGTGAACGTGGCCACGGCGACCCGCTCGTGGTCGTCGGCGAAGATCGAGTAGGTCTCGACGCCGTCGATGGCGCGCAGGCCGTCGAGCAGCCGGGCGCCGAGCCGGGCCTCGTGCTCCTCGATCGCGCGACGGTGGCGGGTGATGGACGCGCAGGCGGCCGCGAGGGCCACGGCGCCGATGACGTTGGGGCTGCCCGCCTCGTGTCGTGCCGCGCCCGTGTGCCACTGGACGCCCCGCTGGGTGACAGCCCGGGTGGCACCACCTCCGGCCAGGTATGGGCTGGCCGCGTCGAGCCAGTCGGACCGGCCCACAAGCACGCCCGCGCCGAAGGGCGCGTACAGCTTGTGGCCCGAGAACGCCACGAAGTCGAGGTCGAGCGCCTCCAGGTCGATGGGCCGGTGCGGCGCGTACTGGGCGGCGTCCAGGGCCACCCGGGCGCCATGCCGGCGGGCGATCGCCGAGAACCGCTGCACCGGCCATAGCTCGCCCGTGACATTGGAGGCACCCGAGAGCACGACCAGCCGCTGCCGCCCCCCATGCGCCGCCAGGGCCTCCTCGAGCAGGAGCTCGGCGTCGCGCAGGCTGGCCGGGACGGGCAGGCGAACGGTCCGCCGTCGGGACCAGGGCAACAGCGTGGCATGGTGCTCGGCCTCGAAGACGAACACCGTCGTGTGGCGGGGAAGCGACCGGGCCAGCAGGTTGAATGAGTCCGTCGTGTTGCGGGTGAAGACGACCTCGTCGCCGTCGCGCGCACCGACGAAGGCCCGCACCTCCTCGCGGGCCGCCTCGTAGTACGCGCTCGTGACCCGCGACGCGTAGCCGTTGCCCCGGTGCACCGAGGAGTAGGTGCGCAGGGCCGTGTCGACGGCCTGCTTGACCGAGACCAGCGCTGGGGTCGAGGCCCCGTGGTCGAAGTTGGCGTAGTCGACGACCCGCCCGTCGGACGTGGGACACGCCAGGCCGGCGCTGAGGACCGCGGGGATCGAGGGGTATGCCGTTGGGCTGGCGGGGACGGCCCGCAGCCGGTCCCGCGCATGGGCCAGTGGAGCGCTGCGGCGCTCCGGCCGGACGGTGGGTCCGCGCCCCGGGCCGGCGGACACCTCTGGCTCGGATGGGATGCTGGCGACCGACATGTGCGGCACTCCTTCTGCGAGTCCGATGGACCCACAGACAGCTGGAACGGCGCCCCAGATGTCGCGAGTCCGCGCTTGCCGGCTGCACGTGCAGTCGGCCGGGTCGTCACCCGGAGCACCCCACCGCGGAGGAGGGTTGCCGGCCAGCAAGCCGGGGCTTTGCGCTGGCACTCTTGACCTGCCCATGACGGTAGCGGCGCGCCGGAGGAGGTGGCGACCTCGACCCGGCGGATTCCCGTCATCTGAGACACCCGTCGGGAGGCCTCGATGCGTGTGGGTGGGGATCGCCGGGGCTGCGTTGCGCGTGTGACGCGTGAGTCTGGCGTGACTGTGGCGTAGCCTGCGGAGCATGGCGACCCGTCCGTCCACGTCTGCGCGCCCCCGCGGCGGCGCCCGAGGCGACAGTGCCGCGCGTCCGGCGAACCGCAGGCCGAGCCAGACGCGCACGCCGACGCGCACGCCTTCGCGCGCACAAGGCCCCAAGCGGCGGCCGAGGGGAGGCGGCCTTCCCCTGCCCCTCCGCGCGATCCGGGGCACATGGATGGGCTTCGCGCACCTCACCGGCGGCGCGGTCCGCCGCGTCGGGGCCACGGCACAGGACCTCGAGCCCGAGCACCGGCGTGACGGGGCGGGCCTGCTGTTCCTGACTCTCGCGGTCGTCGTGGCCGCTCGGGAGTGGTGGGGTTTTCAGGGCGTGGTCGGCGATGTCGTCCACGCAGTGGTCGCCGGCACCTTCGGCCGGGTCGCCTATGCCGTCCCGCTGGCGCTGCTCTTCCTGGCCGTCCGCATGCTCCGCGCACCACAGGATGAAGCGGCCAACTCGCGCATCGCGGTCGGCCTGACCGCCTTGGCCTTCTCGGCCTCTGGCCTGGTGCATGTTGCCCACGGGATCCCCAACCCTCCGGACGGCGCCAACGGCATGCGCGACGCCGGCGGCATCATCGGCTTCCTCGCCTCCAGCCCCCTCGACGCAGCAGTCTCGATCTATGGCACGGTGCCGCTTCTCGTGCTCCTGGGCCTCTTCGGGATCCTTGTCATGGCGGCGACGCCCGTCCACAAGATCCCGGAGCGGTTCGCCCAGCTGCGCGACTTCGTCCTCAACCGGCCCCCGGAGTCCGGGGAGGCCGCCGAGGCAGACGCCGAGACCCCCACCGGCCGCAGGCGTCGAGCGGCCCGCGAGGTCGACGGCCCCCGCTACGGCGACGAGGCCTTCGAGCAAGCGGCGACGGTCGACCCGGTCACGGGCCGGCGGCTGCGCCCGGGGGAGCGGCGGCCCACGGCTCCGGGGGTCCTCGCTCCGGGGACCGCCCCCGATGCCAAGGCGGGCGTTAACGGCAAGCCCGCCGACGGCATACCCGCCAAGACCGTGCTCGAGGCGCCACCCACCCACCCACTGCCGCAGCGCGTCGAGCAGCTGGCCCTGGCCGGCGACGTCACCTACACACTCCCCGACAACGCCATCCTCGCCCCCGGCTCGCCGCACCGCACCCGCAGCGCCGCCAACGACCGGGTCGTCGAGGCGCTGACCGAGGTGCTGGACCAGTTCGAGATCGATGCCCAGGTGACCGGTTTCACGCGGGGCCCGACGGTGACCCGCTACGAGGTGGAGCTCGGCCCGGGCATCAAGGTCGAGCGCGTCACCGCGCTGTCCAGGAACATCGCGTATGCCGTGGCGTCCGCGGACGTGCGCATCCTCAGTCCCATCCCGGGCAGGTCCGCGATCGGCATCGAGATCCCCAACGCCGACCGCGAGAAGGTCAGCCTCGGCGACGTGCTCCGCTCACAGGCGGCACGCGGCAACGAGCACCCCATGGTGATCGGCGTGGGCAAGGATGTCGAGGGTGGCTATGTGATCGCCAACCTGGCGAAGATGCCCCACTTGCTCGTGGCCGGCGCCACAGGAGCGGGCAAGTCCAGCTTCGTCAACTCCATGATCACCTCGATCCTCATGCGCTCGACCCCCGACGAGGTCCGCATGGTGCTCGTCGACCCCAAGCGGGTCGAGCTTCATGCCTACGAGGGGATCCCGCACCTGATCACGCCGATCATCACCAGCCCGAAGAAGGCGGCTGAGGCACTCCAGTGGGTCGTGCGTGAGATGGACACGCGCTACGACGACCTGGCGCAGTTCGGGTTCAAGCACCTGGACGACTTCAACAAGGCCGTGAGGTCGGGCAAGCTCAAGCCTCTGCCCGGGTCGGAGCGGGTGTTCCAGCCGTACCCCTACCTGCTGGTGATCGTCGACGAGCTCGCCGACCTCATGATGGTGGCCCCACGCGATGTCGAGGAGTCGATCGTCCGCATCACCCAGCTGGCCCGGGCGGCCGGCATCCACCTCGTGCTGGCGACCCAGCGGCCCTCGGTCGACGTCGTGACCGGCCTGATCAAGGCGAACGTGCCGTCCCGGATGGCGTTCGCGACGTCGTCTCTGGCCGACAGCCGGGTCGTGCTCGACCAGGCGGGAGCCGAGAAGCTGATCGGCCAGGGCGACGCGCTGTTCCTCCCCATGGGTGTCAGCAAGCCGATGCGGGTCCAGGGCGCGTGGGTCACCGAGTCGGAGATCCATGCGGTCGTCAAGCACGTCACGGAGCAGCTCAAGCCGGTCTACCGGGAGGACGTGACGGTCGCTGCCGTCAAGAAGGAGATCGAGGACGACATCGGCGACGACCTCGACCTGCTGCTGCAGGCGGCCGAGCTGGTGGTCACCACCCAGTTCGGGTCGACGTCGATGCTCCAGCGCAAGCTGCGGGTGGGGTTCGCCAAGGCAGGCCGGCTGATGGACCTGCTGGAGTCGCGTGGCATCGTCGGCCCCTCGGAGGGGTCCAAGGCGCGCGATGTCCTGGTCAAGCCGGACGACCTGCCGACCACGCTGGCGCTGCTGCGTGGCGAGGAAGTGCCCGACGCGACGGGGGAGCAGCCGTACGACGCGGACGCGGACCTCGACCCTGACAGCGGTGACGAGGACTACGCCGGCGAGGGCTACGCCGACGAGGGCTATGGCGAGGGCGGGGAGGCCTACGCCATCGTTCCGGAGGGCCGCCGGACGCCAGGTATACCCGGTTCCGGGCCCGAGGAGCGCCTCCGCCGGGATGCTGGGAGTCGCCGTGACGAGAACCGGGAGAGCTACGACAGCTACGAGGCGGCCGAGGAGGAGGGCGACGAGGACGCGTGGTCGCTCACCGGTCGGGAATGACCGCACTCGGCCGCTTCCCGGCGCTGCGCTGACCACGTCCTGAGACCAGCCTCGGTCGCGGAATACCGTGCGCGTCGAATGTGGTTGCGCTCTCCGTGACTGCCTGCCCCGAACTCGACACGGAAACCACCACTGCAACCGCGCCACAGGGGTGGCGGGGCGGGCTCGAGCACGACGGCGGGACCGGCGAGACCAGCCAGCTTGCGCCCCGTGGGCGTGCCTACGCCAGGTTCGTGCTGGTGCTCGGGGCGCTGATCGCGATCGGGCCGCTGACGATCGACACCTACCTGCCCTCGCTGCCGTCCATCTCGCGCGACCTTGGGGCATCGGAGTCCGCGGTCCAGGGCACCCTGACTGGGATCCTGGTGGGGATGGGCCTGGGCCAGCTGCTCATCGGGCCGCTCTCCGACGCCGTCGGTCGACGCAAGCCGCTCATCGCCGGAATCGCGCTGCACATCCTCGCCTCCCTCTTCTGTGCCGTTGCGCCGACCGTCGAGCTGCTCATGGCGGGTCGCGTGCTGCAGGGGATCGGCAACGCCGCCGTCGCGGTCGTGGCCATGGCCACGGTGCGGGACCTGTTCGCCGGGACCGCCGCCGCCACCCTCCTGTCCCGGCTCATGCTCGTCATGGGGCTCGCGCCGGTCCTGGCGCCGACGCTCGGTGGGTTCGTCCTGCAGGTCACCTCGTGGCGTGGCGTCTTCGTCATGCTGTCGGTGGCCGGAATCGGTCTGGTGACGCTGGCCGCGACCGCACTAAGGGAGACCCTCCCGGAGTCCCGGCGCCGGCCACTGGAGCCACGCGCCGTGCTGGCCACCTATGGCAGCCTTCTGCGCGACCGCCCCTTCGTGGGGCTCGTACTCATCAGCGGGCTTGGCTTCGCCACCCTGTTCTCGTACATCGGCGGCTCGTCCTTCGTGCTCCAGGGCATCTATGGCCTGAGCGTTCAGCAGTTCGCGCTGGCCTTCGGTGCCAACTCGCTCGGCTTCCTCACCGGTTCGCAGGTCAACCCGCTCGTGGTCCGCCGGTTCGGTCCGCGCCGGGTGGTCCGTGGCGCCGTGACCGTCGCCTCGGTGGCCTCGCTCCTGGTGCTCCTCGCTGCCGTTACCGGCTGGGGCGGCCTCCCCGGCATCCTCGTTCCGCTGTGGTTCGTGCTCGCCGCTGCGGGCATGACCTTCCCGAACACGCCGGCCCTCGCGCTCACCCGCCATGGCGAGGCGGCCGGCACCGCCGCGGCCATGCTGGGCGCTGCCCAGTTCGTCATCGGCGGGGCGGCGGCGCCCCTGATCGGCCTCATGGGGGCCGGATCGGCGGTGCCGATGGCCTTGGTGATGGCGATGGCCGCCACCGGGTCGGCGCTCGTGGCTGCCGTCACCCTGCGTCGGGGCGTCATCCCTGACGAGCCGGGGGACCGGCCGGCGATGAGCCACCTGGGGGCGGCGGCCGACCCGCAGCCGTCCGACGTCGGCGGCGTGGCCGGCCGGGAGGCCGACGGGGCCCTTCCCGCCGGCGCCTGAGCCGCCCTCGCCGGCGCCTGAGCCCGCCTGCCGGCGCCGGAGCCGACCCCCGCTCAGCGTTCCGGAGGGCACGGGGGAGGAGTCTCGTCGGGCGAATTCGCCCCCACCGGCCGGGTCCTCCCTAGGGTGGGGTGGTGGCCGACAAGCTGGAGCGAGCAGGGGAGCCTTCCTTCATCCGGGTCTTGGGCCGCCGGGCGCGCGACAGCCCCTCCGCGATTCTCCTCTTCGCGCAGATCATCGCCGTGCTCGCCTATCCGTTGGCCGGGAACACCGGTGTGGGCCGCATCATGCTCGGCGTCTTCGGTGTGGTGGTCCTGGCCATCGCCGTCTATGCCGTCCGCGCCACGCCGGCCCTGACCTGGGTGGCGGTGCTGCTGGGGATACCCGTCGTCGTGCTCACCGTCCTGGACGGGGTCTATCCCCGCAACGACACCGTCGGGCTGGTCTCGGCCGTGATGCACGCGCTCTTCTACGCGTACACGGCATACGGCCTGGTCCGCTATCTGTTCGAGGACATGTGGGTCACCCGCGACGAGATCTATGCCGTGGGCGCGAACTTCACGGTCGTGTCCTGGATGTTCGCCTACGTATACATGGCGGTCCAGATCATCTGGCCCGGTTCGTTCGTCGCCTATCAGGGCGAGGGCCAGCGCACCTTCCTCGAGCTCCTGTACCTGTCCTTCGCCAACCTGACCAGCGTGGGCCTCTCCGACGTGACCGCCGTGCTGCCCTTCGCCCGCTCGTTCGTCATCATCGAGCAGGTGGCGGGCGTGATGTACGTGGCCCTCATCATCGCCCGGGTGGTCGGCCTCACTATCCACCGCTGGCGGTCGTAGCGTCCTCGGCGATCGGCCGCTCCTTCACGGCCGCCGCCGCGCCCGCCTGGTCGTGGGCCGGACCGCCGTCCGGCCCGTCGAGCTCGGCGAGGGTCGCGAGGCTCGGTCCCCGCTCCTGCTGGAGGGCGCGGGCCACCCCCTCGGCCCCGCGCATGACCCGCAGGGCGTTGCGGCAGGTGAGCTTCGCGAGGTCGTCGTCGGACCAGCCGCGCTCGGCGAGGGCGGCCAGCAGACGCGGGTACCCGGCCACGTCCTCCAGGCCCACGGGCAGGGTGTCGGTCCCGTCATAGTCGCCGCCCAGGCCGACATGGTCGATGCCGGCGACCTCCCGAACGTGCTCGCAGTGGCGCACGACGTCCTCGAGGGTGGCCTCCGGCTCGGGGTGTGCCGAGCGGTAGTGGTCGGTGAAGGCCTGGAAGGCGCGGTGGTCGCGGACATCGACGCCCGCGCTCTGGGCGGCCGCGCGCAGCCCCAACGACCAGTCGTATGCCGGTGGGGCCACGAAGCGCGGGACGAACGTCACCATGCAGAGGCCGCCGTTGCGGGGCAGCTGCTGGAGGACGTCGTCGGGGACGTTGCGCGGGTGCCCGCACACGGCCCGCGCGGACGAGTGGGAGAACATCACCGGCGCCTCGGTCGCGCGGAGGGCATCCCGCATGGTGTCCGCGGAGACGTGGCTGAGGTCGACCAGCATGCCGATGCGGTTCATCTCGCGGACCACCTCGACGCCGAAGCGGCTCAGCCCGCCGACCGCAGGCTCGTCCGTGGCCGAGTCGGCCCACGGCACGTTGTCGTTGTGGGTGAGAGTGAGGTAGCGCACCCCGAGGACGTGCAGCAGCCGCAGCGTCGCAAGGGAGGAGTTGATCGAGTGGCCGCCCTCGGCACCCATCAGGGACGCGATGCGCCCCTCTGCGAAGGCGGCCTCCACCTCGTCGGCGGTGCGTGCGAAGGCCAGCTGGCCGGCATACCTCGCCACCATCTGGTGCACGGCATCGACCTGTTCCAGTGTGGCGCTGACTGCGGAGTCCCCGGCCAGCGTCGAGGGCACCCAGACCGACCAGAACTGGCCGCCGACGCCGCCGGCCCGCAGGCGAGGCAGGTCGGTCTGCGTGGTGGTGGTGCCGGTCTCGAGGTCCAGGCGGTCGAAGTCGTAGCGCACCTGCTCGCGGGCCTCCCAGGCGAGGTCGTTGTGCCCGTCCAGGACTGGGTGCTCGCCGAGGAGGCGGCGGATCCGGGCAGCGGCTGATGGTGCGTCCGGGACGGCGGTCATGGCCCGAACTGTAGCGACGGCGGCCCGAGGTGCCGGCCCATCTACAGTGGTGCGCATGACGACGGCGCAGCGCAGCGTGGCCCTGGTGACCCTGGGGTGCACCCGCAACGAGGTCGACTCCGAGGAGCTGGCCGGGCGCCTCGCCGCCGACGGCTGGCTGCTGGTCGACGACGCTGCCGATGCCGATGTGGCGGTTGTCAACACCTGTGGCTTCATCGAGCAGGCCAAGAAGGACTCGATCGACACCCTTCTGGAGGCGGCCGAGCTCAAGGAGCAGGGTCGCACCCAGGCCGTTGTCGCGGTGGGCTGCCTGGCCGAGCGCTACGGCAAGACCTTGGCCGACGAGCTCCCCGACGCCAATGCGGTGCTCGGGTTCGACTCCTACGCCGAGCTGTCGACGCACCTGGGCGCAGTCCTGGATGGGCACAGGCCCGCCTCCCACCTCCCGAGCGACCGCCGCCGGCTGCTGCCACTCTCGCCGGTGGCCCGGCAGGCAGACGCGAAGGCGCTCGCCCTGCCCGGCCACGGCTGGGCTCCGACGCAGACGACCGTGATGCGGCGCCGCCTCGATGCCCGCCCCTGGGCACCGCTGAAGATCGCCAGCGGATGCGATCGGCGCTGCGCCTTCTGCGCCATCCCGATGTTCCGCGGCGCTTTCGTGTCACGCCGCCCCTCCGAGGTGGTGGCCGAGGCGCGGTGGCTCGCGGAGCAGGGGGTGAGCGAGCTCTTCCTGGTCAGCGAGAACTCGACGTCGTACGGCAAGGACCTGGGCGACCTCGGGCTGCTGGAGAAGCTGCTGCCGGAGCTCGCCGCGGTTGAGGGGATCGAGCGGGTCCGGGTGTCCTACCTGCAGCCTGCCGAGATCCGCCCCGGTCTCCTCGACGCGATGGCGGCGACCGACGGAGTCGTGCCCTATTTCGACATCTCCTTCCAGCACTCGGCCCCGGCGCTGCTGCGGCGCATGCGACGGTTCGGCGGCACCGAGCCCTTCCTCGAGCTGCTCGGCCAGGTGCGGGCGCGGAGCCCACTGGCCGGCATACGCAGCAATGTGATCGTGGGGTTCCCCGGCGAGACGGAGGCCGATGTCGCGGAGCTGGAGTCGTTCCTCACCCAGGCCCGGCTCGACGTCGTGGGCGTCTTCGGCTACTCCGACGAGGACGGCACCGAAGCAGAGGGATACCGGGACAAGGTGCCCCGGCACGTCGTGGGGGAGCGGGTCGAGCGGCTGATGGCCCTGGCCGAGCAGCTCACCGCTCAGCGCGCCGAGGAGCGGGTCGGTGAGCGGGTGGAGGTCCTCCTGGAGGAGGTCGACGCCGAGACGGGGGTGGTCGTGGGCCGGGCCGCCCACCAGGGTCCGGATGTCGACGGCGTGACCTCCTTGGACCTTGACGAGCTCCCTGACACGGTCTCGTTGGGTGACTTCGTGGTCGGACGGGTCGTCGGCAGCGAGGGCATCGACCTCGTCGCGGTGCCCGGATGACCGCTGGCAAGAGTCCGGTTGCGGGCGCCGCCGCCACGGGTCCCAGCGCCTGGAACATCGCCAACGGCCTGACCGTGCTGCGCATCCTGCTGGTGCCGGTCTTCGGCTGGCTGCTCTTGGTTGAGGGGGGCCGCGAGCCGTCACTGAGGTACTGGGCTGCGGCTGCCTTCGCCGTGGCGATGATCACCGACCGCATCGACGGCGACGTAGCGCGGCGGCACGGCCTGGTGACCGACTTCGGGAAGGTGGTCGACCCGATCGCCGACAAGGCGCTGATCGGGATGGCCCTGGTCGGCCTCTCGATCCTCGACGAGATCCCGTGGTGGGTGACGATCGTGGTTCTCGTGCGCGAGTGGGGGGTGACCGCCCTGCGGTTCTTCGTAATGACGCATGGGGTGATCCCGGCGAGCCGGGGCGGCAAGCTCAAGACCGCCATCCAAGGACTTGCCCTGATGCTCTACATCCTTCCGCTGTGGACGTTGAGCGGCGCTGACGTCTGGCACGGGGTGGCCTGGGTGGTCCTCCTGGTGGCCGTGGCGGTCACCCTCGTGACCGGCTTCGACTACGTCCGTCGTGGGCTGGCGCTTCGGCGCGCCGCTGACCGGGCAGTGGGCCGTTGAGCGGCCGGTTCGAAGGGGAGCAGAGCGTGAGCGATGGCGGCCCGAGCCCGGCTGCGGTCGCGGTGGTCGCACGGCTCGGCGAGCTCGGCGCCACCGTGGGCTGCGCCGAGTCGCTCACGGGGGGCCTGCTCTGCGGTGCCCTCACCGACGTGGCCGGCGCTTCGGCGGTGGTGCGCGGTGGGGTGGTGTCGTACAGCACCGACCTGAAGGAGTCGGTGCTGGGCGTCGACGGTGGGCTGCTGGCGCACGAGGGAGCGGTGCATGCCGAGGTGGCTCTCCAGATGGCCCGAGGGGTATGCCGGGTGGTCGGGTCGAGCGTCGGCGTGGCGACCACCGGGGTGGCGGGGCCTACCGAACAGGACGGCCAGCCGGTGGGGCGGGTGTTCGTCGCGGTCGTGGCTGGTTCGGTGGAGCGGGTGCGGCGGTTCGATCTCGAGGGCGGGCGCGCCGCGATTCGACAGGCGGCCGTGCGGGAGGCCCTGGCGCTGCTGAGCGCAGTGTTGGAGGGACCTCCGGTGTTCGCTCCGGACGCGGCACCCGGGGAAGCCCCGGGTGAGGCCGCTGAAGGAACGGCTGGAGGACTGTGGGGCGGGGCGTCGGAAGAAACCCGGTGACGGCGATGTTGCAGGGGGCGATGATCGGGAGAGCCGCTGCTGAGCGCCCGCGCGATCTGCGACAGGCTGCCCTGCGGAGTGTCGGGGAGTGGGGGTACCGTTGGCAGTGTCAGTCCGATCACCTCGTGATCCCATCCGCAGCGCAGAAGGAGGCGACATGATCCTGCTCCGCCGAGAGCTTGGCGATGTCCTCCGCGAAGAGCGCCAGTCGCAGGGGCGCACCCTGCGCGAGGTGTCTTCGGCTGCTGCTGTCTCGCTGGGCTACCTGAGCGAGGTCGAGCGTGGCGAGAAGGAAGCCTCCTCAGAGCTCCTCGGATCCATCTGTGCGGCGCTCAACGTGCCGCTTTCTGCGGTCATGGGGCACGTCTCCGAGCGCATTGCCGAGTCCGAGGCTGTGTCCGCGCCGGTCGCCCTGCCGGTGCCGGCGGCAGCCGTCGTCTCCGCCTCGGCCGCCTGACCACGCGCACCCAGTGCCCCGCCCGGCGCGGTCTGGGCAGCCGTCGCGTCTGTCGTCGTGTCAGGCACATGCAGGGTTAAGGACGCCGCGGAGCGGCCGCTGAGGCTGGTGGTGGGCCGCTGTCGGGTCGCCTTCTCAGCCATAAGGACCCTTGCGGATGACACCGAGCGGCTGTTGCGGACGGCCGTCGTCGCCCGGAGCGAGGCCGCCCTGGCACGCCGGGCAGTAGAACATCGCGCGTTCGCGCAGGTCCGGCCCGATCTGCGCCACCCGCACGGGCGTGCCGCACCGCCGGCAGGGGCGCCCCGACCTCTTGTGCACGTAGGTGTTCTCTCCCTTCCGGCGGACCCCCGTGGGCGCCTGGACGGCGTGATGTCGCGCCGCGTCCATGAGCGTCTGGGCGCGCGACACGATGGCCTTCAGGCGGTCCGTGTCGAGCTCGGAGGTGCTCCGCCAGGGGTTGACCCGCTCGAGGAACAGCACCTCTGCGGCCCACATCGTTCCGATGCCCGCGAGGTTGGTCTGGTCAAGGAGGGCGGCACCCACCGGGGTACCAGCTCGGGTGAGGTTCGCCACAGCGATCTCGGCTTCCCAGTCCGGCCCGAGCAGATCCGGGCCGAGGTGGCCGACGAGCTCCGCCTCGCGGGCCGTCGGCACCAGGTCGAGCATGCCCAGACGCATTCCGAGGGCGGTCCAGCGACGCGTTCCGAGCGCTGCCCTGAGGTCAGGATGAGCGAGCTGCCGCGGCGCGAGACCTTCGGTTGACTCGATGCGCCACTGGCCCTCCATCCGCAGGTGCGAGTGAAGGGTCAGCCCGGAGGAGAGGCGGTGGAGGATGTGCTTGCCGCGGCTCGCCACCTCGAGGGTGGTATCTCCGGCCAACGCCGCGGTAGCGAGCGACGGCCAGCGCAGGTCGGCCAGGATCAGCGGCTCACCCGCGAGTGCTTGGCTGAGGCGGTGGGCGGTCCGCCACACGGTGTCACCCTCGGGCATGCGTCTGCCTAGCGCCGCAGCCGCAACCCACGGGGCGTGGCATGGAAGCCCGCAGCCGAGAGCGCCTTCGCTAGCGGGTGGCCTGAACTGAGCACCCGATCGCCGTCAGCCTTCTCGACGGTCAGCCTGCCGAGGGCTCCCTCCCGTACCGCGAGGGCGAGGGCGTCGGCAGCGCTCTGCAACCGCAGGTCGTCGGTCCAGGACAGCAGGGTCTTGCCGCCCCTCTCGACGTAGAGGACCAGCTCGCCGTCGACCAGGACCACCAGTGCCCCTGCCTTGCGTGCCGGCTGGTGTCCCCGGCGCGACCCCTTGGCCGCCTCCTCACCCGCCGCGGTGAGTGCGTCGTCGTCGTGGGCCGGCCGCTCCGGCCACGGGAGGGCGGCGCCGTAGGCGTTGGCCGGGTCGGTCGCGGCGAGGACGAGTGCGGAAGGGCCTCGACGACGCGCACCACCGTCGCCGACGGGCCGGACTCCTGCCCGCAGCCGGTCCACGGCGCCAGTGTTGGCGAACTGGGACGCCCCGAGCGACTCCACGAAGTAACCCCGCCGGACGCGGCCTGACTCCTCGGCTGCCGCCAGCACACGATAGACCGCTGCGAATCCGCCCTCGATCCCCTCCGCAGCCACCGACCCCCGGGTGAGGACGCCGTAGCGATCGAGCAGCACCTCGGCGGTGGCATAGGCGCGCACAGTGGGATCGGCCTCGGCGTCGGGCAGCAGAGCCCATCGGCCGGAGCCGCTCGGTGGACCGGTGCGCGAGGGCAGGCCCGGCCGGCCCAGACCGCGTTGCCCCGAGAGGGTGCCGAGCCCTGCGCGCCGGCCGGCGTAGCGCGTCGAGCGCGGCGCGGCCGCCGACCGTCGATGGGTGGTGCGGCCACCGGACAGCAGCGCACGCAGCGGTGCGATGGTGTCGTTGGTCAGTCGCCCGGACCAGACCAGGTGCCAGAGGTCAGCCAGCAGGGCTTCGTCGTCGGTGCTGCGGACCGCGTCAGAGAGGGTGCGGAAGAAGTAGGCGCCCCCGGACGAGAGGGCATCCATGACCGCCTGCTGGGAGTCGGTGAGAGCGTCGTCGTCGGGAGGGCTCAGCGTCAGGTGCGCCGTGTCGGCGAGGTGGAGCGACACCCAGCCGTCGTCACCGGGCAGCGATCCGTGACCGCGCCACAGCACCTCGCCCGTGCTGGTGAGCTCGTCGAGCAGCGAGGGTGAGTAGTCGGCGATGCGCGAGGGCAGCACAAGGCTCTCCAGGGCACTGGCCGGCAACACCGCCCCGGCCAGCTGCTCCACCACGCGGACCAGGCCCTCGCGCCCCCTCAGGCCGCCACCGACGGACTGCCAGTGCGGCAGGAAGCGAGCCAGCTCGACGGCGGGGACCGGCTCCACCTCGGCTCGAAGCGCCGCGAGCGAACGCCGGCGCAGCATGCGGAGCACTTCGGCGTCGCAGTAGTCGAGGCCGTGCGCGCCGCCACCGGCATCCAGGGGCAGGAGCTCACCCTCGATCACCCGGCTGGCCGACACCAGCCGCCGCAAGGCGTCGAGCGCCACGGCTGGCCCCACGCCCCACCAGGACGCGACGGCATGCACCGAGAACGGGCCATGGGTGCGCGCATAGCGCGCCACGAGATCACCCAAGGGGTCGCGAGCCGGCTCGAGGAACGCTTGGGGCACACCAACCGGCAACGATGCGCCCAAGGCATCGCGTAGCCGTCCGGCGTCCTCGATCGCGGTCCAGCGCTCTTCGCCCGCAACGCGGACCCGGATCAGCCTGCGGGCTCCCTCGAGGTCGACCAGCCAGCCCCCAACGACGTTGCGCTCCACGTCACCGCACCGGCGCACCACCTCGGCCAGCGGCAGCGGGCCCAGCACCCGCAGCAGATCGGCGACGTCCTCGGCGTCACGGCAGGCCCGCTCGGGCGTGAGCCTCTGGAGCTCGCGCTCGGTGCGGGCGATCTCGCCCGCGTCGAGGAGGTCGCGCAACGACAGCCCTTCGCCCCGGCCGAGCAGCTCGGCAAGCAGCGTCGGGTCGAGGGACAGGGCCGCCGCCCGCTTCTCTGCCAGCGGCGAGTCGCCCTCGTAGAGGAACTGGGCGACGTAGCCGAAGAGCAGGGAGCGGGCGAACGGCGAGGGCTGGGCCGTCTCGACATCGACCATGTTCACCGCGCGCGAGGCGATCGAGCGCATCAGTCCCGTGAGCCCCGGGACGTCGAAGACGTCCTGCAGGCACTCGCGCACCGTCTCCAGCACGATCGGGAAGGACGCATACTGGCTCGCCACCTCGAGCAGCTGGGCCGCCCGCTGCCGCTGCTGCCACAGCGGCTGCCGGCGGTCGGGGCGCCGGCGCGGCAGCAGCAGGGCCCGGGAGGCGCACTCGCGGAACCGAGCGGCGAACAGCGCCGATCCACCGATCTCGGCGGTGACGAGGTCGTGCACCTCGTCGGGGTCGAGCCGCACCAGCTCGAGCAGCTCTGCGCCCACAGAAAGGCCACCGCGGGCGTCCCCCTCGAACTCGACATCGGGCAGGCGGAACACGATCCCGTCGTCGCCGTGCATCGCCTGCACGTCGACCCCGAAGCGCTCCCGCATGCGCGCCGACACGCAGAGGGCCCAGGGGGCGTGGACCTGACCGCCGAACGGGGAATGCACCGCAACGCGCCAGTCGCCGATCTCGTCGCGGAACCGCTCGACCACGATGGTGCGGTCGTCGGGCACGTGCCTGGTCGCTTCGCGCTGCTCGGCCAGGTAGGCCAGCAGGTTGTCGGTGGCCCACTCGTCGAGTCCGGCCGCTGCAACCCGCGCGCGCGCCTTTGCCGGCGGCAGCCCGACCACCTCGCGGACGAACGCGCCCACGGCTCGCCCGAGCTCGGCGGGCCGCCCCAGCTGGTCGCCTTTCCAGAACGGGAGCCGTCCTGGGAGCCCAGGTGCGGGTGTCACGAGGACCCGGTCGTGGGTGATGTCCTCGATGCGCCAGGTCGAGGTGCCGAGGGTGAACACGTCGCCGACCCGCGACTCGTAGACCATCTCCTCGTCGAGCTCGCCGACCCGCCGACCGGAGCCCTCGCTGGAAGCCAGGAACACGGCATACAACCCGCGGTCGGGGATCGTGCCCCCACTGGTCACCGCGAGCCGCTGCGCGCCTGGCCGGCCGGTGACCACGCCGGTGAGGCGGTCCCAGACGATGCGCGGCCGCAGCTCGGCGAACTCGTCGCTGGGGTAGCGGCCGGAGAGCATGTCGAGCACCGACTCCAGGATCGAGCGGGGGAGCGCGGCGAAGGGAGCCGCCCGGCGGACCAGCTGCTCGAGGTCGTCGACCTCCCAGGCGTCCATCGCGCACATGGCCACAACCTGTTGCGCGAGCACGTCGACCGGGTTGGCGGGCACCCGGAGCGCCTCGATGGCGCCGGACTGCATGCGCTCGACGACCACCGCGGTCTGCACCAGGTCGCCCCGGAACTTCGGGAAAAGCACGCCGTGGGAGACGGCGCCGACCTGGTGGCCGGCTCGGCCCACCCGCTGCAGCCCGCTCGCGACACTGGGCGGCGACTCGACCTGGACCACGAGGTCGACGGCGCCCATGTCGATGCCGAGCTCGAGGCTGCTCGTCGCGACGACCGCCGGGAGCCGGCCGGCCTTGAGGTCCTCCTCGATGAGCTGGCGCTGCTCCTTGCTCACCGAGCCGTGGTGCGCGCGGGCGAGCACCGGAGGGACTCCCTGACTGGCGCCGGACTGCGCCATGAGCTCGGCGGGGGTGCGATTGGCGGTATGCCGGTGGGCCGGCTCGGCTTCGGGCGTCCGGTCGGCCGTCTCCCCGCCGTCGCCCTGCGCCTCCAGCTCGGCTGGCGGCTCGCTGGCCTCCTCGCCCGCCTCGTCGAGGCGGTCTTGCCAGATCTCGTTGAGCCGGGCGGTGAGGCGTTCGGCGAGGCGACGGGAGTTGGCGAAGACGAGGGTGGAGCGGTGGCTGGCGATGAGGTCGACGATGCGCTCCTCCACATGGGGCCAGATCGAGGTGCGGCGCTCCGGCCCGGCTGCCGGCCCACTGAGGTCGTCCTCGATCACCTCGCCGAGGGCAGACATGTCGGCGATGGGGACGACGACGTCGAGGTCCCACTCCTTGTGGGACGGCGGTCGGACGACGGTGACCGGCCGGCCTCCGGCGAGGAACCGGGCGACCTCGTCGACCGGCTCCACCGTCGCCGACAGCCCGATCCGTTGCGCAGGCCGCTCGAGCAGGGCGTCGAGCCGCTCAAGGCTGAGGGCGAGGTGGGCGCCCCGCTTGGTGCCGGCGACAGCGTGCACTTCGTCGAGGATGACCGTCTCGACGCCGGCCAGGGCGTCGCGCACCGACGAGGTCAGCATCAAGAACAGCGACTCTGGGGTCGTGATGAGCACGTCAGTGGGCGTGCGGGCGAAGGCGCGCCGCTCGGTGGGCGGGGTGTCGCCAGAGCGCACCGAGACGGTGACGGCGGGGACGGGGACCCTGAGCCGGCGCGCCGCATGGCCGATGCCGACCAGCGGGGAGCGGAGGTTGCGCTCGACGTCGACGGCCAGGGCCTTCATGGGCGAGACGTAGAGGACCCGGCAGCGCTTCAGCCGCTCCTCGGGCGGCGCTTGGTTGGCCAGCCGGTCGAGGGCCCAGAGGAAGGCCGACAAGGTCTTGCCCGAGCCCGTGGGCGCGACGACCAGCACGTGCTGGCCCGAGCTGATCGCGTCCCACGCTCCGGCCTGGGCGGCCGTGGGCGCGCTGAAACTGCTCCGGAACCACTCCGCGGTGGCGGGGGAGAAGCGGTCGAGGACGCGAAGACCGTCGGAATGCTGCTGCTTGGCCATTTGACCCAAGCCTGCCACTGCCCTCCGACAGCGGGCACTTCAGTGTCGCGGGCCGAAGGTCACGTGGTCGCGGAGCCGTGCGAGCTGCTGCGGGTAGAGGCGGACCGCCGCCGCGAAGTCGTCCACGTCGGAGAAGCCGCGGCGCGCTGCTCGCACCTCAAGGATGTGCCTCGCCCAGTCCGCGTCCAGGCCGGGAAGGGCGCTGAGGACGGCCGCCGTCGCCGTGTTGACGTCGACCGTCGCCGTGTTGACGTCGACCGTGGCCGTGTTGACGTCGACCGTGGCCGTCGCCACGGGTCGGGACGGGGCCGCGACCGCCGAGTCGCTTCCCACGTGCGGGGGTGTGGTCACCAGAGTTCCAGAGTCCGAGGCGACGAACCATGCCCGGGACCTGCTGCGCCATTCGAGGTAGTCACGGTTCAGAACGAGGCCGTGGACGATCCCACCGCCCCACAGCCCGAGCAGCAGCATGCCCGCGAGGGTGCTGGTGGCATCGCCGTCGGAGGACACACCCGCCAGCACCAGAGCCAACGCCGTGACCGCGATATAGGCGCCCGCGATCGTCCAGTACTTCCGGCGCCGGATCCGCAGGGCGACGTACAGGAAGCCGACGAACGTGAAGACTCCGATGCCCAGAATCGGCGCGAGGAGCCAGGCGCTGTGGCGCGTCCGCCACGCCCGGTTCTGCAGCGGCGCGTACTGCAGCGGCGCGTACTGCACGTCCGCTGGCTCGTCTACCGCTGCGGTGGGTCCCGGGTCCGTCTCGGAAACCGCCGCACCACGTTGCGGATCGGCTTCGGCTGCGGGGTCGGCTTCCGGTTCGGCATCCGCGGCCGCACTCGTTTCGGCGGCCGGCCGGACCTGCTCCAGAAGCTGGGGCACGTCGCGGTAGTCCGACTTCTCGGCCGCGAGCTGTTCCAGGATGGGAAGGGCCGTGGAGTGGGCGTCGGTCGCGAGCGCCTTGCGCGCGGCGGCATAGAGCGACTCCCAGCGGTCCTCGCGGGCGGGCTCGACGACCTGTCTGCTGGTGGCGAAGGCGAACGGCTGCTCCGTGCCCGAGCGGAGCAGCACCGCGGTGCCCCACTCAGAGGCCTCGTCGGCAACCGCCATCGCCTTGCGAACCTCACACATGGCCCGCTCGATGGGCAGACCGCGGCAGAGGAAGTAGTAGAACTCGTGGCTGAAGGCGAGCGCGGCACGGTCGGAGATCTCAGCCTGCATCGCCACGACGGCTGGCAGGCCCTGCTGCACGAGCGTCTGCGCGACCCCCGAGAACGCGCTGTGGGCAGATGTCCGTGCCCCCTCGCAGGCGTTGAGCACAGCGAGCTGCAGGTCTTTGGCGTCGTGCAGGAGCGTTCCGAGCCGGTTCCCGCTGACCCGGTGACCAATGCCGTCCTCCCGCTCGAGCAGCAGCACTCCTGAGGCGATCGACTGGTCGAAGCCCCCATGCCCGATGAAGTGGAACACGTGGTAGGTCTCGATGAGGGCTCGCTGGAGGCTCCGGAGGGTCGCGTCGGGCAGCACGTCCAGCGTCATCAGCCCGTTGTCCACCAGGTCCCTGGTCGTGGCTCGGAGCAGCTCGACTTCACGGTTGGTGTCCAGAGACGGTGCATCAGAGGGGCTCGAGACCATGGCCAGCACGCGCAGTGGCGGCTCGACGGCGACGGCACGCACCGGCGTCGCCGCATCCAGCAGGCGCACCACGGGGGTGTCGTTGGAGAGGGTGAGGAACCGCAGCAGGCTGGGGCTGTACAGGTACTCCCAAGGCACCGAGTCGAGCTCGGGCACCGCTGAAAGGCGTAGTCGCACCCGCAGCCCCTTGCCGGCGCTGGCGGCACGGTCGAGGCTCAGCGTGAAGGCGCTCGCCACCGGCCCCGCGAAGAGCGCCTCGTTGAGCCGCTTTCCGAAGTCCTCCACATCGCCCAAGCGTGACTCGGCCGGGACCAGGCGCCGCGAGGGGAGTCGGGGCGGCCCCACAGCCACGATGAACTCCGCGAGCTCGGGCGCACTGAACGGCAGGTCGAACTGACCGCCGGCCTGGCCTGCGGGCGAGTCCACCACTCTCGCCCGGTAGCCCGCCGTCGAGCCCTCGATGGCGATGTCGAAGTCGAAGTAGTCGCCAGCCATCTCCCGCTCCCGCCTTGGCTGCCTCCTACGCCCCCCGGCGGGTCACCCAAGAGCGGCCCGCCGGCGGGCGCCCAGACGAATGGTCCCGCACGAAGCCATCCCAGCGACATAGCCCACACGGGTCATTCGTCCCAAGCGGGCCGACGTCGTGACACGCGGTGCCGAGAGGCGGGATCGACGCAGCCACTGCCGCCCCCGTAGCCTCTCGCGTGTGGGGACAAACCATCCTGAGGTCAACATCCGCCTGCAGCGGGCCGACAGCCCTGGCGACAAGGCTGCGGTCTACGACCTCACGGTCAAGGCGTTTGGTGAGGAGGGCGAGAAGGTCGGCCACCTCGTGCGGGCGCTCCAGGCCTGCGACGCCTACGACGGACTCTCCTTCATGGCCGAGTCCGAGCGGCGCATGGTTGGGCACACGATGCTCACCCGTTCGTGGCTCGATGCCCCGGAGCGCCTGGTCGACGTCCTCGTGCTGAGCCCGCTCTCGGTCCACCCCGACCACCGGGGCGCGGGGATCGGCCGGGCCCTCGTGTCGCGAGCGCTCCAGGCTGCGGACGACGCCGGGGCTCCCGCTGTGTTCGTCGAGGGCGATCCGGACTACTACGGCCACCTGGGCTTCCAGCGCGCCTCCAAGCGTGGTTTCGCCCGACCGAGTGTGCGCATTCCCGAGCCCGCCTTCCAGGTGGTGACCCTCACGGCATACGAGGCGTGGATGAGCGGTGCTCTGGTCTACTCCGACCGGTTCTGGGCGCACGACTGTGTCGGCCTGCGCTGAGCCCTCGTCGGCCGCATGTGACAGACTCACCCGGTGCGGCTGAGCCATTTCTGGGCCCTGATGAACGACGAGTTCGGCGCCGCCTACGCCGGCACCCTGGCCCGTGACCACGTGATCCACGCGCTGGGTGACCGTACGGTCGAGCGGGCCCTGGCCGACGGCGAGCCGCCGCGGCGGGTCTGGCTCGCGCTCTGTGACGACATGGACGTCCCCGAGTGGCGGCGCCTCGGCAAGGACGTCAAGCCGGCCCGGTGACACCCATGACTGTGGTCGACACCCCAGTAGTCCTGGCCCCCATGGCCGGTGGTCCCACCACGGTCGACCTCGTGGCTGCAGTCACCGGCGCCGGTGGTTTCGGCTTTCTGGCCGGTGCCTACCTCACCCCCGACCGGCTGCGGCACCAGGTCCGCGAGCTGCGCTCGCGCACGCAGCGGCCCTTCGGGGTCAACATCTTCGCGCCCTCCCCGGACGATCCCGGCAAGCAGCAACAGGCGGAGGCGTATGCCGGCCTGCTGGCTCCGTGGGCGGCCGCGGCGGGGGTGACCCTCGGGACCCCGCGCTGGGACGACGACTGGTTCGGCGACAAGGTGGCCGTTCTGGCCGAGGAGCGGCCGGCGCTGGTGTCGTTCGCGTTCGCGTGGCCGCCCGCAGACGTCGTCGATGCGCTGCAGCGGGTCGGCATCGAGGTCTGGACCACCGTCAACGATCCGGCCGAGGTCGCGTGGGCGGCGGAGCTTGGCGTCGACGGCGTCATCGCGCAGGGTTGGGAGGCCGGAGGCCACCGGGGTGGGCCGGTCGACTCGGGCGACCGGCAGCCGGACGTGCGCGACCTCGTCCAGGCCCTTCGCAGCGCCTCGCGGCTTCCGGTCATGGCCGCCGGTGGCGTGATGGATGCCTCGGGTGCCCGAGACCTGCTCGACCTCGGAGCCACCGGGGTGGCCTTCGGCACTGCATTCCTGGCCAGCGACGAGGCCGGTACGGCTCCGGTCCACCGCGACGCGCTCACCACGCGGCACGGAACGGTGGTGACGCGCGCCTTCACCGGGCGAAGTGCCCGTGCCCTGACCACCTCGTGGACTGCACAGTTCACGGAAGGTGCGCCTGCGGCATACCCACACGTGCACCACCTCACCGCGCCTCTGCGCGCCTACGGCAAGGCCACGGGCCAGGCCGAGCTGGTGCACCTCTGGGCCGGCACGGGGCACGCCAGCACGCGTAGCGCGCCGGCTGCGACGATCGTGCGAGGCCTTCTGGAGGGCATCAGGGCGGCAAGCAGCGCGCCGTAAAGGGGATGAGCGCTGTCGGGAGCGGTCGCTACCGTGAGGTCGGTGAGCGATGACGAGATCCTGCTCGAGGCGACCGGGCTGCGGAAGAAGTTCGGCGACTTCACGGCCGTCGACGGCATCGACTTCGCGGTGCGGCGGGGCGAGTGCTTCGGCTTTCTCGGCCCCAACGGCGCGGGCAAGTCCTCGACCATGCGCATGGTCGGGTGCGTGTCCCCTCTCAGCGGTGGCACCCTGCGGCTCTTCGGGCAGGATCCTGCAACCCACGGCCCCCAGATCCGGGCCCGCCTGGGCGTCGTCCCCCAGCGCGACACCCTCGACGAGGAGCTGACCGTCCAGGAGAACCTCTGGATCTACGGCCGTTACTTCGGGCTATCCCGGCGGGAAGTGCGCGAGCGGGCCGTTGAGCTGCTCGACTTCGCCCAGCTGTCCGACCGCGCCAACGACCGCGTGGAGCCGCTGTCCGGGGGCATGAAGCGCCGGCTCACGATCGCCAGGTCCCTGATCAACTCGCCCGAGGTCCTCTTGCTCGACGAGCCGACGACGGGCCTCGACCCGCAGGCACGTCACGTGCTGTGGGATCGGCTGTTCCGCCTCAAGCGATCTGGCGTCACCCAGGTGCTGACCACCCACTACATGGACGAGGCCGAGCAGCTCTGCGACCGGCTGGTGGTCATGGACCACGGCAAGATCGTGGCCGAGGGCTCCCCCCGCCAGCTCATCGAGCGCTTCTCCACGCGGGAGGTGCTCGAGCTGCGGTTCGACGCCGAGGACCACCGCACCTTCGCCGAGGTGGTCGAGGGGGTCGGCAAGCGCGTGGAGGTGCTCCCCGACCGGTTGCTCGTCTACGTCGAGGACGGCGACGAGGCCTCGGCTGAGGTCCATGCCCGAGGCGTCGAGCCGCTGTCGTCGCTGGTGCGCCGGTCCACCCTGGAGGATGTGTTCCTCCACCTCACCGGGCGAACGCTGGTGGACTGACCATGGCTGCCTCGATGACTCCTGCCAACTCGGCCAACTCGGCCACCCCGGCCGACCCGGTTTCTGCGGCCCGCGGCAGCCACGGCATACGACCGCCTCTCTCGCTCGCCGAACGCGTGCTGGCGGTGAGCGAGTACTTCGTGGCCGTCTACCGGCGCACATGGCGCGGCAGCATCATCGGCAGGTTCCTCTCGCCCCTGCTCTTCCTGCTGTCCATGGGAGTCGGGCTCGGCTCGCTCGTCGACCGGCAGGCGGGTGGCGTCGGCGGCACTTCCTACCTGCACTTCGTGGTCCCGGCCATCGTGGCGACCCAGGCGATGTGGGTCGCCAACGGCGAGTCGACCTACCAGGTCCTCGGCTACATCAAGTGGAACATGGGCTACCACGCGATGCTGGCGACTCCGCTGGCGGTCACAGACGTCCTGCTCGGACACCTCCTGACCGTGGCCGGACACCTCGTCGTGGCCACCTCCATCTTCATGGGCGTGGCGGCGCTGTTCGGTGGCTTCGGCTCGTGGTGGGCGCTCCTGTGCCTGCCCGTGGCGGTGCTGACCGGGATGGCGTTCACGGTCCCGATCTTCGCCTTCACCGCGCGGCAGGAGGGTGATGACGGGTTCAACATCCTCTACCGGTGGGTGATGACGCCACTCATGCTCTTCTCGGGCACGTTCTTCCCGGTCACCCAGCTGCCCTCCTGGATGCAGCCCCTCGCATGGGTCACCCCGCTGTGGCATGGCGTCGAGGCGAGCCGCATGGCTTCCATGGGCGCGGTGTCCTGGGGCGCCCTGGCGGTGCACCTGTTGGTGCTGTGCGCCTTCATCGCGGTGGGCTGGGTGCTTGCGGTCATGTCGTTCCGCCGGAGGCTGGTCCCGTGACTGTCGCTGCACCCCCTGCTGCGCGGCTGGCGCGGCTCCTGCCGATCCCGGCGGGCGCGGGCCTTGCGCGCAGGATGGTGGAGCGCAACATCACGGCGTTCCGGCACGGGTGGATCGCCTTGGTCACGGGTTTCGCGGAGCCGGTGTTCTACCTGTTCTCCCTCGGCATCGGCCTGGGTTCCCTGGTGCGCACCGTCACCACCGACAGCGGGATGTCGGTGAGCTACGCGATGTTCGTCGCCCCGGCCCTGCTCGCGTCCTCCGCGATGAACGGCGCGGTCTTCGACTCGACCTTCAACGTGTTCTTCAAGCTGCGCTACGCCAAGCTCTACGACGCGGTGCTGGCGACGCCGATGGGCCCGCGCGACATCGCCCTCGGTGAGGTCTCATGGGCGTTGATCCGGGGCGCCCTCTACTCAGCGATGTTCCTGGTCGTCGCCGGCCTGACGGGTACGGTGCGGTCGTGGTGGACGCTGCTGGCCCTTCCGGCAGCCGTCTTCATCGGCTTCGCCTTCGCGGCGATCGGCATGTTCGCCACGACATTCATGCGCTCGTGGGTTGACTTCGACTACGTCACCCTCGCCGTGCAGCCGATGTTCCTCTTCTCGGCGACCTTCTTCCCACTGTCGACCTATCCCACGTCATTGCAGTGGCTCGTCCAGGCCACGCCCCTCTACCACGGCGTGGCCCTGGAGCGGGCGCTGATGCTCGGCGACGTTGGGGCCGGCGTGCTCTGGCACGTGGCCTACCTCGTGGCGATGGGCCTGGTCGGCGTGCTCGGCACGGCGCGGCGCCTGGAGGGTCTGCTGCTTTCCTGACGGGTGTGGCCTTCCTTGCCTTCGGTATGGCCTGCTGGGCCCCTCGGGCGTGGCCTGCTCGGCCCGTCGGGTGTGGCCTGCTCGGCCCTTCGCGTGTGGCCTGCTCGGCCCGGTGGTCCAGACAGGTGGTCTGTCCGGGCCCTTCCGCTGCCTTGACACGCTCGGGCCGGGTCGTTGGTCCCTGCCGTCCTCAGCAGGTTTCTGCCCAGCATGAAGGCAGGCCGAATGCCGGCCACGACAACGAGGAGTGCAGTCATGAGCACACAGGACAAGGCCTCACCCGAGAAGCGCATCGAGGAGCTGGAGGCCGAGATCCTTGCGCTGCGTACCGAGGTTGCGCAGGCGCGGTTCGAGCAGTGGGCCGGGCGCATCGATGACCTGGAGGTCCAGGCCCATCTGGCGAGGATGGAAGCCGACGACCGAATCGCAGCCCTGATTTCCGACGTGCGGAGCCGGATCGCCAAGGGTCGGGCCCAGGCCCGCGTCGCGGGCGCCACTGCCACGGGTGTGGCCGATGCGCTGACCGAGGGCGTGGAGAAGGCGATCAAGGACCTCCGCCAGAGCCTGATCAAGGCGCGGGAGACAGCCAGCCACTGACGCCGCTTACCACCAGCCCTGCCGCTTCGCCCAGCGCAGCAGCCAGGCGCTGATCGCGGCCATGACGGCGAGGACGATCACCAGGTGCACCACGTGGGTGCGGGAGCTGACGATGACGTTCATCCCGTAGATCGACGCGATGGCGGTGACCGGCAGCGTGACCGCCGCGATCACCGCCAGCCGCTCCATCGCCACGGTCATCTTCGTGGTGACCCGCGTCTGGTACAGGTCGATGACGCCGAACAGGAACTGGCTCTCCCCGTCGGCAACACTGCGGGATCGCTCGAACTGTTCGGAGAGATCTCGGGCGTGCCGTCGCAGGTCCTCGCCGACGAAACGCTCGAGGCCGGAGAGGCGCGCGAAGATGTCATGGGCCTGGCTCGCCATCGTGCGCGCGATCAGCAGCTCATGACGCAGCAGGAACAGCTCCTCCAAGAGCTCCTCGGGGCGGGCGAATTCGGAGGCCATGACCCGCAGCTCCAGGGCGGGGAGGCGCTGCGCCACGGAACGCACCACTGCACCGTCGCGGCGCGCCACGGCCGAGCCAATCGCATAGAAGAGCTCGCCCGGCGTCGCGGGGTGGAATCGCCCGGTCTCGATGCGGTGTCGGACCTGGTCGGTGTCGGCGGTGGCATCGGAGGAGGCGACCACCGGGTTGCGGGGCCCGTGCACGGTCACGAGGTAACTCTGGCCGATGAGCTGGTCGAGCTCGAGCAGGTGCACGTGGCCACCCTCGCCCGGCAACGGCGTGTGCACGATGACGAAGACGTGCTGCTCGTAGCTGTGGACCGTTGGGACGAAGTTCCGCTCCCGGCATGCGCGCAGGACGAGCTCGTGGGCGCCGAAGGTGTCGGTGAGCACCGACTCGGCGTCGGCGTCGAACTCGGGGATGTCGACCCAGACGAATCCGTCACTGCGGGCCAAGAGGGCCTCGAGCTCGACACGCGGGTGCGCGTGGGTTCCCCTGTCGTCGATGAACCAGATGTCCATGGCGCCTGCCTCTCCTCCTCCCTGGGGCAAAGTATGTGGGTTGGCCCGGGCCGAGCAGGACGGTAGGGCCGGTCGGGGCGCGACGGCGTGTCGCAGGGGATGGGCTTGCCTTCGAACACGTGTTCGGTAGGTTGTGCACAGGAGGTGGCGTCGTCGTCACACTGTCCACAGCCCTGCTGCGGTTGGAAGTGGCTGTCGGTGCGACCTTCTAGCGTCTGACCCGATGGCAAAGAAAACAGCCCCGAGACGGGTCGAAGGTGGACGCGACCGAGACGACCGGAAGAAAGCAGGTGTAGGCATGGCTAGCGCAGCAGCTGGCGCCGATCGCGCGAAATCGCTCGCAGTAGTGATGGCGCAGATCGAGAAGTCGCACGGCAAGGGTGCTGTGATGCGGCTGGGTGACGACGTCCGCCCCCCGATTGACGTGATCCCGACCGGGTCCATTGCCCTCGACGTGGCGCTGGGCATCGGTGGCCTGCCCAAGGGCCGGATCGTCGAGATCTACGGGCCGGAGAGCAGTGGCAAGACCACTGTGGCCCTCCACGCAGTTGCCAACGCGCAGAAGAACGGTGGCATCGCGGCCTTCATCGACGCCGAGCACGCGCTCGACCCTGAGTATGCGAAAAAGCTTGGTGTCGACATCGATTCGCTGCTCGTGAGTCAGCCAGACACCGGCGAGCAGGCGCTTGAGATCGCCGACATGCTGATTCGCTCCGGCGCCCTCGACATCATCGTGATCGACTCGGTCGCTGCGCTGGTGCCGCGCGCCGAGATCGAGGGCGAGATGGGCGACAACCACGTCGGCCTGCAGGCTCGGCTGATGTCGCAGGCGCTGCGCAAGCTGACCGGTGCCCTCAACAGCACGGGCACGACCGCGATCTTCATCAACCAGCTGCGGGAGAAGATCGGGGTCCTCTTTGGGTCTCCCGAGACGACGACGGGTGGCAAGGCGCTGAAGTTCTATGCGTCGGTGCGGCTCGATGTCCGGCGCATCGAGACGCTCAAGGACGGCTCCGACCCGGTCGGCAACCGCACGCGAGTCAAGGTCGTCAAGAACAAGGTCTCCCCGCCGTTCAAGCAGGCCGAGTTCGACATCATCTACGGCCACGGCATCTCCCGGGAGGGCGGCCTGATCGACATGGGTGTCGAACACGGGTTCGTCCGCAAGGCCGGAGCTTGGTACACCTACGAGGGCGATCAGCTCGGTCAGGGCAAGGAGAACGCCCGCGCTTTCCTGAGGGACAACCCCGATCTTGCCGACGAGATCGAGAAGAAGATCAAGGAGAAGCTCGGGGTCGGTCCTCAGGTGGATCGGCCGGCTGCAGAGGGGGTGCCCGAGGTTCCTGTCGAGTTCTGATCCGGCCCCGAGCGGGCGCGGCACCACAAGGAACGGACAGCATGACCGACAGCAGGCATCAAGCGGCCAAGGCGGCACTCGGCGCCGCCTTGGCCGCCACCTCGTCGACCGGTGAGCTCACCCCGGAGGGGCCCGCGCGGGCCCGCACGCCGCGGAATCCTCACAGCGAGCCGGACCCGCACGACATTGCCCGCAAGATCGTCCTTCGACAGCTCTCCATGGCGCCGCGGAGTCGCCAGCAGCTGCGTGACAAGCTCCGTCAGCGCAACTGCCCCGATGATGTGGCCGAGACCGTGCTCGACCGCATGGAAGGGGTCGGGCTGGTGGACGACGACGCCTACGCCGCGATGCTGGTCAGGTCCCAGCAGGCAGGCCGTGGCCTGGCCCGGCAGGCGCTCGCCCACGAGCTGCGCCGGCGAGGGATCGACGATGAGACAACCAGCGCCGCCCTCGCGGGAGTCGACTCCGAGTCCGAGCGCGATCGGGCCCGTCAGCTGGTGGCCAAGAAGCTTCGCACCATGCACGGCCTCGATGCCACGGTCCAAGCTCGCCGACTTGCCGGCATGCTCGCCCGCAAGGGCTATCCCACCGAGATCGCGATGAGGGTCGTTCGGGAGGCCATCGCCGACGCCCCCGAGCACCAGCGCGACTGAGCGTCATGCCTGACGCCGGGCCGCGTGCCGATTGGCCTGACCTGGTGGCCGAGGTCTATCACTATGTGGCCAAGCCGTAGCCGGGCTGACCGCCCCCGGGTTGCACGTACCCTTGACGGTGCGATGACCACACAGACCACGCACAAGACCTACGACGTGCGCACCCACGGGTGCCAGATGAACGTCCACGACTCCGAGCGCCTCGCGGGACTCCTGGAGACCGCGGGCTACGTCGACCTCGCCAGCCTTCCCGAGTCCGAGAGACCTGAGACCGCCGACGTCGTGGTCTTCAATACCTGCGCGGTGCGCGAGAACGCCGACAACAAGCTCTACGGCAACCTCGGTCAGCTGCGCCCAGCCAAGACCCGTAACCCGGACATGCAGATCGCCGTCGGCGGCTGCATGGCGCAGAAGGACCGGGCCACCATCGTGCAGCGCGCGCCCTGGGTCGACGTCGTCTTCGGCACGCACAACATCGGCTCGCTCCCGGCGCTGCTCGAGCGCGCGCGCCACAACAAGCGCGCTGAAATCGAGATCCTCGAGTCGCTCGAGACGTTCCCGAGCACGCTGCCGACCCGTCGCGACTCCGCCTACAGCGGCTGGGTGTCCATCTCCGTCGGGTGCAACAACACCTGCACCTTCTGCATCGTCCCCAGCCTGCGCGGCAAGGAGATGGACCGGCGCCCGGGCGAGATCCTCGCGGAGGTCCAGGCGCTCGTCGACCAGGGCGTCGTCGAGATCACCCTGCTCGGTCAGAACGTCAACACATACGGTGTCGTGTTCGGCGACCGGCTTGCGTTCGGAAAGCTGCTGCGTGCGTGCGGCGAGGTCGACGGCCTGGAGCGGGTCCGGTTCACCAGCCCCCACCCGGCGGCTTTCACCGACGACGTCATCGCGGCCATGGCCGAGACTCCCAACGTGATGCCCAGCCTGCACATGCCGCTGCAGTCCGGATCCGACAGGGTGCTCCGGGACATGCGCCGCTCCTACCGCAGCGCGAAGTACCTCGGCATCCTCGACAAGGTTCGTGCTCAGATCCCCGGTGCGGCGATCACCACCGACATCATCGTGGGCTTCCCGGGGGAGACGGAGGCCGACTTCGAGGAGACCTTGCGGGTCGTGCGCGAGGCGCGGTTCTCCAGCGCGTTCACCTTCCAGTACTCCATCCGCCCGGGCACCCCGGCGGCCACCATGCCCGACCAGCTGCCGAAGGCTGTCGTGCAGGCCCGCTACGACCGGCTGATCGCGGTCCAGGAGGAGGTCTCGTGGGCCGAGAACCGGCGCCTCGAGGGCACCGAGGTCGAAGTCCTCGTCGCCACAGGCGAGGGCCGCAAGGACGCCGAGACCGCCCGCCTCTCCGGCCGCGCGCGTGACAACCGCCTCGTCCACCTCGCCGTGCCAGAGAGCGCGGAACGGCCGCGCCCCGGCGACATGGTCACTGTTGGAGTCACCTACGGCGCCCCCCACCACCTGGTTGCCGACTCGGCGCTCCAGGGCGGTCCGTATGCCGTCCGGCGGACTGCCGGCGGGGACGCCTGGCAGGCGCTGCAAGACGCCCCGGTGCCGGGCAAGCCCGCGGTCTCCCTCGGCATGCCCACCATCGGGAGGCCAGCCCCGGCACTGGTGTCCGGCGCCGCCTGCACGGTCTAGTCATCGCACGGTCTAGGCATCTGCCCGGCGTGGCTGTCGGTCTCAGCTGTCCGCTCGGCTGGGTTAGGTTCGCCGCTCTGCCCGACTGGCTTGATTCCTCAGCCAGTTCGGCCCGCCTGTGTCGCAGGCAGCTTGGGCGCCCGGACTGCTTCGTCCGCGGGCAGCATGTTGCGGAGCATGAGCCAGACCGGGACCAGGCCGATGATCGCCAGCAGGACGAACGGGTCTACCAGGTCGGGCGACACGACCGTCGCCGTGGGATCGGCGACGTGGCCCATCCACTGGTCCACCGAGATGCTGATGCTCTCGATGACCCACATCGCCAGGACTGCGGAGCAGATCACGAGCCCGCGCGCCTCACGCCGGTAAAGCCAGTACGCCGAGACCGCCATCAGGGGCAGCCACAGCGCGAGGTCCTGCACGTAGATGGCGTTGGTCGCCACTCCGGTACCCAGCATGAGGTTCTCCGGGTAGATGTCTGACAGCGCAGGCACGATCCGCCCGAGCCAGGCCCCGGCGTTGAGCGCCACGACGATCCACACGTAGACCGCCACGCCGCGGACCGGCGCGTGGGGTGAGAAGCGCCCCGCGAGGGCTCGCATCCCTACGCTCGTGCGCAAGAGCTCGACCGACCACACCGACAGACCGAGCATCCCCACGCAGAGGAGGAATGCGGAGTTGAAGGGGGTCAGGAACAGGAACAGGATCGAGTTGTACACGATATACAGCAACGCTCCTGCCCAGGTCACCAGTGCGGCTGCCGATCCGGCGTGGGCTCGGCCCATCGACGCTGCCAGCACCGGTATGGCCACGGCCAGCATCACCACCGCGGTCCCCCGCGCCGAGCCGTTCATCGCGGGCGGACCGTGAAGGAGCCCTGGGTCCGCCAGAGTCCACGCGGACGCTGCCACGGCCACGATCGCGGTCATTGCAGAGAGAACCGTCGCAGCCTTCGAGGGCCTTCCACCAAGCATCTCGCACCTCACCTATCCGGATCCACGGATCCACTTGGGGTGTCAATTTCACGATCGAACGCCGGCTCGGGCCGTCCAAGAGCCGAACGTCCCTGCGCTACCGGAGCCGCCGCGCAGGAAAGGGCAGCCCTTGCGGATGGCGTCCCGCGCCGCGAAGGTGGACCAAGGCCGCCCGACTGGCCCGGCCGGCATACCCCCTGATCGTGAGGAGCACCAAGGATGGCAACCACTCGCAACGCGTCCGCCCATTGGGAAGGGTCTTTGATGGAGGGGCAGGGTCAGGTGACCCTCAACTCCTCGGGTATCGGCACCTTCGACGTCACGTGGGCATCCCGCGCCGAGGAGGCCAACGGACGCACGAGTCCCGAGGAGCTCATCGCCGCCGCCCACTCGACCTGCTTCTCGATGGCCCTCTCGCACGCGCTGGCGCAGGCGGGCACTCCGCCGACCACCCTGGACACCACGGCCGACGTGACGTTCCAGCCCGGCACCGGCATCACCGGCATCGTGCTGAAGGTCCGTGGCGCAGTTCCGGGCATCACCGCGGAGCAGTTCGCGGAGGCCGCGGAGGGCGCCAAGACCGGCTGCCCGGTGAGCCAGGCGCTCAAGGCCGTGCCGATCACCCTCGAGGCTGAGCTGGTCGCGTGACCTTTGCACGATTGGCCCCCGCCGGATTCCGGCGGGGGCTCATCGCTGACTCCCGCCCTCCGGAACCTGCTCGCGAACCCCTCCTCCGGAGGCTCTGCCAAGATGTGCGCCATGACCGTGCGGCCCATCGTGATCACCGGCGAGCCCGTGCTCCACCGTCGCGCCCAAGCCGTCGAGCACTTCGACGGCGAGCTGGCCTCGCTCGTCCAGGACATGTTCGAGACGCAGAAGGCAGCAAACGGCGTGGGTCTCGCAGCGCCCCAGATCGGTGTCGGGCTGCGGGTTTTCACCTGGTCGATGGACAACAACGACGGGGTGCCCACCCTCGGCGCGATCGTCAACCCCTACCTCACCGCATCGAAGCCGGCAGTCGGCGAGCCAGACCCGCACGACGAGTCCGAGGGCTGTCTCTCGGTGCCCGGCGAGTCGTTTCCACTGCGGCGCGGGCTGACCGCCCACGTCACCGGCTATGACGTCAACGGCCAGGAGCTCGACTTCCAGACGACCGGCTGGTTCGCGCGGTGCATGCAGCACGAGTACGACCACCTGAACGGCTTCCTGTACATCGACCGCCTCAACGACCGCTGGTCCCGGAAGGCGCGAAAGACGGTGAAGCGCAACGGCTGGGGGACCCCCGGGCACAGCTGGATGCCCGGGGTCGATCCCGACCCGTTCGGGCACGACGCTCCCGACGACCACGACCTCTAAGCGGTATGCCGGTGAGTCCGGCGGGTGCTCTCCGTCGCCCCGAGGTGGTGGCTGTGGTCGGAGCGACCGCCACGGGTAAGTCCAAGCTGGCCCTCGACCTCGCCGAAGCCCTCGGCGGGGAGATCGTCAATGCCGACGCGCTCCAGCTCTACCGGGGAATGGACATCGGAACGGCCAAGGTCCCCGTCACCGAGCGCCGCGGCATACCCCATCACCAGCTCGACGTCCTGGAGGTCACTCAGGAGGCCAGCGTGGCCGCCTACCAGCAGGGGTCCCGGGCGGACATTGCGGGCATTCTGGGCCATGGTCGGGTGCCGGTGCTCGTGGGCGGATCGGGACTGTACGTCCGAGCAGCCCTCGACCACCTGGAGATCCCGCCGACCGACCCGGCTGTGCGGCGGCGACTGGAGGGCGAGGCGGCTCTGCAGGGGCCCGCGGCGATGTACCAGCGGCTCCGCGCGCGGGACCCGGTGGCTGCGCACGAGATCCAGCCCAACAACGTGCGGCGCGTCGTGCGGGCGCTGGAGGTCATCGAGCTGACCGGCCGCGCCTTCTCGGCGACGATGCCCGCCCGGGAGTTCGTGCGGCCGACTGTGGTGATCGGTCTGGCGCTCGACCGTGAGGAGCTGGACGCGAGGATCGACGCGCGGGTCGACCGGATGTGGGAGGCGGGGTTGGTGGAGGAGGTCCGAGGCCTCGAGCGCCTGGGCCTGCGAGAGGGCCGGACGGCTTCGCGGGCGCTCGGCTACGCGCAGGCGCTGGCGCAGATCGACGGCACGATGAGCGAGCAGCAGGCCCGCCGCGACACCGCGCAGGCCACCCGACGCTTCGCGCGCCGGCAGGAGTCGTGGTTCCGCCCTGATCCGCGAATCCACTGGCTCGACGTGTCTCGGGAGACAGGTGGGCCGGCCGAGGCCGCCGGGCCGTCCGAGGCCGGCGCCGCTCTGTTACACCGCGCCTTGGCCATCGTGCGTGGGACGGTGGGCGACAATGGTCCGCATGGCTGACGAGCTGCCCTTCGCGAAGGGTCACGGCACGGAGAACGACTTCGTCCTAGTTCCCGACCTCGAGGGCGCTCTCGACCTCACCGCGACCCAGGTCGCGCTCCTGGCCGATCGCCGTGCCGGCATCGGCGGCGACGGGGTCATTCGCGTCGTCCCGACCAGCGCCGCCGAGGAGGCGGACGTGCGCGAACAGGCGCGGCAGGCACCGTGGTTCATGGACTACCGGAATGCCGACGGCAGCGTTGCCGAGATGTGCGGCAACGGCACCCGCGTCTTCGCGGTGTACCTACGCCGCGAGGGCCTGGAGATCGCGGACGAGTTCGCCATCGCGACCCGCGCCGGCGTCAAGACCATCCGCTTCGAGCCCGGTGGAACCATCGCCGTGGGGATGGGGTCGTGGCGCCTGGCCCACGCCGACAAGGCGAACGCTGAGGGCTTCGACTCCCTCGTCCACGTGCCCGGTTATGACCCCTTCTCGGCGCTCAGCATCGATATGGGCAATCCCCACACCGTGGTGGCGCTGCCGGAGCAGGTCGACCTCGAGCGACTCGACCTGACTCGACCCCCGGCCGTGAAGCCCCAGCCTCCGGAAGGCACCAACGTCGAGTTCGTCCGGCCGCTGGGCCGCGGGCACGTGGCCATGCGGGTCCACGAGCGCGGAGTGGGGGAGACCCGCTCCTGCGGCACGGGGGTGTGCGCCGCGGCCCTGGCGACCCGGTGGTGGGCCGGCGGAGAAGGCGACGAGTGGACCGTCGACGTCCCCGGCGGACGGCTGCGCGTCCGGGCCCTCCCCGGGGACGAGGTCGAGCTCGCCGGGCCCGCGGTCCTGGTGGCCGACGGGACCACGACACTGCTCTCGCCCGGGACCTGACTACTCGCAGCCCAACCCGCCGCAGCCCAACCCGCCGCAGCCCAACGTCCCCGCCGAGCCATGGTGCCGGCTCTCTCGGCATGCGATCGCGGAGCACCCGCCCTAGCGTCGAGGGATGAGCAGACCACGAACCCTCCTGGCTATCAGTGGTGGCGCAGCAGCTTGCCTCATGCTCGCCCTCCCCATCTCGGCCACGGCAACGCCCACGACACCGACCGCCAACGGCCCGAAGCCCGTCACGAATGTCCTTCCCAAAGTCCCCGTCATGCGGGGTGGTGGAGGAGCCGTCTCGTCCGTCGACGCCGTCGCCAGCCAAGTTGGCATCGACGTCCTGAAGGCGGGTGGCAATGCTGCCGATGCGGCGGTCGCGACGGCAGCGGCCCTCGGCGTCACCGAGCCCTACTCCACCGGTATCGGCGGCGGTGGCTTCTTCCTGTTCTACGACGCGCAGTCGGGACAGGTGAAGACCATCGACGGCCGCGAGGCCGCTCCGTCCGACCCCACGTTCGACGAGCACGTCTTCCAGGAGCCCGACGGCACGCCGATGGCGTTCACCAAGGCGGTCAACTCCGGGCTGAGCGTCGGGGTGCCCGGAAGCCCCGCAACGTGGGCCAAGGCGGTCAACTCCTTCGGCACGATGCGCTTCGGCGACCTGATGAAGCCTGCCGAGGAGATCGCCCGCCGTGGTTTCGTCGTGGACCAGACTTTCCATGACCAGACCCAGGCCAACGCCGCGCGGTTCTCAATGTTCCCGGAGACGGCGCGGGTCTTCCTGCGAGACGGAGCCGCACCGGCGGTGGGCTCGGTCTTCCGCAATCCCGACATGGCCGCTGCCTACCGCGAGCTTCGCACCCACGGAGTGGAGTCGCTGTATGCCGGCCGGCTGGGCGAGGCGGTCGTCGACGAGGCCCGCGACCCGCACACCGCCCCGGGCATCTCCGTGCCCAAGGGCAAGATCACGATGGGAGACCTGGCGGACTACAGGGCGCTCAGCCGCACTCCGATCCACTCGCAGTACCGCGGGCTTGACGTCTACGGCATGCCCGTCCCGAGCTCCGGTGGCATCGCGGTCGCCGAGATCCTGAACCTGCTCGAGTCCTTCGACGCCCGCACCGGGACCTCGCTCGGCTCGGTCAGCAACGCCGACTACCTCCACCGGTTCAGCGAGGCCTCGGCGCTCGCGTTCGCGGACCGGAATCGCTACGTCGGCGACGTGCCCGGGGTACCGGTCGACGAGCTGGTCTCCCAGGCCTTCGCCGACGAGCGCGCCTGCCTGTTCAGCCCGACCACGGCGCTCGACCGTCCGGTGCCGTTCGGCAGCCCGGACGGCAGCTACGCGGCATGCGGGCCGACCGCGACCACGTCTCGCCTGCCCAACGACGGCCAGTCGACCAGCCACCTGGTCGTCACGGACAAGTGGGGCAACGCCGTGTCGTACACGCTGACGATCGAGCAGACCGGTGGCTCGGGCATCACCGTCCCGGGCTGGGGTTTCCTGCTCAACAACGAGCTCACCGACTTCAACTTCGCGCCGCTGCAGGCCGGGGTGCCCGACCCGAACCTCCCGGCTCCCGGCAAGCGGCCGCGCTCCTCGATGAGCCCGACGATCGTGCTCGACCACGGCCACCTCCGTCTGGTTCTGGGCAGCCCGGGCGGCGCCACCATCATCACCACCGTCTCCCAGGTGCTCACCGAGCACCTCGACCGGGGCCTGTCAGTCCTCGACGCGATCGCTGCGCCGCGGCTCTCCTCGCGGAACGGCCTCGAACAGGCCGAGCCGGATCTCTACTCGTCACCCGATGCGGCCATGCTCATCGCGATGGGCCACCACCTGGTGTCGGTCTCGGAGATCGGCGCCGCCACGGC
>DASSJT010000259.1:0-12897 GCA_035691065.1 Dermatophilaceae bacterium
TGCACCTGGTGGGCGGGGTCCGGATGCCCGGCTATGTGCTGGTCGGTGCGGCGTGAGGACCGTCACGCGGGGGCGGGGTCGGCACGCCGTCGGGTGCGCTGGCATACTGACCCTGAGCGTGCTCCGGGGTCGGTGAAACTCCGAGCCGGCGGTGACAGTCCGCGACCCGACCGCAGCCAGCGGCCGGTTGACCTGGTGGAACTCCAGGACCGACGGTGAAAGTCCGGATGGGAGGCAGCACGTTGCGGGACTGACGTCCCCGCGCGGGCAGTGGCAGCGCCGCCGCTCGCGGGCCAGTCTGGCCGCCTGCCATCGCAGGTCCCCCGGAGCTCCGACGACCTTCGCGAGCACAGGGCAGGACATGCAGGACATCGACATCCGAGGCGGCGCCGGCGACGGGGCCGGGGAGTTCTCGCCGAGCGATGCCCCGCACATGCGGCGCGCCCTCGAGCTCGCCGCGCGCGGACCCGCCGCCGACCCCAACCCGCGCGTCGGCTGTGTCGTCACCGACGCCAGCGGCGTGGTGGTGGGTGCCGGCTGGCACCGCGGGGCCGGCACCCCTCACGCGGAGGTCGACGCCCTGAGGTCGGCAGGCGCCGCGGCAGCCGGCGGCACGGCATACGTCACGCTCGAGCCCTGCAACCACACCGGCCGAACCCAACCCTGCTCGCTGGCCCTTGTCGACGTGGGCGTCGCCCGTGTGGTCTTCGCCCAGACCGACCCCAACCGGGCCGCGGCCGGTGGGGCCGCCGTCCTGGCGCAGCGGGGGATCGAGGTCGCCGGCGGCCTCCTCGCCGACGAGGCCGCCGCGCTGAACCGCACCTGGTCGCACCTCATGATCTCCGGCCGCCCCTGGGTCACCTGGAAGCTCGCCGCCACCCTCGACGGGCGCAGCGCCGCCGCCGACGGCACCAGCCAGTGGATCACCGGGGAGCCCGCCCGTGCCGACGTGCACCGGCTGCGGTCCGAGTGCGGCGCCATCGTCGCCGGCACCGGCACCGCCCTCGCCGACAACCCGCGCCTCACCGCTCGGCGGCCCGACGGCACGCTCTACCCCCGCCAGCCCATCCGGGTCGTGATGGGCCACCGGGAGCTGCCCGCCGGCGCGGCGGTGTTCGACGACGCCGCGCCGACCCTGCGCCTGCGCACGCGCAGCCCGCGGGAGGTGCTCCAGGCCCTGGCCAGCCGCGAAGTCCACCGGGTCTGGCTGGAGGGAGGGCCGACGGTGGCCGCTGCCTTCGTCAGCGAGGGCCTGGTCGACGAGGTGATCGCCTATGTCGCGCCCATGTTGCTGGGCCGCGGGCGCCAGGCCGTCACCGACCTGGGCATCACGACCTTGGCCGACGCGCTGCGCCTGCACCCGACCGACATGACCCTCGTGGGCGAGGACGTCCGCATCACCGCACTGGTCAAGGAGAGCCACTGATGTTCACGGGAATCGTCGAGGAGCTGGGCTGGGTCGCCGGGATCGAGCATCTCGAGGACTCGGCGCGCCTGACCGTGCGCGGGCCCCGGGTCACGGCCGACGCCACGCCGGGTGCCTCCATCGCGGTCAAGGGCGTCTGCCTCACCGTCGTGCAGAGGTCCGACTTCGAGTTCACCGCAGATGTGATGAAGGAGACCCTCGACCGGACCACGCTCGGGACGCTTCACGTGGGCGACCGGGTCAACCTGGAGCGGGCGATGCTGGCCGGCGGCCGGTACGGCGGCCACGTCGTCCAGGGCCACGTCGACGGGGTCGGCACGATCCTCGAGCGCACGCCCGGCGCGCGCTGGGAGATGGTCCGGATCAGCCTCCCCCCGGCCCTGGCCCGCTATGTCGTCGAGAAGGGCTCCATCACGGTCGACGGCATCAGCCTGACGGTGGTCGCCATCGCCGCGGACAGCTTCACGGTGTCGCTGATCCCCACCACGCTCCAGCTGACCACCCTGGGCGCCGCCTCGGTCGGCGACCCGGTCAACCTCGAGGTCGACGTGATCGCGAAGTACGTCGAGCGCCTCACTGCTCCCTACCTGCCGGATGCCCGGCCAAGCCAGCCTGACCCCTCACGACCCCCGACTCAGGGGCCTGCCGCCGAACCGACCACCACGGAGGACGTCGCATGAACATCCTGAAATGGCTCTACGAGGCCCAGCTGACCATCGGCGGGCACGCCATCACCTGGCGCGAGATCATCGGCAACGCGTTCGGCTTCGCCTCGGCGATCGGTGGCCTGCGGCGCCGGGTGTGGGCCTGGCCGGTGGGCATCCTCGGCAACGTCCTGCTGTTCACCGTGTTCATCGCTGCGACGTTCGACGCCCATGCCCAGCAGCCACTGTTCGGCCAGGCCGGCCGGCAGGTGTTCTTCATCATCACGAGCGTCTACGGCTGGTGGCGGTGGAGCGAGCACCGCAAGGCCCGGGGCGGCGACGCCCACGCCATCACACCGCGGTGGGCCACCGTGCGCGAGCGCGGCGCCTACCTCCTCGCCGCGGTCGCGGGGGTCCTGGTCTTCCAGTGGGCGTTCTCGCAGATCGGCGCGGGCTGGCCCGCTCCCCGCTGGTACTACTGGTGCGACGCCTGGATCTTCGTCGGCTCGATGCTGGCGACCTACGCCATGGCCCGGGGCTGGAACGACTTCTGGCTGGCCTGGATCGGGGTCGACCTGGTCGGCGTCCCGCTGCTCTGGCACTCGCACTACTACCCGACCGCCATCCTCTTCGTGTTCTACGGAGCCCTGGTCGTGTGGGGATTCGTGGTCTGGCTCAAGGCCTCGCGCACCGAGGCTCCCCAGACCGAGGGAGAGCTCGAGGGGGTGCCGGCATGACCAGGCGGCCGAGGCGCCAGGCCAGCGGCCAGACAGGTGCGCCCACGAGCGGGAAACCGGGCAGGAACCCGGGCGAGAACACGGGCTCGCTCGAGAAGCCAGGCTCCCTCGCGACCATCGCCGACGCCCTCGAGGCGCTCCGGGCCGGGCTGCCGGTGCTGGTCACCGACGACGAGGACCGGGAGAACGAGGGCGACGTCATCCTCGCCGGCCAGACCCTCACCAAGGAGTGGATGGCCTGGACGATCCGCCACACGTCCGGCTACATCTGCGCCCCGATGCCGGCCGACCTCGCCGACCGGCTCGGCCTGCCGCTCATGGTGCCGGACACCGAGGACCCGCTCCGCACGGCATACACCATCACTGTCGATGCACGGGCGGGCGTGACCACCGGCATCAGCGCCGCGGACCGGGCCCACACGGTCCAGCAGCTCGCCAATCCCGCGTCGGTTGCAGCCGACTTCACCCGCCCCGGCCACATCGTGCCGCTGCGCGCCCGCCAGGGCGGGGTTCTGGTCCGCCCTGGGCACACCGAGGCGGCGGTCGACCTGTGCCGCCTGGCGGGCCTCGCCCCAGTGGGCGCCATCGGCGAGCTGGTCAACGACGACGGCACGATGATGCGCCTGCCGGACGTGCTCCGCCTCGGCGCCGAGCACCGGCTCCCGGTGGTCACGATCGCCGAGCTGCGCGCCCACCGCCAGCGCCACGACAGGGTCCGGCGGCTCGCCGAGACCCGGCTCCCGACCGCTCACGGGGTGTTCGGGGCCACCGGCTACCGCGACGAGATCACCGGCGACGAGCACCTCATGCTGGTCAGCCCTGCCGGCCTCGGTGGCGACACGCCCCTGGTCCGGGTCCACTCCGAGTGCCTCACCGGCGACGTGTTCGGCTCGCGGCGGTGCGACTGTGGCCCGCAGCTCCAGCGAGCCCTGGAGCAGGTGTCGAGGAACGGGGGAGCGGTGCTCTACCTTCGCGGCCACGAGGGACGAGGCGTGGGCCTGGTCGACAAGCTGCGGGCGTATGCCGTGCAGGACACCGGCGTCGACACGGTCGACGCCCAGACCCGGCTGGGTCTGCCGGTCGATGCCCGCGACTACGCGCCCGCGGCCGCCATGCTGCACGACCACGGCATCGGCGCCGTTCGCCTGCTGACGAACAACCCGGACAAGGTGGCTGCGCTCCGCGACAACGGCATCGACGTCGAGCGGGTCATCGGCCTCAGCCTGGCGCCTCTGGCGGAGAACGAGGCCTACCTGCGCACCAAGCGCGACCGGCTCGGCCACACCATCGTCCTCGACGAGCTCCTCGACGAGCAGGGCGAGATCCGCAGCCGGGCCAGCGCGTGAGCGGGCACGGCGCACCCACCCTGAAGGTCGACGGGCGCGGGCTTCGGGTGGCGGTCGTCGCCGCCTCCTGGCACACCCAGGTCATGGACGGCCTGGTCGCCGGCGCGCAGCGCGCGCTCGCCGATGCCGGCGTGGGCGACGTCCCGCTGGTCCGGGTCCCGGGCACGGTCGAGCTCAGCGTCGCGTGCGCGCGGCTCGCGCCGGCATACGACGCCCTGGTCGCCCTCGGCGTGGTGATCCGTGGGGGCACGCCCCACTTCGACTACGTCTGCTCCGGCGTGACCCAGGGGCTCACCGACGTCAGCGTGCGCACGGGGGTCCCCATCGGGTTCGGTGTGCTGACCTGTGACACCGACGAGCAGGCGCTGGACCGGGCCGGCCTTCCCGGCTCGGGCGAGGACAAGGGCCACGAGGCAGCCATGGCGGCGGTCGCGACAGCCGTGACGCTGGGGTCCCTGGCACCCCGTAGCCTTGTCCCGTGAAGACGTTCGACGCGCTCTACGCCGAGCTGTCCGAGAAGGCGGTGACCCGTCCGGTGGGGTCGGGTACCGTAAGCGCCCTCGACGCCGGCGTCCATGCGATCGGCAAGAAGATCGTGGAGGAGGCGGCCGAGGTGTGGATGGCCGCTGAGCACGAGGGCAAGGCCCGCGCGGCGGAGGAGATCAGCCAGCTGCTCTACCACCTCCAGGTGCTCATGGTCGCCTCCGAGATCACGCTCGACGACGTCTACGCCCACCTCTGACCCGCTCCTGACACCCGCTCCTGACCGCCCTGACCCTGGGAATGCCCTGCTGATGCTCCGTATCGCCGTCCCCAACAAGGGATCCCTCTCCGAGCCCGCCGCCGAGATGCTTCGCGAGGCGGGCTACCGGATCCGCCGTGACCCCAAGGAGCTCGTCGTCACCGACGCCGACAACGGCGTCGAGCTCTTCTACCTGCGCCCGAGGGACATCGCCGTCTACGTCGGCTCGGGCACGGTCGACTGCGGCATCACCGGCCGCGACCTCCTGCTCGACTCGGGCAGCGCCGCGATCGAGGTGATGACACTCGGGTTCGGCGGGTCGACGTTCCGGTATGCCGCCCGGCCGGGTGAGGTGGCCACCGTCGCCGACATCTCGGGTCACCGGGTCGCGACGAGCTACCCCGGGCTGGTGGAGAAGCACCTGGCCGACAAGGGGGTCGCCGCGCAGGTGGTGCGGCTCGACGGCGCGGTGGAGACCGCGATCACCCTGGGGGTGGCCGAGGTCATCGCCGACGTGGTCGAGACCGGCACCACGCTGCGCAACCAGGGCCTCGAGGTGTTCGGCGAGGCGATCCTGCGCAGTGAGGCGGTGCTGATCCGGCGCGAGGGCTCGGAGGAGACGGCTGCGGTAGAGGTGCTGCGACGGAGGCTTGCCGGGGTTATCACGGCCCGCCACTACGTCATGCTCGACTACGACGTGCCCGTCACGCTGGTCGAGGAGGCCTGCGCCATCACTCCGGGACTGGAGTCCCCGACGGTGTCGCCGCTGCAGAACAAGGAGTGGGCCGCGGTGCGGGCCATGGTGCCGCGGTCGCGCACCAACGCGATCATGGACGAGCTCTACGAGCTGGGCGCCCGGGCGATCCTGGTCACGGACATCGCCGCCTGCCGCCTCTGACGGGCCGGCGGCATGTCAGGCACCTCGCCCGTCACCTCGGGCCCCGGTGGTCACGGAGACGCCTTCGCGGTGTTCCGCCCGCGGCGGGGCCGCCTCGTCGCCCTCAGCGGGGCTGCGCTCTCGGTGGCGCTGTTCTCCCTGATCGCGGTCCTGCTGCCCGGCCCCGGCTCGGGCGGAGGCTGGCGCGCCGGAGACCGGGTCTTCTTCGCGGCATGCGGTGTGGGCATCGCCGCGATGCTGTGGCGGTATGCCACCATCCGGGCCGTGCCGACGCGCACCAGCCTGACCATCCGCAACCTGATCCTCACCCGCGAGATCCCCTGGGACGCGATCATCAGCATCCAGTTCAGCGGGGGTGACCCGTGGGTGACCCTGGACCTCGACGACACCGACAACATCGCCGTGATGGCCATCCAGAAGGCCGACGGTGACTGGGGGCGCCGGGAGGCGAGCCGCCTGGCGGCGCTGATCCAGGCGCTGGGGATCGGCAGGCCAGCCGACGGCTCGGGCGGCCCGGCAGGGCCGAGTGACCCGGCAGCGGGGCCGAGCGGACCCATTGCCACCTAGCCGCCCACCCCGCGGTGTGAGCCGTCCGCCAGGGCTGGCGGGGGGCGCCGGGCATACCATCGGCACCGTGGCGGCAGTGGAGGAGCTCTCTGGCCGACCCCTGGGGAAGGTGAAGGGGTCGATGCTCCGCCTGGTCGAGCGCCTGTCGGAACTGGGCTCGCGCCCGGAGGACTCCCATGACGCGCTGCTCCGTCAGGGAACGCTGATCCTGGTCTCGCTCCCGATCGTGGCCATCTGCGCGGTCTGGTCGGTGCTCTACCTCGCTCTCGGCCACCCGGAGCCGGCGCTCATCCCCGCCGCGTGCGCGGTGATCACCGCAGTCGGGCTCATCGCCCTGTCGCGGACGAAGCGTTTCGAGGTCTTCTGCAACACCCAGCTACTCGTCTACCTGACCTTCCCGGCGGTTCTGCAGGTCATGCTCGGTGGCTTCATGGCAGCCAGCGGAATGATCCTGTGGGGCATCTTCACCCCGCTCGCCGCGCTCGCGCTGCTGGGGCTGCGCCGCTCGCTGTGGTGGTTCGCCGCCTTCCTGACCGAGCTGCTGGTGCTGGCCGCACTCGATCCCGTGCTGTCGGAGCACGCTACGTCGCTTCCGACCGGCTTCGTCATCACCTTCTTCGTCATGAACATCCTGGGCGCCACCGTCAGTGCCTTTGTGATGCTTGCCTACTTCGTGTGGCAGCGCGACCGTGTCCACAGGGAGCTGGAGTCAGAGCGGGCCCGCTCCGAGGCTCTCCTGCTGAACGTGCTCCCCGAGCCGATCGCCGAGCGGCTCAAGGCCGGAGAGGGCGTGATCGCGGAGCGCTACGACTCGGTCAGCGTGCTGTTCGCCGATCTGGTGGGCTTCACCGCCCGGTCCACGGTCATGGCGCCCGAGGACCTGGTGTCGCTCCTGGACCGGATCTTCACCGCCTTCGACCGGCTCGTCGACGCGGAGGGCGTGGAGAAGATCAAGACCATCGGCGACGCCTACATGGTGGCCGGTGGGCTACCTGAGCCGCGCCCCGACCACCTCGAGGCCGTGGCGCGCATCGCGCTGTCGATGCGAGAGGCGCTCGAGACCGTCCGGCAGGAGTCCGGGGAGGAGTGGATCACGTTGCGGATCGGCATCGACTCGGGCCCAGCCGTCGCGGGGGTGATCGGCCGGCGCAGGTTCATCTACGACCTGTGGGGCGACACGGTGAACACCGCGAGCCGGATGGAGTCCCACGGTGTCCCCGGCGAGATCCAGGTCACCGAACGGGTCGCGGCCGCCCTCGACGCCGGCTTCGTCACGCGGCTGCGCGGCACCGTAGAGGTGAAGGGAAAGGGGCCGATGCGGACGTACTTCCTCGACCGGACCAGCCCTGCAGACCGGACCAGCCACCGGACCAGCCCTGCAGACCGGACCAGCCCTGCGGACCGGACCAGCCCTGCGCCTTTACCGGATGTGCTCCCGGCGCGGGTGGAGGAGGGTGGCCAGCGCGAGCTGCAGGAGGAGCACGCCCGCGAGCGACAGCCACACAGCCCCGAACCCGCCTGACACGTCCCGAATCGCCCCGGTGGCGGCCGGACCGGCCGAGGCGAGCGTGTAGCTGATCCCGAGCGCCATCGCGGACAGGCGGGCGCTGGCACTCGCCGAGCCGGCATACCGGATGAGCAGGACCAGACCGAGCGAGAAGCTGGCACCCTGCCCGAAGCCCAGCAGGCCGGCCCAGAGCCAGGGGACGGCCTGGGGAGCCAGCCACAGGCCCATCTGTCCGCACAACGCGGTCAGGGCGACTGGCACCAACAGCCGGCGCAGGTCGCGCACGCGGTCGGCGAGGGCAGGCCCCAGGAGGCCCGACACCACCTGGGCGGCGGTGAAGGCCGACAGCAGGTAGCCGGCGGCGCTCGGCGCCCAGCCCTCGGCGACGTAGGTCGGGGCCAGCCAGGCGAGCGAGGAGTAGAACTGGACGGACTGGGAGGCGAGGTACCCGGTCAGGAGCCAGGCGGTGAGGTGGCCCACAGGGAGGGCGTGGTCGGCCTCCTCCTCGAGGACCAGGTGGGCGCTCGCGCCGTGGACCCGGCGCACCAGCGGCAGCCAACCGGCCAGGCCAGCGACCGCGAGTACCGCCCACGAGGCCAGAGCGGCCTCCCAGGAGCCCAGCCGAGCCTCGAGGGGCACAGAGACGGCGGAGGCGAGGGCGGCGCCCCCCATCATCCCCGCCATCGTGATCCCGGTCGCGAGACCCGCGCGGTGGGCTGGGAACAGCTGCTTGACCAGGCCGGGCAGCAGGGTGCCGGCGATGGCGATGCCGACGCCGCCGGCGAACGTCCCGACGTAGAGGGGCCACACCAGCGATCCCAGCCCTCGCAGCAGCGTGCCCGCCAACAGCGCGAGCATTGCCAGGCCGACCGACGCCGGCGCGCCGATCCGGCGGGAGAGCGCATGGGCAACCGGGGCGAACAGGCCCATGCACAGCACCGGCAGGGTCGTGAGAACCCCGATGGCGAAGCTGGAGAGCCCGAGGTCGGCACCGATGGTCTTGACCAGCGGCGGCAGGCTCGCCATCAGGGTCCGGAGGTTCACCGCCACGGTCACCATGGCGAGGAGCACCATCGTGGGGGACGGCAGGCGGACCCCGGGCGCTTCGGCAGGCATTGCCGCCCAGTGTGTCAGGCGCCGTTCAGCCCTCGCCGGCGACCTCGGCGGCAGAGTGGGTGTCGGGGACCATCTGGCGGGCCTCCTCGTAGGAGAGGCCGGTGAGCATGAGCAGGTCGACGACCATCGACCGGGCCTGGGCGCGCATCACCTCGCTCGAGAGACTGGCGTTGGGGTCGATGACCGCGGTCAGGTCGGCGATCGTCACGAGCCCCCGACGGGCACCGGTTGGCAGCCGGCGCTTGCCGAGCTCGGCGCTGATCTCGTCAGTGGCGTCGGCCAAGGTGGTGAGCAGGGCGACGTAGGACGTCGGCACGAACTCCTCGCGCCATGTGGCGATGGCGGCGCGCCGCACCAGCACGCGCAGGTTGCGGATCGCCCGGTCCAGCGGCTCCAGCAGGTCGTCGATCGCCTGCACCCCGGGCAGGTGCCGCCGGCGCAGCGGGGAGAGCCGCACCACGGCCATGCCCTCGGCGGCAGCACTTCGGAGGCGGTCGAGCTTGGCCTCGGAGTCCCGGGCGCGGTTCAGCGCAGCACTGGCCATCGCCGGGTCGCGCTCGACCAGCGACGCCGCCGTGTCGCGCAGGATGCCCGAGATCTCTGCCACCACCTGGGCCGCCTCGAGCCGGGGCCGGCGCACCGGCGCTGCGGGCGCGAGCACGGTGATCGCGAGCGCGAGCACGCCGCCGGTCACGGCGTCGAGCCAGCGCGAGAACGCCTGGCCCGGTGCGGCCACCAGGGTGGTGACGATGACGGACTGCACGCCCGCCTGGGTCGTGAGCAGCAGCCCGGCCCCCAGGAGCGCGGCCAGGCTCATCGCGACGACGGAGACCAGGGCGAGCTGCCACACACCGGTCCCGAAGTAGTGCACGAACAGGTCGCCGATGAACACGCCCACGGCCACGCCGACCATCAGCTCGTAGGCGCGCCGCAGCCGCTGTCCGTAGGACATGCCCAGGCAGATGATGGCGGTCACCGGCGCGAAGAACGGCAGCGGGTGGTCGAGCAGCGACCGCGCCACCCACCAGGCCAGGGCGGCCGCGACCCCGCACTGCAGGATGAAGACCGCGCGTTCCCTGAGCCGGACGAGGCGGGTGCGCATCGACGCTCGGGAACGCTTCACGGCCCGTGGCCCGAGCTCGGCCCCTCGCTGCCGCCAGGCGCCGGGATCCATGGGCCGATTATGGACCGACGAGGAGCGCGGGGCGGCGGGCCCGGGCTAGGCCGTCGAGACGACCAGGTCGGCGCGTTCCCGAGTGCCGTCGGCGGCGAAGACCCGCCGCTCCTGAGCCGCCCAGCGCTCCCAGTGCGGCTCGAACCCAGGGTCGCGGCTGATCCCCCGCTCTCGGCGGGTGGGCTCGTCCGCCTCCACCCAGACGACCACGGCCACGAAGTCGCCCGCCGGTCGCACGCTCGAGCCGGCGCCCTCCAGCACCAGGACGGGGGTCGGCGGCACCTCGACCTGCGCGTCCAGCCGGTCGTTGGTCCAGTCCCACCGGGTGTATGCCGCCCGCTCGCCTCGTGCGAGCGGCTCCAGGACGTCGTGGGTCACCAGCTCGACGGACTCGGCCAGGCCGTCCCAGCCCCGGTAGATGTCGTCCATGTGGACCACGGGCGCGCTCAGCGCGACGCCGAGCTCGTCCCCGAGAGTGGTCTTGCCGGAGCCGCTCGGCCCGTCGACCGCGACGACCACGGTGTGCCCACAGCGGGGTGTGGCCGTGGCGGCGAGGGCCGCGACGCGGGCGACGATGTCCGCGCTGTGGCCCTCGGGCATGCGGGCCACCCTACGCGGGTACCCTGCTCGCCGTGAGCGTTGCGGTCCGCGTCATCCCGTGCCTGGACGTCGACGCCGGCCGCGTGGTCAAGGGCGTCAACTTCCAGAACCTCCGGGACGCGGGCGACCCGGTCGAGCTGGCCAAGTCCTACGGCGACCAGGGCGCCGACGAGCTCACCTTCCTCGACGTGACGGCCAGCAGCGGCAACCGCGATACGACCTACGACGTCGTGCGGCGGACAGCCGAGCAGGTGTTCATCCCGCTCACCGTCGGCGGAGGGGTGCGGAGCGTCGACGACGTCGACCGGCTGCTGCGGGCTGGGGCCGACAAGGTGGGAGTCAACACCGCGGCGATCGCGCGCCCCGAGCTGATCTCGGAGATCGCGGAGCGGTTCGGTGCCCAGGTGCTGGTGCTGTCCGCCGACGTTCGCCGACGCCGCACGCCAGATGGCTCGCTCGTGGACGGTTTCGAGGTGACCACCCATGGCGGCCGAGCCGGCACGGGGATCGACGCCATCGAGTGGTGCGCGGAGGCGGCCGAACGCGGGGCGGGGGAGATCCTGCTCAACTCCATGGACGCCGACGGCACCAAGGACGGGTTCGACCTCGAGCTCATCCGGGAGGTCCGCCGCGAGGTGGGCATCCCCCTGATCGCCAGCGGCGGCGCCGGCACCGTGGCCCATTTCGCGCCTGCCGTCCGCGCGGGCGCCGACGCCGTTCTCGCAGCGAGTGTCTTCCACTTCGGCGAGCTGAGCATCGGCGAGGTGAAGGCGGCCCTGCGGGAGGACGGCATACCCGTGCGCTGACCCCTCCTCGGGGCGGCTGAGGTCTGGCCCCGGTCGGGCGTGAACCGGGCTTGAGCCGGGCTTGCGCCGGGCTTGAGCCGGCTTGCGTCGGGGCCGAGGCGGTCAGCCGAGTCCGAGCTCCCTGCCGAGCACCGCGTCAACCGCCTCGGGGCGGCCCGCGACGTCGACCTCGGCGGCGCGGGACCGGCCGTAGGCGACGAGCGCCAGCTCCGAGGGGTGACCCGTGATGGTGACCGTCCCCGGACCGGTCTCCCGTCGGGCGGTGACCCTGCCATACCCCGGGGCCACCAGGACCGCGCCAGCCCGCGCCCGCCGGAAGAGGACGGGCCCAAGGCGGCGCAGAGTGCCCCAGATGGCCCGCTCCAGGTCATCGGGCACCGTCCGCTGCGGGCCTGTGGCTCGGCCGCGGAGCACGTCCTCGTGGTGGATGTAGAACTCCATGAGGTTGACCGCCTCGTCGACCGGCCCCAGGCTGACCGGCGACCAGCGCGGGGGGCCGCTGCGCACCAGGCCCACCAGCTCCGGCCACGGCTTCGCGGCATACTCCGCCATCCCCGCCTCGGTCCGCCCAGTGAGGAAGGGGACCCAGATCCCGGGTGACAGGTCGGGCCGGCGGTCGCGGATCACCAGGTGCGCGGCGAGGTCTGCCGTCGTCCACGGCGAACAGAGAGTCGGCGCGGCCGGACCCACCTCCTCGAACAGGTCGCACAGTGCCTGCCGTTCCCGCTGCGCCAGTCCGCTCACGGGCTCATCATGCCCGGTCGCCATCCGGTGAGCCGCGGCGGCGTCGAGGTGGTGGAGACCGGGCCGGGGCGGGCCGAAAACCCGTCGGGGAATGTCTCCGCCGCATGAGAGGGTTGACGCTTACCAAGAACCCGCGTGCGAGCTCACGACAGGAGGCCACCGCATGCCCGCCGGCGCCGCGACTTCCCTGGCGCGCAGTCTTCGCATCATCGCGATCGGGGTGCGGCTCCAGAAGCGGTGGTTCGCGATGGCAGTGCTGGGGAGCGCCCTCTACGGCGTCATGACCGTGGCCACGGCCTGGGCGGTCGGCCACGTCACGAAGGTCTACATCACACCGGCTGCCGAGCGGCACCAGGTGACCGCCGGCCAGCTGATGGCGATCGGCGGGTGGGTGGCCGGAGCGGTCGTCCTGACCGTGCTGGGCGTGGTGCTGCGGCGCGTCGCAGCAGGAGTGACCATGTACAACGTCGGCGCGGAGTTCCGCCGACGGGTCACCCGTCAGTACCTCAGGCTGCCGCTCTCGTGGCACCACCGGCATCCCTCCGGCCAGCTCCTCTCCAACGCCAACGCCGATGTCGAGGCCACCTGGA
>DASSJT010000260.1:0-10296 GCA_035691065.1 Dermatophilaceae bacterium
TCGCCGGAGGCGATGGAGCGGGACTTCGGCGAGGCGATCGACGGCGGCGAGGCGGGTGAGGACTTCGTGGTCAGCCTCGATGGCAGGCCGATCGGGCTGATCCAGCGCTGCCGGCTGGGCGACTACCCCGACTACCATGCCCAGCTCGCCCCGCTCCTCGAGGTGCCCGCCGAAGCGCTCTCGATCGACTACCTCATCGGCGTGCCGGAGCTCATCGAGCGCGGGCATGGCAGCGCCATGATCGCGGCCTTCGTGGAGCGCTGCTGGTCCGACTTCCCGCTCGCCCCGGCGGTCGTCGTCCCCGTTGTCGCCGCCAACGAGCGGTCGTGGCGGGCCCTGCGGCGGGCGGGTTTCCGCCTCGTCGCCTCGGGCGACCTGACACCGGACAACCCGGCCGACGACCCGCTGCACCACCTCTTCCAGGTGGACCGGCCCCACGACTGAACCTGCGAGGGACGGCTGGCGGTATGCCGGTCAGCTGGCTGGGGTGCTGCTCTGGCCCTCGCCGCTCGTCTTGCCCCCGCGGGTGCGCTTGCGGTTTCGGTCGCGGCGCGGGCGGTCGCTCCGACCCGTGGACGCCTCGCGACCGCTCTCGCGGACGGTCTCCGTCCGCTCGCCCCGTCCGCTCGCGCCACGGCCGGAACGGCCATGGGAGGTGCGGGTGCCGCGCCGACCGCCCGCCTTGCCGGTCTCGCCGAGGTCCTCGATCGTCTCGGCGTCAAGACCCGCACGGGTCTGGCTCGACTTGGGAAGGGTTCCCCTGGCTCCCTGCGGGATGGCCAGGTCGGAGTAGAGGTGGTCGGATGAGGAGTAGGTCTCCTCAGGCTCGGGGATGCCCAGGTCGAGGGTCTTGTTGATGAGACCCCACCGCGGCATGTCGTCCCAGTCGACGAAGGTGACCGCTATGCCCGTGTTGCCCGCGCGCGCTGTGCGGCCGATGCGGTGGAGGTAGATCTTCTCGTCCTCGGGGCACTGGTAGTTGACGACGTGGGTGACGTTCTCGACGTCGATGCCGCGGGCGGCGACGTCGGTTGCGACCAAGATGTCCACCTTGCCGTTGCGGAACGCCCGCAGCGCCTGTTCGCGGGCTCCCTGGCCGAGGTCGCCATGGATCGCTGCAGCCGCGAAACCCCGCTCGGCGAGCTCGTCGGCGACCTTGGCGGCGGTCCGCTTGGTGCGGCTGAAGATGATGGTCAGCCCACGGCCCTCGGCCTGCAGCATGCGGGCCAGCATCTCGACCTTGTCCATGGCGTGCGTCCGGTAGACGAACTGCTCCACGGCCTTGACGGTGTGGGCGTTCTCCTGCCCGTCCCCCATGGCGCGGATGTGCGTCGGTTGGGTCATGTAGCGGCGGGCCAGGGCGACGACCGCCCCGGGCATCGTCGCCGAGAACAGCATCGTCTGGCGCGTGGGGGAGGTGAGCGCAAGGATCTTCTCGACGTCGGGGAGGAATCCGAGGTCAAGCATCTCGTCGGCCTCGTCGAGCACGACCGTGCGCGCCGACCCGAGCTGGAGGTGCCCCTGCTTGGCGAGGTCGATCAGGCGACCCGGCGTGCCGACGACGATCTCAACGCCCCTTCGGAGCGCCTCGACCTGAGGCTCGTAGGCGCGGCCGCCGTAGACCGTGAGCACGCGGATCCCCCGGCGCCGGCCGGCCCGCTCGAGGTCACCGGCAACCTGCACGGCGAGCTCGCGGGTGGGCGCGACGGCAAGGGCTTGCGGACGGCCGGGGCGGGGAAGGGCGCCGAAGCCCTCGTCTGACGGGGCCACGACACGGTTGAGCATCGGGACCCCGAAGCCGAGGGTCTTGCCGGTACCGGTCTTGGCCTGCCCGATGATGTCGTGGCCCGACAGGGCCACGGGCAGGGTCATGGCCTGGATGGGGAAGGTCGTGGTGATGCCGACGTCGGCGAGGGCGCCGACGATATCGGGGTGGACGTCGAAGTCGGCAAAGGCCGGCTGCGCGGCCGCGGTGGGCTGCTGGGTGATGGTCATGGAGTTCTCTTGGATCGGCTTTCTCAGCGTGGAGGCACGCCACGGTGGCGGCCTTGACAAGCGGGCCGATCGGAGGTCTTCTCTGGGGGCGGAGCGAGCCGCCTGGGCGTCATGGAACGCGGATTCGTGCCGACCGGGCACCCTGTGCTGACACCCATGCTACCGGCTGGTCAGCATCCGGGCCGAACCGCCGGCCTCCGGCGGGTCGGCCCAGGCCGGGCGGGAGCTGCGCCCTCGCAGGATGCCGAAGGTTCGGGGTGGGGCGCGGCTAGGCTGGCCGACATGTCCGAGCAGCCCCTGCCCGAGCAGTCCACGCCCGAGCCGACGGGCGAGCAGCCCCCGTCCGAGCAGCCCCCGTCCGAGCAGCCCCCGTCCGAACAGCCCGCGTCCGAGCGGCCCACGCCTCAGCCGACCGCAATGCCCGCCTCCGACCCGCTGGCGGCCCCCGAGTACCGCGAGGCGGTGGTCGACCTGCTCGGCGTGCTCGCCTACGGCGAGCTCACGGCTTTCTCGCGCTTGGCGGCTGACTCAGAGCTCGCGCCGACGCAGCCGCTCCGTGCGTCGGTCGCGGCGATGGCCGTGGCGGAGTTCCGGCACTACGAGCAGCTGGTCAAGCGGCTCACCGAGATCGGTGCGGACCCACAGCAGGCGATGGCGCCCTTCATCGAGCCGATCGACGCCTTCCATGAGCGCACCCGCCCCAGTGGCTGGCTCGAGGGCCTGGTCAAGGCGTACGTCGGCGACGGCATCGCCACCGACTTCTACCGGGAGATCTCGGCCTACGTGGACGAGTCGACCCGGACGCTGGTCAACGAGGTCCTCGTCGACGTCGGCCAGGCGGACTTCGTGGTGACCGTTGTCCGTGAGGCCATCGCGGCCGACCGCAGGGTCGCCGGTCCGCTGGCTCTCTGGGGCAGGCGCCTCGTCGGGGAGGCGCTGTCGCAGGCGCAGGCGGTGGCGGTGGAGCGTGACACCCTGGCCGGCCTTCTGGTGGGCGGGCACGGACGGCCCGGGGCTGACCTTGCCGAGATCGGGCGCATGTTCACCCGGCTCACCGACGCCCACACCCGCCGCATGCTGCGGCTGGGCCTCGGCGCCTGAGACCGGCGCCTGAGACCGGCGCCTGGGAACGGCGCCTGAGACCGGCGCCTGAACCGGCCGCCTACGTCACGGCGTCGCTGTCGCACGCGAGGGGCCCCACCCGCGCCGCGGAAGGGGCCCCTCGCGTGCTCGGTGACCCGGCTACGCCCGGCGTCGGCCGGTGAGCGAGCTGTAGAGAACGACGAGGATGGCTGCGACGGCGATGCTGATGAACCAGCGGATCCAGTCGATGCCGCTGGTGTCCGTGCCGCCAATGGCGCCCCAGATGTAGTAGCCCGCCAGCGCTCCGACGATGCCGATGATGACGGTCACGAGGAGGCTGATGTTCTGCCTGCCCGGGAGAACGAGCCGAGCCAGAGCGCCGATGACGGCGCCGAAGATGATGAGCCCGATGATTTCCATGAACGAAAACCCCTTCCGCGCGGCTGACCCGCGCCGCTGTGGAACCGCGAGCGGCCCCATGTCTCCTTCATTCGATGGCGGCGGGTATGCCGTACAGCCGTACATGCCGTACATGCCGTACATGCCGTACCCGCCGGTTCTGCTCAGACCTGCCGCCTCCCGGTCGCGGCTCCGTAGCCGACGATCAGAAGGGCCGCCACGGCAATGCCGATGATCCAGCGCAGGACCGCGCCGACATCGAGGACATCGGCAACCCAGCCACCGACGAGTGCGCCGAGGATGCCGAGGATGACCGTGACGACGGCGCTGATGCTCTGGCGACCGGGGATGGCCAGACGCGCCAGGATCCCGATGATGGCGCCCACGATGACCAGGCCGACGACATAGCTGAGCGACATGCCTTCGCTCCTTTCAGGCCCCGCTCTGGGCCCGTCCTGACCGGTGGCGCCGGTCTGCGGGACCAAACTGCCAGAAAACCCGAGGCGATGGCACTCCGACGCACGGAGCGGCGTGGGCGAGCCGCTCGGACGGTGCCGCTCAGACGGTGCCGAACCCGACCCGGCCCTTCTCCGACTCCCCGATGTGGACGTAGCCGAGTGCAGCGCCAGGCACGATGACCTGTCGGCCCTTGCCGTCCTTGAGCGTGAGGACGCCGCCGTCCTCGAGCGCCGCGGAGACGGCGTTGACCACCTCGATGTCGGACATGTCCGTCTCGAACGTGATCTCCCGGGCCACGTTCTGGACGCCGATCCTGATCTCCACGGCAGATGACCTTTCGTTGCTGTTGAGCATGCTGGCGAACCCGCGCGGTGACGCGGAGCGGAGCACCCGGCATACCGCCTGGCGCCCCTGCACTGAAGGCTAACCCCGCGTGGGCGGCGTTCCTTCCCCGCCTGCCGCCGGGAACGAGGCGATGCCGCGCCAGGCGAGCGACCCCACCAGGCGCGTCGCGAGATCCTGCGGCACCTCAGCCTGCTGGGACAGCCAGTAGCGCGCCGCGATCTGGGACATACCGGCGAGGGCTACGCCGAGCAGCATGGCCTCGGACTCGGGGAGCGCGGCGTCCTGCATGATCACGTCGGCGATCGCCTCGGCGCACGCCAGCTCCACGGCGTCGAGCCGGTTGCGCACCGCGGACTCGTTGGTGAGGTCGGACTCGAAGACCATCCGGAAGGCGGCTCCCTCGCGGGAGACGAAGTCGAAGTAGGCCTCGATGCTGCCCTGAACCTTCTCCTTCGGCTCGTGGCCTGGCGCCTCGAGCGCGTTGCGGACGAGGTTCTCGAGGGTCTCGCAGTGCTGGTCGAGGAGCGCGAGGTAGAGCTCGAGCTTGCCGGGGAAATGCTGGTAGAGGACGGGCTTCGAGACGCCGGCCCGGTCGGCGATGTCGTCCATGGCGGCCGCGTGGTAGCCCAGCTCCACGAAGGCGGCCTGGGCGGCCTCGAGGAGCTGCGCCCGTCGCGCCGACCGGGGGAGGCGCTGTCCCCGCGGGATCGGGCCGCCGGAGGCTTCCGTCATTGCCATGCCACTTCCACTCTTCGTCGGTTGCCGTCCGTCGTTGCCCGGCCGTGCGGCGTTGCCCGGCCGTGCGAGGCTGCGCCCGGTCGGGTCGCAGGAGTGCTGGCCAGTGGCGCCATATTACGGATGGGTACGCTCGGTACATGGGGAACCCGCCGCTGGCCATCCTCGGACCCGAGCTCACGACCGACGAGCGCGCCCGCTACGCGCGCCACCTCCTGCTGCCCGAGATCGGTCTGCAGGGTCAGCGCCGGCTCAAGGCGGCGCGGGTCCTGGTCGTCGGAGCGGGCGGCCTGGGGTCGCCGGCGCTGATGTACCTCGCTGCCGCGGGGGTTGGCACGATCGGGGTGGTCGACGACGACGTCGTCGACGCGTCCAACCTCCAGCGCCAGGTGATCCACGGCACGTCCGACGTGGGGAGGCCCAAGGCCGAGTCGGCCGCCGAGGCGGTCGCCGAGATCAACCCGCTGGTGACCGTCGAGCGGCACGACACACGGCTCGACTCGAGCAACGCGCTCGACATCATCGGCGCCTACGACCTCGTCGTCGACGGTGCCGACAACTTCCCGACGCGCTACCTGGTCAACGACGCGTGCGCCATGCTCGGCAAGCCACACGTGTGGGGGTCCATCTTCCGGTTCGACGGCCAGGTGAGCGTGTGGTGGGCCGGTCGCGGGCCCTGCTACCGGTGCGTCTTCCCTGACCCGCCGCCGCCCGAGGCCGTCCCGTCGTGCGCCACGGGCGGTGTGCTGGGGGTGCTGTGCGCCGCGGTTGGCTCGGTCCAGGTGGCGGAGGCAGTGAAACTCCTTGTCGGACAGGGTGATCCACTGATCGGACGGCTCATGATCCATGACGCGCTGCGTCAGTCGTGGGACACGCTCACGGTCCACCCTGACCCCGCCTGCCCGGTCTGCGGCGACAGCCCGACGGTCACCGAGCTCATCGACTACGAGGACTTCTGCGGTATGCCGGGTGCTCACGCGGGTGCCCAGCAGCCGGTCGGCTCCGGGCTGGGGTCGGACGGCCTGCCCCGTCCCGCCATGGGCACCATCTCGGCGCCCGAGCTCGCCGGCCGCCTGGCCCGGAGGGACGCCGGCGAGGAGGACTTCCTGCTCGTCGACGTCCGCGAACCCAACGAGTGGGACATCGTCGCGATCCCCGGCGCCGACCTCATCCCGCTCGGCGAGTTCAGCTCGGGCGAGGCGCTCGGGAAGCTGCCGCACGGCATACCCCTTGTGGTGATGTGCAAGTCCGGGGTGCGCTCGGCCCGTGCCGCCGAGATCCTGCTGGAGGCGGGTCACGAGGACGTCGACAACCTCGAGGGTGGGGTGCTCGCCTGGGTGCACGACGTCGATCCCAGCCTGCCGGGCTACTGACATGGCCGGGCAGGGGGCCGGGAACGGCGCCGGATACGGGCTGCCCAGCGAGTTCGCCGAGGACGTGCTCGACGTCGTCGCGGAGATCCCGGCAGGCTGCGTGCTCACCTACAAGGACATCGCGGAGATCGTCGGGCGAGGCGGGGCTCGCGCGGTCGGCACCGTCATGTCCCGGTTCGGGTCGGACGTGCCGTGGTGGCGGGTCGTGCGGGCCGACGGGGGCTTCCCGCAAGGTCACGAGGACCGCGCGCTGGCGCACTACCGCGAGGAGGGCACCCCGCTCGTCGGTGGCGTGCTCGCCGGCCGCCGGGTCGATCTCTCGCGGGCCCGGTGGGTGGGACCGGAGTCGCCCTGACCGCCGGGTCTCGCAGGCCGACTTCGTGGCGCTGCTTGGGTGGCTGCCGGCTCCGGCCGCGCCCGCGCTCAGCTTCGAGCCGGTTCCGCAGTGCCCCCGCTCAGCCTCGAGCCGGCTCCTGCCTCGCGTCGGCTGGCGCGTCGGGCCGCTGTCCGCGGCGCGTGATGGAATCGGGCCCGTGCTGACCCTGCGCCGCGCCCGTCTCAGCGCCCCGCTCGGCGCCCACCCCGACGGTCGCCCCGTCTCTGGCTTTGGCGCTGGCTCCGGCGCCGGCGCCGGGGCCGGCGTCGGCGAGCCGGCGGCCCTCGACGCGATCCAGCGCCAGGCGGCTGCCTACCGGGGTCCGCTCCTGCGGGTCCTCGGTGGGCCGGGCACCGGCAAGACCACGACAGCAGTCGAGGTGGTCCTCGACCGGGTGCGGTCGGGCGAGGCGCGACCCGACCAGTGCCTCATGCTGACGTCGTCGCGCCTGGCCGCGGCGAGCCTGCGCGACCGCGTGACGTCGCAGCTCGGCGGCACGTCGACCGAGCCCCTCGCGCGCACGCACCAGTCGCTGGGCTTCGGCATCCTGCGGCAGGCCGCGGCCCTGCGCGGCGAACCCGCGCCCCGGCTCCTCAGCGGCCCCGAGCAGGACGTCATCCTGCGCGACCTGCTCGCCGGCCACGCGGCGGGCGCGGCCACGGCACCCGTGTGGCCGGAGCGGGTCCGCGAGGCGCTCGGCACCCGCGGGTTCCGCGCCGAGCTGCGCGACCTGCTGATGCGCGCGGTGGAGCACGGCCTCGAGGCCGACGACCTCGCCCGGCTGGGTCGCCAGCACGACCGGCAGGAGTGGGTCGCCGGAGCCCAGGTCCTGCGCGAGTACGACCAGGTGACCGCGCTCTCCGCTGCTGGCGCCTACGACCCCGCCTGGATCCTCAGTGCGGCGGCGGACCTGCTTGAGGACGACGCCGAGGCGCTCGACCGGGTGGCCAGCGGTCTTCGCCTCATCGTGGTCGACGACGCCCAGGAGCTGACCTCAGCGGCGGCGCGGCTGCTCAGGGTGCTGGCCGGCGCGGGCGGCGGGCTGGCGGTGGTCCTCGTCGGCGACCCCGACAGCGCGGTCCAGACCTTCCGGGGCGCCGACCCGCGGTTCCTCGCCGACGGGTGGACCGCGCTGGGCGAGGGGCCCACACTCGTGCTGCCCACGGCATACCGCCTGCCCGCTGCAAACCGCGAGGCGGCCGAGCGCGTGGCCCGGAAGATCGGCGCCCTCGGCGGCGGCCGCCAGCGTGCAGCGGCAGCCGGGCGGCGCGGCGGCGAGGTCGATGTCCGCCTTGTCCGGGCGGTGTCCCAGGAGGCGGCGCTGGTGGCGGCCGAGCTGCGGGAGGCCCACCTGCGGCATGGCGTCCCGTGGTCGGAGATGGCGGTCATCGTTCGAGGGCAGGGCCGCACGGCCACCCTGCGCCGGGTGCTGATGGCGGCCGGCGTCCCGGTGGGCACAGCGGCCACGGACCTGCCCGTGCGCGACGAGGTCGCGGTGCGCCCCCTCTTGGCGCTGCTGCGCACCGTCCTCGACCTGGCCCGGAGCCACCCCGCTGGGTCCGACTCCATCGATCCCCTTGATTCGGCCGGTGCCGTTGGTCCCGTCGTGGCCATCGATCCGCAGGTCGCCGTCGACGTCCTCATGTCACCGCTCGGCGGTGCCGATGCCGTGACCCTGCGGCGGCTGCGCCGGTCGCTGCGCCAGGCGGAGCTCGACACCGGGGGCGGGCGCACCAGCGACGAGCTCCTGGCCGAGGCGCTGCTCCATGAGGGACTGCTCGCGGGCATCGGCGCCGAGGGCCTGGCCGCCCGGCGGGTGGCGCGGGTGATCGCGGCCGGCGTTGCCGCGGCAGCGGTGCGCGGTGACGGCGGGGCCGCCCGCTGGGCGCCGGGCGTGACTGCCGAGAGTGTCCTGTGGGCGATGTGGTCGGCGAGCGGTCTGGCGGGCCGCTGGCGCGACGCCGCCCTGGCTGGCGGGCCCGGTGGCGCTCGTGCCGACCGAGACCTCGACGCCGTGGTCGGCCTGTTCGACGCGGCGGCCACGTTTGTCGACCGGCTTCCCCAGGCCGGTCCGGAGCAGTTCCTCGCCCACATCGCCAGCCAGGACATCCCCGGTGACACGCTGGTGGCGCGGGCCCCGGCCGGCGAGACGGTCGCCCTGCTGACCCCTCAGGCGGCAGCAGGGCGAGAGTGGCGGCTGGTGTGCGTCGCGGGGGTCCAGGAGGGCGTCTGGCCCGACCTGCGGCTGCGCGGCTCACTCCTGGGGTCCGAGCATCTCGTCGACGTGGTCACTGGCCGGGCGGGTTCGTTCCGCGGGGCTCAGGCGGCGGTCCGCTACGACGAGACCCGGCTGTTCCTCGTCGCGCTCACCCGGGCCAGCGAGCGCGTGGTGGTGACCGCCGTGCGCAGTGACGACGAGCAGCCATCGGTCTACCTCGACGTGGTCGACCCGCTGCCCGACGACTGCGACGGGCAGCGCGAGTTCACCGAGGTGGCAGGCACGATGACCCTGCCCTCGCTCGTCGCCCAGCTGCGGCGCGAGCTGCTCGACGCTTCGCCGCAGGTTCGTGGTCAGGCCGTGAGTGCGCTGGCCCGGCTGGCACGCGAGGGCGTGCCCGGGGCCGATCCCGCTCAGTGGTGGGCACTGACGATGGTGAGCGACGACCGGCCCCTGCGCGCGCCCGAGGAGAGCGTTCCGGTGTCGCCCTCGAAGGTCGAGGCATTCGGCCGCTGCGGCCTGCGCTGGCTCCTCATGGCGTGCGGGGGCGACGGGCCGCCGGTGGGCGCGGCAGACATCGGCACGCTGGTCCACGGCATCGCCGCCGACCTGGGCGACGCCGATGCCGAGACCCTGGCCGCGGAGGTCGACGCCCGGTGGCCGCGTCTCGGGCTCCCGCGGGGCTGGGTGTCCGACCGCAAGCGGGACGAGGCCCACGCGATGGTCCGCAGGCTGGCCGCATACTTCGACGCCGCCCGCGCCAGCGGCTGGACCAAGCTGGGGGCGGAGGTGGAGATGCAGGTCGCGCTCGGGCGAGTCGTGCTCCGCGGGCAGGTCGACCGGCTCGAGCAGGCGCCCGACGGCCGGCTGCGGGTCATCGACTACAAGACGGGCAGCAGCAAGCCCAAGGTCGAGGAGCTCGCTCGTCATCCCCAGCTCGGTGCCTACCAGCTCGCGGTGCAGGCGGGAGCCTTCCTGGGCGCGGGCACGACCTCCGCGGGCACGACCTCCGCGGGTGCGACCTCCGCGGGTGCGACCTCCGCGGGTGCGACTACCCCGGGTGCGACCTCGGCGGGCACGGCTTCCGCTGGCACGACCTCCGCGGGTGCAGCCCTCCTCCAGATCGGCAAGGCCGCCAACAAGGGGATCACGCTCCAGTCGCAGCCGCCGCTCGACGCCGACGACGAGCCGGGGTGGGCCGAGGCGCTGGTCCGCCAGGCCGGCGAGGGCATGGCGGCGGCGGAGTTCACCGCCCGCACCGGTGAGTGGTGCTCGCAGTGCCAGCTGAAGGCCTGCTGCCCGCTCCAGCCCGA
>DASSJT010000261.1:0-7954 GCA_035691065.1 Dermatophilaceae bacterium
CGTGCACCCCCCACCCTGGTCGCCTGGCGAGGGAACGCGTCCCCCGTGCACCCCTCGGAAGCCTGGTCGCCTCACGAGGGACCGCGCCCCCGTGCACCCCCGACCCTGGTCGCCTGGCGAGGGAACGCACCCGGGCTCCGCCCCCCATGCACCCCCTGCCGCGGTCGCCGGCGAGGGAACGCACCCGGGCTTCGCCCCCCGTGCACCCCCCGGACCCTGGTCAATCTGCGTCGTCGGCAAGGGATCCCGGGAGCCGGGTGGGACGCAACGCGCGGTGAGACCGGCACCCGATGTCCACAACGCGAAAGGGCAAGACCCGCGGTCGGGCTTGGCGCGCAAATGCGACAGAATGCCCCGGTGGACACGCGGACGGTACGGCGCCTTGCCTCGCCCCAGGGGCAGGACCTCCTCCGATCCCTCCCGGCCTACTCCGAGGCGGGCACCCTTGCGCTGCAGGCGAAACTGCGGGCGCAGGGCATCGACCCCGACTTCGTCTCCGCGCTGCTGACCCAGTCGCGGCTGCGGGAGCGGGCGAAGCAGAAGTTCGGGGAGTTCGCCGAGGGCATGCTTTTCACGCCGGACGGCCTCGAGCAGGCGACTCGCCTCGAGATCGCCGCATCCCACGCCGGGCGGTTCCGGTCGGCGAGCCTGGCCACCGTCCACGACCTGGGCTGTGGCATCGGCTCGGACGCGATGGCCATGTCGGCCCTGGGCGTGACGGTCCACGGTGTCGATGCCGACCCGGTCACGGCGGCCGTCGCCGACACGAACCTCCGCCCCTGGCCGGACTCGCGCGCCAAGACCGGTCGGGCCGAGGACTTCCGACCGCCACTGGATGCAGCGCGATCCCGAGTCGGCGTCTGGGTGGACCCGGCCCGGCGCACCCCGGGGGTGGCTGACATCAACGGCCGCACGCGGCGAATCTTCCGCCTGGAGTCCATCTCACCCAGCTGGGACTTCGTGCGCTCGGTCGCCGACGCGGTGCCCGCAACCGGTGCGAAGCTCAGCCCCTCACTCCCCCACGACATCGTTCCGAATGGCGCCGAGGCGCAGTGGACCTCCTATGGCGGGGAGGTCCTCGAGTGCACCATCTGGTTCGGTCCGCTGGTCCGCCGGGAAGGCCGGAGCGCCCGCATCCTCGCGCCCGGCAGCAAGCCGGTCGAGCTCACCGAGGACATGGCCGCCGACTCGGTGCCGGTCGCAGCCGGCCTCGATGCCCTCGGACGCTGGCTGTACGAGCCAGACCGCGCCATGACTCGGGCCGGTCTCCTCGGGGTGCTGATCGCCGAGACGGACGGCGCGGAGGTCGACCCCGGGCTCGGCTACGTCACCGCCGACACGTCCGTGGAGCTCCCCTTCGCCAAGAGGTATGCCGTCTTGGAGGCCATGCCCTTCAACGTCAAGACCCTGCGGTCCTGGCTCCGCGAGCACGAGATCACGCGCCTGACCATCAAGAAGCGGGGAATTCGGCTCGACGATGACCAGCTGCGAGCCCAGCTGAAGCTCGCCAAGAAGGGCGGCGAGGAGGCGATCGTGGTGCTCACCCGCGTCGCCGGCAGCCCGACCGCGCTGGTGGTCCAGCCAGCGGTCGTGCTCACCTGAGTCAGAAGAGCGGGTCAGGCTGCGCTCCGTGACGGCGGACCGCGTCGGCGCCGGCCTGAAGCGCCGCGCGCATCGCCGCCTCGCGCGACGCCCCGGCCGCGAGCGCAGCGGCCAGCGCACCGCAGAACGCGTCACCCGCGCCCGTCGTGTCGACCACCTCCGCGGCGGCCACGGCGACTCCCGGGAACTGCTCGCCGTCCCAAGCCGCGCCGTTGGCGCCGAACGTCACGACGACCGAGCCCGGCACGAGGTCGGAGTCGGCCAGGGAGAGCGCCTCGTGCTCGTTGACGACCACTGGATCGGCGAGGCCCACCACGTCAGGCGGCAGGCCGGCATACGGCGCAGCGTTGACCACCGCCCGGGCACCCGCCGCATGGGCGGCGCGGACCGCCTCGGCGACCGACGGCAGCGGCACTTCGAGCTGGACGAGCAGCACGTCGCCGGGCGCGAGGCCGACGTCGCCAGCCCAGCGCACCTCGGAGTTGGCCCCCGGGACGACGACGATGGCGTTCTCGCCGTCGCCGTCCACCGTGATCCACGCCTGTCCGGTGCTCACCCCCGGCAGCACCCGTACCGCCGACACGTCGACGCCCCTGTCGCGCAACCGCTCGAGGTAGCGTGCGCCGCCCTCGTCGTCACCGACGGCGCCGACCATCGCCACCGACGCCCCGGCCGACGCAGCCGCCACCGCCTGGTTGCCGCCCTTGCCTCCCGCGAACCGCTCCAGCACACTCGCCGCCAGGATCGTCTCCCCCGGCCGGGGATGGCGCTCGACATGCGCCACGAGGTCGACGTTGAGCGACCCGAGCACCACGACGCGCCCCATCAGAGGGCTCCCACCGTGTCGAGCCACAGCCCCGCGCACCGCGCACCGTCGATGCCCAGGCCGACCTCGATGGTGGCCGGCGCCGCGCCGTGCGGGTCGTGCGCCAGCCCGCCGCTCCAGTCCCGCCGGTCGACGATCGTCCTGCCCCTCGACCACGTCCCGGCCAGCTCCACGCGCACGGGCAGCGGCCGTGTATCGAGCAGGCTTCGGTCGATGACCGAACAGACCGCGCCGGCATCGCCGATCGTGGCGCGGTCGCGATGGAACCGCTCGCACTGGAACCGGATCAGGCGACCGGCCAGACCTGACGGGCCGCGGTCGTCCGCCGCGATGAGCTTCTCGGCCTCGTCCCGGGAGACGGTCGGCTCGTAGAACACGTCAAGACCGTACATGGTCGTGGGGATCCCGAGGTCCACGGCGGCGTCGAGCACGACCGCCGCGGCCTCCGGGTCGTGGAAGACGTTGAACTCCGCTGAGGCGGTGACGTTCCCGACGTGAGCCGCTCCACCCATGAAGACGATCTCCCGCAGGCCGGTCGCTGCCTCGGGGTACGTGCGCAGCAGCAGCGCGATGTTGGTCATCGGCGCCAGCGTCACCAAGGTGACCCGCCGGCCGGGGCCGTCGGCCGCGGCACGGACAAGGGTGTCCCTGAGCAGCTCAACCGCGTGGCGGGGATCTGGCCGGCGGTTCGAACGCGGCCAGTCCAGGTCGCCCATGCCGTCGAGCCCGTGCACGTGACGGGCATCGCTCGGCGGCTCCAGCAGGGGCCGGGGCGCCCCAGCAGCCACGGGCACGTCGCCCCTGTCGCACGTGTCGAGCACCGTCATGGTGTTGGCCACCACGTCGTCCAGCGACGCGTTGCCGCCAACGCATGTGACCGCGCGAAGGTCAATAGAGGTATGCCGTGCAGCCAGCAGCAGTGCGCAGGCGTCGTCCACGCCGGTGTCGACGTCGAGGATGACAGGCGTGCGAGCGACGGTCATGGTCCGGAGCCTAGGCCCTGCGCGCAGCGATTCTCCGAGTGCGCGCTCCGCGCTCGACCGGGTTACGGTCATGCCGTGCCAGACCGCCCCAACACCCCGCCGCGCGGCCTTCGGACACTCCTGGCGGCCTTCGCTGTTGCCCTGACCACGGCGGCTGCCGCCTGCTCGGGGGGTCGGGCCGCACCGCCTGCCGCCACCGAGACCACGTCAACGAGCTCCACGACCACGACGCCCACCACCACCGCGACGCCCTCACCCACCAGCACGACCACCACGCCCTCGTGCGCCGACCTGCTGGCATCCAGGCTGACCCCCGCCCAGCGGGTGGGACAGCTGCTGATGGTCGGCCTCGACTCGGGGAGCGGCCGCACTGCCCTCGACGCCGAGATCCAGTCCCTGCACCTCGGCGGCGTGCTGTACCTGGGAGGGTGGTCGGGAGCCGCCAAGGTCAAGGCCACGTCAGCACACCTGCAGAGCCAGACCGGACGCAAGGCAACGGGAGGCGTGCGGCTCCTGATCGCCGCAGACCAGGAGGGCGGCCAGGTCCAGCAGCTCGAGGGCGACGGCTTCAGCGCCATCCCCTCGGCACTTCGCCAGGGAGCCCTGTCACCGACGGCCCTCCAGACGAAGGCCACGTCCTGGGGCCGAGAGCTGGTCAGGGTGGGGGTCAACGTGAACCTCGCTCCTGTCGCCGACACGGTTCCCACGGCGCTCGGTGCGGACAACCGGCCGATCGGGGGCTTCGACCGCGAGTACGGCCACGACCCCGCCCAGGTCAGCAGGGCCGTCGTGGCGGTCGTCAAGGGGCTCCACGAGGCGGGAGTCCAGCCCACCGTCAAGCACTTCCCGGGGCTGGGCCGGATTCAGAACAACACCGATGTCAGCGCCAGCGGCATCACCGACTCGGTGACCACCATGTCGGATCGCTACCTCGAGCCGTTCGCCGACGGCATCGACGCGGGCACCGGTCTGGTCATGGTGTCGTTGGCCAGGTACTCGCGGCTCGATCCGCAGAACCAGGCGGTGTTCTCCCCCACGATCATCACGGGGCTGCTGCGAGACCGACTGGGATATGACGGTGTGGTGATCAGTGATGACCTCGGCAAAGCCAGAGCGGTGTCAGCCGTTGCCCCGGGTACCCGGGCAGTGCGGTTCATCGGGGCCGGCGGCGACCTCGTCATCACGGCTGCGCCGAGCCGCGCCCGGGCCATGGTCACCGCAGTGACGGCGCGCATGGCCCGCGACCGGGCATTCGCCGCCAAGGTCGAGACCTCCGTGCGCCGCGTCCTCGCCCTCAAGATGCAGATGGGCCTCGCCCGCTGCGGCGGCTGAGCACCCCAGCCGCCTCTCTCAGACCAGCCGCCTCCCTGAGACCAGCCGCCTCCCTCAGACCAGCTGCCGCCAACAGAAACCTCGACACCGCACTCATGGAACCAGCACCAGCAAGCCGAGCAGCAGGCCGAGCAGCCGACCAACGGGCAGGCGGGCTGCCAGACACGGGCCGACCTCAGCAGCCGGAGCTGACCGCCGACTGCAGCAGATGTGCCGGCCTCTGCTGCGTGGCACCATCCTTCGCTGCCTCGTCGGACTTCGCCATCAGCAAGGCGGCGGGCCAGCGATGCCGCAACCTGGCCGACGACTTCGGCTGCGCGATCCACGCCCAGCTGCGCGAACGGGGGTTCCCGGGCTGCACCGTCTACGACTGCTTCGGCGCCGGCCAGCACGTGACCCAGGTGACCCTGGGAGGCCGCACCTGGCGGCAGTCGCCGGACCTGGCCGGGACGATGTTCACCGCCTTCGAGGTGGTGCGCGCCCTGCACGAGACGCTGTGGTACCTCACCGAGGCCCTCGAGCTGCCGGAGGCCAAGCCACTGGCGCAGCAGCTCCACCAGGCATATGAAGCGACCCTGCGGCATACCCTCCTCGACCCACAGGCCCTCGGCGACCTCGACCTCAGGAGCCATCGCGACGCTGTCGCCAAGCTGCTCGGACGTACCAGCGCCCTGGCCCGGTCCGGCCAGCCGGCCGAAGACCGGAGCCTCCGTGGCGCGGACCTGGTGGGCCGCGGGTTCGCTGGCATGGACCTGCGGGGCGCCGACTTCCGCGGCGCCCTGCTGCTCGGCGCCGACCTGCGCGACACGGACCTGCGCCGAGCCGACCTGCTCGGCGCGGACCTCAGGGGTGCCGACCTCCGGGGCGCCGACCTGAGCACCAGCCTCTTCCTCACCCTGCCCCAGGCCAGCGCCGCTCGAGGCAGTGCCGCCACTCGGCTCCCCGCGGCGTTGCGGCGGCCGGCTCACTGGGACGGCCCTTAGGGAGCGGGCGCCTCAGGCCTGGACGTCCGTGACCGGCATGGAGGAGTCGGCCGGCAGGTCAAGGGCCGAGGGCGTCCGGCCCCGCAGCATCATCTGGGCTCCGAGCGAGGCCACCATCGCGCCGTTGTCGGTGCAGAGACCCGGCCGGGGCACGCGCAGCCGGATGCCGGCGGCGTCGCACCGCTCCTGAGCCATGGCCCGCAGGCGGGAGTTGGCGGCGACGCCGCCCCCGACCTGCAGGTGGTCGACGCCGCTCTCACGGCAGGCCAGCACCGCCTTGCGGGTGAGGACGTCGACCACGGCCTCCTGGAACGAGGCGGCCACGTCGGCCACGGGGACCGGCTCGCCGGCCTGTTCCCGGTGGTCGACCCACCGCGCGACCGCGGTCTTGAGGCCCGAGAAGGAGAAGTCGAAGCGGTGTCGCTCCATGTCGCGCCCCGAGGTGAGGCCGCGGGGGAAGTCGATGGCGACGCTGTCACCCTCCCGGGCGGCCCGGTCGATGTGCGGGCCGCCGGGGAAGGGCAGCCCCAGGACCCGGGCCACCTTGTCGAACGCCTCCCCGGCCGCGTCGTCGATCGTGGAGCCGAGCGCACGGACGTCAGCCGTGACGTCAGGGACCAGCAGCAGGGAGGAGTGGCCGCCCGAGACGAGCAGAGCCATCGTGGGCTCGGGCAGCGGGCCGTGCTCGACGATGTCGACCGCGACGTGGGAGGCGAGGTGGTTGACGCCGTAGAGCGGTTTTCCCAGGGCCACCGCGAGCGCCTTGGCGGCCGCGACCCCCACCATGAGCGTGCCCGCGAGCCCGGGGCCCGAGGTGACGGCGATGCCGTCGAGGTCGGCAAGCCGCACGCCGGACTGCGAGCACGCCCGCTCGATCGTCGGGACCATCGCCTCGAGGTGGGCACGGCTCGCCACCTCGGGCACGACCCCGCCGAACCGGGCGTGCTCGTCGACGCTGCTGGCGATCGCGTCGACGAGGAGGGTCTCGCCGCGCACGATGCCGACGCCCGTCTCGTCGCAGGAGGTCTCGATCCCGAGGACCAGGGGCGCGTCGGGCATCAGGTCCCACCTCCCAGGGCGAGCCGCATGACGACCGCGTCGACGTCACCGGGCTGGTAGTAGCGCGGGCGCACCTGGAGCACGGAGAAGCCCCGCTTCTCGTACATCGACCGGGCTCGGGCGTTGTCGGCCCGGACCTCGAGGACCAGCCACTCCGCGCCGCGAGCCTGGGCGCGGGTGACGAGCTCCTCAAGGAGTCTGTGGCCCAGGCCGCGCCCCTGCGCAGTCGGGGCGACGGCGATCGTCATCACGTCGGCCACCTCGCCGGCGACGTCGAGGCCCGCGTAGCCGAGCACGGCTGGGGCCGCGTCGCGCCCGCCGCCGTCCGCCTCGACGACGTAGTCCCTGCGCGGCCGCCCAGCCAGCTCGGCCCACCACGTCGCCTCGGACCAGGCGTGTTCGCCGAACAGCTCCCGCTCCAGCGCGGCGAGCTGCGGGATGTCCTGCCACCGCACATCGCGCAGGGCACTCACCGGGCCCTCCCTCGGCCGCGCATCGCTGGCGGCGGAACGATCGTGCTCTTGCGCTCGGACACCGGCTGGGCATCGGGACGGCGGAGGTACAGCGCCTCGACCGGCAGCTCCAGGCCGTCGGCCAGCTGCTCCAGCGCCAGCGTGGCCAGCACCGCGGCATCGACGTCGACGACGCCGTCCGTCGAGCTCGGGAAGAGGTCGGGAAAGAGGAGAGGCCCCCGCCCCGCCGTGGGCAGTGCGCGCACCTCCTCGGGCAGATGAGCGGGTCGCTCCACCGCGGGCTCCGAGATCCGCCTGGCATGGCCGCCCGCCGCCGCGTAGCGGGCCCAGTAGACCTCCTTGCGCCGTGCGTCGGTGGCCACGAGCAGCTCGCCGTCGAAGCGCAGGGCCGCCATCCGCGCCAAGACGTCCAGGCTGCACACACCGTGCACGGGTATGCCGAGCGCGAACCCCATGGTGCGCGCGGTCACCAGGCCGACCCGCAGGCCGGTGAACGGGCCGGGGCCGGTTCCCACGGCCAGGTCGGTCAGCTCCCCAGGCGCCACGCCGGCCTCGCGCAGGACCGAGGCGATGAGTGGGGCGAGGTGCTCGGTGTGCCCCCGCGGGTCGATGACGGAGCGGCTCACCGGCTCGGCCCCCGGACGCACCAGAGCGACCGAGATCGCCGACGTCGCGGTGTCCATGGCCAGCAGAGCT
>DASSJT010000262.1:0-31463 GCA_035691065.1 Dermatophilaceae bacterium
CCACCATCGTCACCATCGACACGCCGACGCTCGGCGACCGCAGCTACCTGGCCCATGACGGCCAGGTAGCCCTGGTCGTGGACCCGCAGCGCGACATCGACCGAGTCCTGGCGCTCGCCGATGCGGCGGGCGTTCGGATCGCGCACGTGTTTGAGACGCACATCCACAACGACTACATCACCGGCGGGCTGGCCCTGGCGCGGGCCACCGGTGCGGAATATCACGTCAACGCCGAGGACAGGGTGTCGTACGACCGCACACCTATCCGGGACGGCGACACGGTCGAGGTGTCACCCACCCTGCGCGTGCGCGCCATCGCAACCCCCGGGCACACGTTCACGCACCTCTCCTACGCCCTCGAGGACAACGGCGAGACGGTGGGCGTCTTCACCGGTGGCTCGCTGCTCTTCGGGGCAACGGGGCGCCCGGACCTGCTGGGTGCCGCCCATACGCATGACCTCGTGCACCGCCAGTTCACCTCGGCGCACCGCCTGGCCCAGGAGCTGCCGGATCGCGCGGAGGTGCTGCCGACGCACGGCTTCGGGAGCTTCTGCTCGGCCACGCCGGCCGGCGAGTCCACCGCTTCGACGATCGGCCAGGAGAAGCTCGCGAACCCGGCCCTCCGCCAGAGTGAGGAGGAGTGGGTCGCAAGCATCCTCGCCGGCCTCGACGCGTATCCGGCCTACTACGCACACATGGCCCCGGCCAACAGCGCCGGGCCGACAGCACCGGACCTGACACCCCCCGCGGCCGCGGACAAGGCGACTGTTGCACAGCGCATCGCCGACGGCGAGTGGGTCGTGGACCTGCGCACCCGCACGGCCTTCGCCGAAGGCCACGTGACCGGAAGCCTGAACTTCGGCCTCGACGGCCAGTTCGCGACGTACCTCGGCTGGCTGATTCCCTGGGGCACGCCGCTCACCCTCCTGGGCAGCAGCCCAGAGCAGGTGGCTGAGGCCCAGCGCGGGCTGGTCCGGATCGGCATCGAGCGCCTGGCGGGGGCGGCCACGGGCAGTCCCTCGGACTGGACGGACGCGCACCTCGGCGCCATCCAGCGGGCCCAGTTCGCAGACCTGGCGCAGGTGCGGCACCACCGGAACGTCGCGGTGCTCGACGTCCGGCGTGCCTCGGAGTACGCCGAGGGCCACATCGACGGTGCCCTGAACATCCCGATCCACGACCTGCTCAAGCGGTTCGACGAGGTCCCCACCGGCGAGGTCTGGGTGCACTGTGCGGCCGGCTACCGGGCCTCGATCGCCGCCTCGGTCATCGCGGCCCTGGGCTCGGCCACGAAGGGCACCCATGTGGTCGCCGTCGACGACGACTACGCCGAGCATGCTGCCGCTTCCGGGCTGCCGCTCGTCAGCGCTGCGGCCTGAACCACGACCCACGTCCACCGAAGCAAGACGTCCACGAAGCAAGCCGCCGGCGACCGGCCGGCATACGACCAGTAAGAGGAGAACCACCATGTGCCGACCCGCAACGTGCAAGACCTGCGGCAAGACGACCTGGGCTGGCTGCGGCCAGCACGTCGACCAGGTCATGCGCGGCGTGCCGACCACGGCGCGCTGCCAGGGTCACGAGAAGGATGTGAATGCGTCCGGAGGCTCGCTGTTCGGACGCCTTTTCGGACGCGGCTGACTTCCGCCTCGATAGCCGCCCACTGAACCCGGGCACGCACACCCTGCGCTCGCGTGCCCGCCGGGCCGGGCCTGTCCGGTCTGGCGCCGGGGGCAGGCAGCACGCTTGCTGCCTGCCCCCGGCGGACCACCTCACGCAGACCCGTCACGCAGATCCGCCTCCGACCACCTGTCCGCCTCCCACCACCTCGAGGAGTGACCGAGCGGTGACCTTGCTGGCGATTCCGCTGGGCGTCCTCATCGGCCTGGCGCTCGGCGCCCTGGGCGGGGGTGGCTCCATCCTCACGGTCCCGGCCCTCGTCTTCGCGGCGGGCCAGGACCCACGCTCCGCGACGACCAGCTCGCTGTTGATCGTGGGCATCACCTCCCTTATCGCCCTGGTCCCCCATGCCCAGGCCGGTCGTGTCCGCGTCGGTCAGGGCCTTGCGTTCGGCGCGCTGGGGGTCGTCGGCTCGTTCGCCGGGTCGGCGCTCTCGGCCCGGGTGCCGGCGCCGGTCCTGCTCACCGCCTTCGCGGCACTCCTGCTGGTGGTTTCCTTCGCCCTGCTCCGGCGCTCCTGGCGCGGGCGGGCGGGCGCGCGGGCACGCGCGGCGACCAAGGGGGCGACCGATCGAGCGATCGACACAGCATCCGACCCGGAGGCCCACGCAGAGGCCGACGCAGGACCCGGCCCCAAGGCCGACCAGGCGGCCGATCCCATGGTCACAATCCGGCCGCTGGCCTGTGCGTGCCCGCGATTGGCCAAGGTAGTGATCACAGCAACCCTTGTCGGCATGCTCACCGGGTTCTTCGGCGTAGGCGGAGGGTTCGCGCTCGTGCCCGCGCTGGTCCTCGCCCTGGGGTTCCCGATGCCAGTGGCCGTGGGCACCTCCCTGCTGGTGATCGCCGTCAACAGCGGCACGGCGCTCATGGCCCGCATCGGCACGGGAACCAGCCACCTCGAATGGGCCTTGATCGGCGGCTTCACCGCTGCGGCCGTCGCGGGCAGCCTGATCGGGGGCCGGGTCATGGCATCGCTGGAGCCGCGGCACCTGACCCGCGCCTTCGCGGTCCTCCTCATGCTTGTCGCGGTCTACACGGCGGGGCGAACCGTGCCCTTGCTCGTGTGACGGACGACCACCGCCGGACGCCCAGAACCACATTGGGTCGACGGACACCGCCGCCACCCCGCGTCCAGTCCGAATCCGGGACCTTTGACCGCATCGGCGAAAAGCCACCCCGCCTACGCTCGTGTCACATACCCCCCAACCGTATGAGGTGATGGAGGCGATGACACCCTTCGCCGTCGATCCCGCTCCGCGGAGGACCGCTTTCCCCGTCCCGCCACGACGCGGAGGCGTCTCGTGCAGCCGGTGAGCCGGCGCACGGCACTCAAGCTCGCGGCCGTCGGAGCCGTCACGGCGGTGGGTGGTGCCGTCGGCCTCTACACCACGGCTCAGGCACGTACCGGGCTCGACGCCGTCACCGGGAGCCCGCTCAAGCAACCACCCGAGCTGGTCAGCAGCAACGGCCTGCTGCGGGTGCAGTTGACTGCTCGCTCCGGCCCCACCTCGCTCGCCGGCCGCACGGTGCGGATGCTCTCGTTCAACGGCACGAGCCCCGGCCCGACCCTGCGAGTCCGCCCCGGCGATCGGGTCGAGCTGCGCCTCGTCAACCGGCTCGCGGACCCCACCAACCTCCACACCCACGGCCTGCACGTCTCCCCCGCCGGAAACGGCGACAACGCTCTCGTGACGGTCGAGCCGCGCTCGCAGTTCGACTACGTCTACGAGATCCCTGAAGACCACCCTCCGGGCGTCTACTGGTACCACCCCCACCACCACGGCATGGTGGCCGACCAGGTCTTCGGCGGCCTGTTCGGCGCGATCGTGGTCGACGACGCCCACACCTCACAGGGGGTCACCGAGCGGGTGCTGATCATCTCCGACATCTCGTTCGACGGCTCGAGCGTGCGCACGCCGAGCCCCGCTGAACGGCTCGCAGGACGGGAGGGTGAGCTCCTGCTGGTCAACGGCCAGGCTCAGCCCGTCCTGCGAGCACGGCCGGGCGCTACCGAGCGCTGGCGCGTGGTCAACGCCTGCACCTCGCGCTACCTGCGGCTGGCGATCCCAGGAGCCTCCGTCACCCCGCTGCGCGTGGACTCGGGACTGGTGCAGGCCGCCTCGACCACTGACAGCGTCGACCTGCTGCCGGGCAACCGGGTCGACCTTCGGGTCGTGGTCGGCGACTCCGACACCAGGCTCACCGCGACGACACTGGACCGCAGCTTCATGGGCATGTCGGCCGGCCACACGGGCACCGAGGTCATCGCAGCCGTGGCGGTCTCGGGCTCAGCGGCACCCTCTGCGAGCCTGCTTGCTGCCACTGACACATCGGCCGACCTGCGCCGGGCAGAGCCTGCACATCGGCGCCAGCTCACCCTCAGCATGTCGATGGGTGGCATGGGCATGGGCGGCCGCGTGGGTGGTGTAGGCGGCATGGGCGGCGTCGTCAACGCCGACTCCTCACCGATGGGCATCGACGGCCGGGGCTTCGACCCGAGCCGGATCGACCAGGAGGTCAAGGTCGGCGACGTCGAGGAGTGGACCCTCCTCAACGCCAGCCCGATGGACCACCCCTTCCACCTGCACGTCTGGCCCATGCAGGTGCTGGAGGTGGGGGGTCGCACGGTCGACCCCGTGATCTATCGGGACGTGGTCAACGTCCCCGCCCACTCCCGGACGACGGTGCGCATCGCCTTCGACCGCTACGCGGGGACGGCCGTCTACCACTGTCACATCCTCGACCACGAGGACCTCGGGATGATGGGAACCGTGCGCTCGACGAGGTGAGCCCAGGCCAAGCCCAAGGGGTATGCCGTTCGGCCGGGCTCGCTCGGATGTTCCCCTTAGCTTGGCCGGCCCGGCAGGTGACACGATGGGCCGCGTGCTGACCGCCTCCCTGCAGGCCGACCCGACCGCCACACCACAACCCAACGCTCGCTCGCACCGAAGGGCTTCGTGGGTCCTCGTCGCCTTGGGTGTGGCATTCCTGGTCGGCTGGGTAGGCGCCGGTCGTGCTGCCGCTCACGCCGATCTGGAGAAGATCTCCCCTGCCGACGCCACCACCGTGAACGCACCGCCGTCGGTGGTGGTCCTGACCTTCAGCGAGGACGTCAGCTCGACGTTCGCTGTCGTCCAGGTCAAAGGACCAGGAGGCGAGTCGGTCTCTCAAGGGCGGCCCCAGGTGCGGGGGTCGGTCGTGACCCAGCCTCTCGCGGCGTCGCTGGCAGCCGGCCGATACACGGTCGCCTATCGGGTGGTCAGCAGTGACGGCCATCCCGTCTCGGACACGACCAGCTTCTCGATTGCAGCCGGGACGCCCTCCTCCACCACGACGCCCAGCACTCTCCCGACCAGCGCCACGAGCAGCGTTCCACCGTCGGACGGGACCACCATGGGGCCGCCGACGGACGTGTTCGACAGCAGCCACATCCCAGGGTTCGTGGTCGTTGGGCTCCTCGTGCTTGGCGCTGTCTTGCTGGTGCTCTGGGAGCGGCGAGGCCGCCGCATCTAGCGACCGGACGGCATACTGGATGGTGGCCGTATGGTGGCGGTGGCGGCCCGGTGACAGTGCCCTGAGGTGGATTTTATGGCAGCGTCGCGGGGGTGCTAATGTCTCCACTCGCGCGCCATTAGCTCAATTGGCAGAGCAGCTGACTCTTAATCAGCGGGTTCGGGGTTCGAGTCCCTGATGGCGCACCATCGTTGCTGGTCACGGCCCATTCGGTGCTCGTCTCGGTGCTCGTCGTTCGCGCCTTGCCCCGCTTTGACCCGCCCTCAAGACAGCACAGTCCCCGCCTTTGCGCGCCTCGGGCAACCAACGCGAGCGGGCGAGCACCTGACGACAGGCATGCGCGCGGGACGCGAGGCGACGCGCACTGCCGGGCGCGGTCGCGTGAGCTGACTCTCTTCGCGCGCCTCGAGCGGGTGCCAGTCTCGGTAGCGGCGACGCCCCGAGCAGTGATCAGCGGTAGAGCGAGTGAGTGCGGTGACGCCGAGGTCATCGCCTCGGGAGGCGACGCTGGTTGTCTCTTCGGGAGCGCATGCCGCCGCGAGGCGCCGGAGTTCCGCCGCTCGTACCTGCCGGCTGATCCGGTGGCCGGGCGGCGGAACTTCCGAGCAGAATCGCCCGAGTTCACTTGACCTCGGCGCGGCGGACGATGAGCAGCCCGACCGCCATGGGCAGGAGGAACGACAGCCCACCGGAGACGGCGAGGTGCTGCCACTGCTGGCTTGAGAGGCTGCCGTCGAAGAGCGGCCTTTGCGCGTAGTTGTAGTCCACCCACGGCTGCAGATCGGCAAACCACTTCTGGTTCGCCGCCAGCAGGCCGAGCAGCGGCGGCAGCACCAGCGTGTAGACGAAGTACGTGACGATCGCGCCCGCTGAGTTGCGGATCACAAGACCCAGCATGAAGCCGAACAACATCCCCAGGACGCTGCCCAGGACGATCAGCGTGAAGTGGGCGGCGGAGACGTTCCAGACGGGGTCCACACCGGCGATGGCGCTCCCGACGAGGGTGCCGAGCACCCCCACGACGAGGGCGATGAACATCGACGCGACACCCACCGTGATGGCTGCGAGGAACTTGGCCCCGAGTACCCGACCGCGGTGCGGCACAAGGGTGAAGGTCGTCAGACCGCTGCGCTGGCTCCACTCGCTCGTCACCGCGAGGATCCCGATCATGGGCAGGATCACTGTCATCGGGGCCCCGATGGCGGCCGCGAAGCTGTCGTAGGTGAGCTGGTCGTCGGGCGCGAACACGATGATGGCGGCCGTGGCGAGCACGCTCGTGATGACGATGCTGGCCATAAGCCAGAAGCCCGAGCCGGTGTCGAACGTCTTGCGCAGTTCCACCCCGATGATGCGGGTCAGCGGGATCCGCGCCAGTGCTTTGCGGGTGCGGTCGACCGAGTTGGCCGACTCGGAGGTCGGGGTCGTGAGGACGGTGGTGGTCATGCGGCTGCTCCTTCGCGCTGGGTGTCTGCGGTGAGCTCGAGGAACATCTCCTCGAGCCCGGCTCCGTCGGCGGCGCGGAGCTCGGTGAGGACCACTTGGGCGGCGAGTGCGATCTCGCCGACGTGGTCGCGTGACGCGTCGGTGTGCACGCTGCCGTCAGCGCGAGCCGTGATGGTCAGGCCGGCGCGCTCCATTGCCCGTGCCAGCGCGGCAGCGTCGCGGGCGCGCACCACGGTGCCGGCCGCTGCGAGGAGGTCGGCCTTGGTTCCCTGCGCCACGATCCGTCCCTTGCCGATGACAACGAGGTCGTCGGCGATGACCTCGATCTCGTGGAGGAGGTGGGAGGAGAGCAAGACGGTGCCGCCTCGGTCGGCAAATCCGCGCAGGAGATCGCGCATCCAGCGGATACCGGCGGGGTCCAGCCCGTTCGCGGGCTCGTCAAGGATGAGCACGTGCGGGTCCCCAAGGAGGGCAGTCCCGATGCCGAGGCGCTGACGCATCCCCAAGGAGTAGTCACGTACTCGCCGGTCGGCCTCGTCGGCGGTGAGGCTGACCAGGTCGAGCATCTCCTGGACCCGGGTCCGTGGCTGGCCCATCGTCCGCTGGGCGACGGTGAGGATCTCCCGACCGGTGCGCCCGGCGTGCTGTGCGGAGGCGTCCAGGAGGACACCCACCTCCATGCCTGGGTTGGGCAGGTCGGCGAACCGTCGCCCGTCGACCGTGGCGGCCCCCGAGGTGGCCGGCGTCAGGCCGACCATGATGCGCAATGTCGTCGACTTGCCTGCGCCGTTGGGGCCGAGGAAGCCGGTGACCCGACCGGTGGCCGCGGTGAACGAAACGTCGTCGACGGCGGTCAACCCGCGTCCGTAGGTCTTCGTGAGTGATTCGACGGTGATCATGCCCAGCATCGTGGCGGTGACGGCCATGTGGACACATCGGGGAGACACCGGATCCTCACCCTGAGGTGACCCTGATGCGGCTTCGGGGGTGAAGGGCCTCACACGCCGGCGTGGGTAGCCTCGGGCATCGAGCGGCGCCCGCCGGGAGCAGAGCGATGCGATGCGTCGGGGATCCTCACCTGTCCGGCGCGACCGACCGTGGCAGCAGGAGGTCTGCGTTTTGCCGGCAGGGCGCCGACGGCTCTCTGTTGTCTGGCACGCGGCACGCTCACATCGACCCGGCGGAAGCGCTCTCGTGGGTGGCTGCCCACGAGGCGAGCAGGGCGGGGGCCTGGGCGGTGGGCGATCCCGGTTCGGCGGTGAGGATCGTCATGCTGAGCCCGGGCTCGGACCGGAGGTCCATGGTCTCGTAGGCGAGGTCGAGGTGGCCCACGACGTGGTGGTGGTAGTGCTTGGTGCCGCCCGCGTAGGTGCGAACGTTGTGGGCGCCCCAACGGCGCCGGAAGTCATCACTGCGGGTGGACAGTTCGCCGACCAGATCCTGGAGTGCCTTGTCGTGCGGGTCCAGGCCGGCAGCGGTGCGCAGGTTGGCGACGGTGACGTCGGCGGTGTAGTCCCAGTCGGGGTACAGCCGGTGAGCGGCGGCATCCAGAAACGCGAACCGTGCCAGGTTGGGCGGGCGGGTCGGGTCGGCGTACACGTCGGCGTACAGGGCACGGCCGAGGTGGTTGGCTGCGAGCAGGTCGGACCTGTTGTTGCCGACGATCGCCGGTCCGGTGGTGATGCAGTCAAGGGCCCAGCGCAGGCTTGGCCGCACGCCCCATGGGGCGGGGGTGCGTCGGCGCGGTCGCATGGCTGCCGTGGTGCCGTCGGCAGCCTGTGCGAGGTGGAACAGGTGGCGGCGTTCGGCGTCGTCCAGCTGGAGGGCGCGGCCCATGGCATCGAGGACGCCGGCCGAGACGCCGCCCAATGCGCCGCGCTCGAGCTTGGCGTAGTACTCGACGCTCCTCCCAGCGAGGGCGGCGACCTCGCTGCGCCGCAGCCCGGGGACCCGGCGCTGCCCAGCTTGAGGTACGCCCGCCTGCTCAGCTTGACTGACGCCTGCCCGCCGGCCACCGGCCATGTCGGCAGCCTTCTCCAAGGGCGCAGGCGGCGGAAAGACGCACCCACTGCCGAGGTCGCTGGGCTCCCTTCGGTCCGCAGGCTTGGCGGTCCGGATCCCGATGGACAACAAGATTGTGGAGCACACATGCTTTCGACACTCCGACAGGCGACACTCGCCCCATGAGGGACATGGACTTGAGGTTCGAAGGTCCAGTAATTGAGTGGCGGGGACCTGCGCCGTTCTACTTCGTAGCCATTCCGGAGGAGGAGAGCGCGGACATCAAGTTCGCCGCCAAGGGGTTGGAGTATTGGGGCCAGGTGCCGGTGGTGGTGCGCATCGGCGACACTGAGTTTTCGACTGCCCTGTTTCCCAAGGACGGACGTTACCTCCTGCCGTTGAAGGACGCGGTACGAAAGTCGGCGGGGATCGAAGTGCATCACGTGCTGGCGGTTTCGTTGAGTGTCGGACGCGAGTAGGCCGGAGCAGTGGTGTGGTGCCAGCCGGGTGCGCTGAAGCGGCGGAAGGGCGCGCCCACCGACCGTTGTCTCGACGAGCGGATCGCGGCAATTGCGGCCTTACCTCGCCGCGGCCGGGGTCGCATAACTATGCGGTCCTTGACAACTCGAAATGACTTCACTGAGCCGACCGAACGTGCCGTCCAACGTCACATTCGTGCGCTCCTACCCGTCGTGCTGAGCGGCCGCCGGAGGATGTCAGTAGAGAGTTGGGTGCCCGCAGATGTGTTGAACCGTGGCGCCAACTCATGCCCTGGGTGCGTTGACCTTGCGCACTGCAATCGCAACGTCACTCGGCTGGCTCGGCCTCGATTTCGAACTACACGGACCCTCTCGCCCAGCGCGATCCACCCCTGCCACCGCGTCAGGAGCACCTTGGTCCTCGTGGCGGTTACGCGCCAGTCCCGACGTGCCCGGCCGCCGTTGGTGACTGGCGTGCTCGTTCACCTATATCGACCAGTGGCAACCTGTGGGCATGCGCATAGCAATCCTCGATGACTACTTCGACACCCTGCGAACGTTGCCATGCTTCGCCAAGCTGGCCGGTCACGAGGTAGCTGTCTGGACCGACCACGTACAGGACGAGGATCAGCTCGCCGAACGCCTCGACGGCGTTGAGGTGCTCGTCCTGTTTCGAGAGCGAACGGCCGTCACGGGCGCGCTGGTGGACCGGCTTCCTGCGCTACGCCTGATCAGTCAGCGCAGCGTCTATCCACACATCGACGTCGACGCCTGCACCCGAAACGGTGTCGTCGTCAGCTCGAACATGCACGCGGACACCCCCTCATATGCGGCCGCGGAGCTGACCTGGGCGCTGCTCATGGCCGCCTACCGGCAGCTTCCCTCCCAGATCGAGTCATTACGGGCCGGCGAGTGGCAGGCAGGCGTCGGAACGACCATCCGAGGTAACACGCTGGGCATCTACGGCTACGGCCGCATCGGACGGGAAGTGGCGGGCTATGCAAGGGCGTTCGGGATGCGGGTCACCGTTCTCGCCAGCGAGGAGTCTGCTCAGCGTGCGCGCGACGACGGGTACGAGGTGGCGCCGACCAGGGGGTCGTTCTTCTCGACGTGCGACGCGGTCAGCCTTCATCTACGGCTCGTTCCGGCGACCCGCGAAATCGTCACCCGGGCTGACCTCGCGCAGATGAAGCCCACCGCACTGCTGGTCAACACAAGTCGAGCCGAGCTCATCCAGGACGGCGCGCTCGTCGATGCGTTGCGTGCGGGTCGGCCCGGCGCGGCGGCGCTCGACGTATTCGAGCACGAGCCGTTGCGCGACCCTGCCCATCCGTTGCTTCAGATGAGGAATGTCATCTGCACCCCGCACATTGGCTACGTCACACGCGAGGAGTACGACCTCCAGTTCTCCGACATCTTCGACCAGATCCTCGACTTCTGCGCCGGAACGCCGACCAACGTCGTGAACCCAGCTGCCCTCTCATACCGTAGTAGGCCGAGGTCTGACGGGCATGGGTGACGTCTGTGGAGGCGGCTCTCAGTGAGGCCTTCACGCGATCTCAGGAGGGATACTCATCCGGATGAACTTCGGCGTCATCGCGCTCATGGTCGCCACCCGGTGAGCCTCCGATCGCCGGCCACGAAGGCACTCTCTACTGACGACCCCTCATCGGCATATCCGCGCTGGCCAACAGGCGGCGGAAGGAGTCACGCAACGTGCCTGCGTCAGCGCCAGAATTCGGCGAGCAGCTCCGCGAGGGCTCGGCCCTGGTCGTAGCCTCCTCGCGCGGCCTGCCGACGCGTTGATGGATCCAACGCGTTGGCGTCGAAGACGTCACCCGCGCCGCCATCCGGGAACACCGTTTCCACCCTGCTGCCGCCTGCGCGCAGTTCGTCGACCTGGGTTGCAAGGCCCATGCCCCACTCGAGCGGCATGCGCGACCTGCCGCCGAACGGTGACAACACCAGCACCCGCCCGCATCCAGCCGCCAGGTCGGCGTTCTCACTGCGTCGATAGCCGCCGTTGATGTACCGGTTCTTGCCGACGCGGTAGGGCGTCATCGCCGAGGTGCTGGCGGCGACGGCGTCCACCAGATCGATTCCGCTGTGGCGGTCGAACACGACCGGTTCCCCGGTATGCGCATCGACAGCCGCGATGAGCACAGCCTGTTGCGGCCAATGGTGGCTGGGAAGCCGAGCCGCGACGATGTCGCGCCAGCGCGTCTGGCTGGGGCCGTCGGAAGCATCCATCTCGAGCGCCGCGGCGCCCATCCTGCGGCGCATGTCCGACGCATCCCCAGCAGACCCGATGATTCCGTTCGACCACTCCATATAGCTCGCCCCGGAGAAGTTCGCAGCGCGTCCCCTATCCGACCCGGCCTTGCGAGTCTGTGGCGCAGGCACCTCGGTGAGGATGGCGGCATACAGCTCGGCCGGCCGAGACCCGCTGGTGATCTGGGCAGCCACCGTCGATCCTGCCGACGTCCCGATGATCAGATCGGCCTCAGTCACATCGACCCCGGCATCGGACAGGCCGGCGATGAGACCGAGCTCCCACGCATTGCCTGCCGCTCCGCCGCCGGCGAGAACCAAGGCTCGCTTGCTCGAGTCGCCCGCCTGCCTGGTTGCGTCGACCTGCTGGCCCGGCATCGGCCAGTTCCCGTGCCGTCGCGCTCGCGCAGCGGGGATGCCATCCGACCTGGTCGCCGAGGTGCTGCGCGGAGTCGAAGAAGGTGTCGTGTTCATGGGAGCCGCCCTTCGCGGGTTGCCGGTCGGGCGCTCCCACTGGCGACTACCTCAGTCGCGCGCGATCCTGGGCTGCGGGGGAGCACCCACTGCGAATACTGCGTACATGGGTCTCACCTCCCACCTGTAGATCACGATCGCCTGAACGCTAGCAGGCCGGCGACGCGGTGGGCATCAGCATTGCGACGGTTGCCGCGTCCCTGTCGAAAGCGCCGTCGACCGCTACACCCCTTAACTGCGGCTCGCCCTCCGACGCGGCAGCTTGCAGCGGTTGGACACACGACCCGACCCCAACAGCCTGCGCTAGCTACTGGCCGGCCAGCCTGGCTACCACCGGGGCTAACACTTCGGCGAAGTCAGCGCCGAAGACGAAGTAGGAGAAGCCGATCTCCTCGCGTCGCCGCTGGATCTCCTCGGCGGCCGCCGCTGGGTCATCCGGAAGTATGGCCAGCGAGTCGGCCTCCCGCAACGCAGCGGGATCGGTGTCCCGCACGGATGCCATGAACGGCGCGACAGTGTCGCCAATGACCGGGACGTGGAGCGCGAGCTCGACGTCCCGCACGGCGCTGAAGTCGCGGGCCAGCGCGGTGACTTGAGCACGAGTGTCGCTCGAAAGCACTGCGAAGGTGACCGTGTCGGCGACTTCGACGGCCAGCGCTTGGGCCTTCGGCCCGCGAACGGCCATGACCACCGGCGTGTGAAGATTGGGGCCGTCCAGATCTCGCAGTGCCGCCACAGTCTCACGCACCTGGGCCAGCCGCTCCCTCGGTGGCACGACGGGCATCCCGAGCTCGCGGAGTTCGTCCTCGATCCCTGGCCGGCCGGTGCCGATGCCCATCTCGAAGCGACCCTCGGTGAGCAACGAGAGCGAGTGCGCCTCCCATGCAGTGGTCCAGGCTGGGCGCAGTGGGGAGGCGTACACCCAGGTGCCGACGCGCAGGTCTGCCTGGGCTGCTGCAGCAGCGAGCGTTGGGGCGGGCGCAGGCTGCCATTGCGGTACGTCGGGCATCAGCAGCGTCGAATAGCCGCTGTCGGCGATGCGGCGCACCCGGTCCCGCCACGTAGGAAGGTCAGTCATCACTGGGGCAACGACCCCGAATCGAAATGGTCTGGCCATATCTGGACTCCTTTCACCGAGGCGGGACCCCGCTTCCTAATCGCAGCAGGATCCGACGTTACGGCCGCTCTATCCACACAACGAACCAGGAGACCCAGTTACGACGATGCGGCCCCCAAAGACGGTCGGATCACGCCAATTCGTGTTGGTTGATACGTCAATCTGAGCAGAACCGACGGTCGTTCGGCCCAGCCGGTTCAGACGCCGGCGATGTAGGCGGTCACGAAGTGGCCGCCGTGCCGGTCGAGGTTGCCTCGGGCGCGGTCGTAGCTCGGTGGTTCGCGGGTCGGCGTGGCGGGCGAGGATCTGGGCGTTGCGGAGTGGGAGGCCTGCGTCGAGAGCGTCCGTGATCGCGGTGTGCCGCAGCGAGTGCGGGCTGGTGTGCCGGGGTATGCCGGTGGGCTTCGCGATGCGGGCGACCATGCGGTAGGCGTCCCGTCGGTCGATCGACTTGCCGGAGACTGGTCAAAGCACGAGCCGGCCGCAGGCCCGCTGACCTGGGCACGCCTCAAGAACACGAAGGATCAGGAGGGTGAGCGGCATGGTGGCCGGCTTGTTGCCCTTGCCGACCAGGTGCAGGACCCGGTAGCCGCGCAGGGTGTCGGCGTAGTGCTCGATCCGCACCGCCGCAGCCTCCAGCCCCGCGGGGCGTTGATGCAGCAAGTAAGCCAGGGCGCCGTGGTGGACTCTGATGGTCTGGGCGACTTGGAGGAACCGGATCAGCTCGAGGCAGTCAAGCCACTGGGTGAGGGACTCGTCGCGGTGGATCTTCGGCAGCCGCGCATACACCGCCGGGGCCGGCCGGGATGAGACCGTCGATGTGCGCGAACCGCAAGAAGCCGCACGGCATGCTCATCGTGACGACTGAGGAGTCGATCAACCCGCGGTCGGCCAGCCGGCGGATGTTAGAACTCAACATGAGCTCGCCGGATCCCGACCAGCGGGTCGAGTCCGTTGCGCTCGCGCCAGGAGAACCACTGCCGCAGCTGGTAGGCGTACAGGACGTGGGTATGCCGGAGTAACGGGCCAGGTAGAAAATCGCCGCCAACTGGGCGGTAGAAATCTTCGCCGGCTGGAATGGCAGGAGTGTGGCTGGGCAGGACATTCGGTCACCTCAGGCGGCGACCTGTCGTTGGCCAGACCCCGCTCGCCGCCAGCGCGGCCGGGCTCTAGGACCTCATCGACGCTAGATCCAGGCGGGCCGTCAGCCGCGTCCGCAGGCGGCGGAATGACGCAACGCGCGGATGACACGACAGATCCCACGTCTGCCCAGCGGGCTTGCCGTTCGGCATCAACGTTCACGGGACGACCTTGCGCGTGAACGTGAGGTGGGTTACGCCGCTGGGGGACGAGACCGCCTCCACGTCGTAGGCGTCCTCGAGAGCCTCAAGACCGTCCCAGATGCGGACGCCGCGGCCGAGCACGATCGGGACCTGGACGAGATGCATGTGGTCGACGAGCCCGGCGGCGAGGAAGTTGCGTACGACGGTGGGGCCACCGCCGATCCGGACGTCCTGGCCGTCGGCTGCTTCGCGAGCAGCCTCAAGCGCCTCGGCTGGGGCGGCGTCGAGGAAGTGGAAGGTGGTGCCGCCCTCCATCTCAATCGAGGGCCGCTGGTGGTGAGTGAGCACGAAGGTCGGTGTGTGAAATGGCGGGTTCGGGCCCCACCAGCCCTTCCAGTCCGGGTTGTCCCCCCAGCCGGGTGGGCCGAACTTGTTAGCGCCCATGATCTCGGCGCCGATGCCGTAACTGTGGCGCTCAGCGAAGGCGTCGTCGACTCCGGCAGTTCCGCCCGGATCCCAGAACCGAGTACCGAACATCCACTCGTGCAGACGTTCGCCAGCATGGCCGAAGGGTGCATCGGCGGACTGCGGCTCGCCAGTGGCGAATCCGTCGAGGGAGATGGACAAGTTGTGAATCCGTGTGAGTGACATCCGCGCGCTCCTCGATTGGTGATTGCGCTGTGCATTCGGTTCTAGGAAGACCGTCCAGGGCGACCGCCGATCTCATCGGCCAGCAGGGGCGGCAGGCGCGATCAACGCCGCTGTCGAAATGCTCGGCAACGCAAGGTCGATGCTAGTTCTCGGCGACGTCATCTTTGGGTCCCTCACCGGCAGGAGGGGGCGCTTCGGCTGCACCTCTTCCGCACCGGAAAGACGCGTCTCTTCGGACTTCGCCGGACGAGCGGATCGCGGCCTGGTCGCGCGATCGCAGTCGCACTCAGAGCGGCATGTCGGGCGATTGTAGTCGCCCTCAGAGAGCCAACTCCTGATGATCGTCTGAGTCGATGTAATCGTCTCCCCTCCGGCCTCACCGGGCCCTTTGGCCCTGATAGCCGCTGGGAACCACGGGTCAGATGGTTGGTGCATCGGCCTTCGCGGATGAGATGAAGGGACATCAATGATGGTCGTGGTGCGGACCGTTGCGGGAATCCTGCTTCTGGCCCATGGCTTGGTGCACTTGCTGTATCTGGCCCCGGATGTGTCCGAGTTCTCGACGCAGAGGTCGTGGTTGGTTCCCAAGGCGGCGCGCCAGCCCCTCGCGTTGGCGCTCATCGCGGCCACCATTGCGGCGTCGGCGGCGCTGGCTCTGGCCGTGTGGGGTGTGCCGGGGCTTGCCGCAGCCTGGCCGGTGTTGGCCGTCTTCGCGGGAGCCCTGTCGCTCGTACTGCTCGTCGCGTACTGGGACACCCGGCTGATACTCGGGGTGGCGATCGACGGCACACTCATCACGCTCGCCGTCGTCCAGCCGGCCTGGCTGAAGGATTTCGTGACATAGCCCGGCAGGCGCCCGCCGGCACCAGTGATCACGCCTTCGGCATCCGGGCCGATCGACAGACATCGTGATTGCTTCTCGGCCGCGATGGAGAAGTGTCCTCAATTCGGCAGATCCGGTAAACAGGCATGGAGGGCCCGCCCGCCTCGCGGCGCTATGACGGACCTTCTGACACACAGGTCTCACATCGAGCTCGAGCCAGGCGCGACCGCCAGGGCCATCGACGGACGGTTCGGCTCAGGGTGCTGGCCGGGAAGAGTGTGAACGTCAAGTGGTACCTCAAGCGCGAGGGCATCTTGGACATGCTGAGGCGCCCGAGCTCGATTACCACCTGGTCCTGACCGGCCCGAAGGCGGCCGCGAAGGATGCGCCGACCGTTCGAGCGTGGAGGACCCGCAGCCGCACCGTATGTACCCCGGACCAGAACGACGCCACGACGGTGGGCCCCCCTAGGGCCACTGGCGGCGGGGTGCAGACTCTCACGTCGGGATGCCGCTGAAGACCTCGACCCCTCAGTCATCCATCGCTTCGATCCCGAGCTCAGCCAGCTCGGCCATGCGCTCGCGCATGTGCTGAATCATCTCCGGCGGAGGACGCTTCCAGCCCGTGATCTCCTCGACGACCCGCAGCGGCTGGGTCGTTCGGTAGGACCGGGTCGGGTTTCCGGGGAAGCGCTTGTCGGTGACGTTCGGGTCGTCTTCGATCGTACCGAGTGGCTCGACCCGGAAGACCCGTCCGGGCCCCTCGCCGCGAGCGAGCTCGGCAGCCAGTGGCGCGCCCTCGCGGGTGGCCGTCAGGTAGATGTGTTTGGCCTGACGCCCCGAACCGTAGTTCGAGCGCCAGCCCGGTGTGAGCAGGTCACCCGGACGCAGGTCGGCTTTGGTCCCGTGGAAGAACGGCCCGGGGTCGTCGACCACGCGCGGCGTCGGAGGCGGGTCCCGAAGCAGGCCGTCGAGCCGTTGCATGAGGACCGCGACCCGGGTGCGCCCCTTCGACGCCCGCGGATAGCGGGTCAGCACGTCAAGGACGACCGGCGTGGCCCGCTTGGCGGCGGCGGTGATCACATACTCCGCGACCACCGGGTCATCGCCCCGTGCGAGCTCGGCTGCCCGGGCGGCATGGGCGGCCGACCCCAGGATGTGGCGCACCTGCGTCGCCTTCGCCAGTGGATGCAGGTATGCCGCGGCGGCGGCATCTCCTGCAGCGTTGGCTGCGTGCCGGGCGGCTCCGGTCGTGGCGTCTCGGGCTGCGCGGTGGGCGTCGGCCGCGGCAGTGCGTTGGAGGCGCGAGCGGGGCGCCCCCCCGGCGTAGACTCGCGCGGCATGCAGAGCCGCCGCCGGGCGAGGGTCATCCGGACGGGCTTTGTGGAAGAGGACGAGTGCAGGTTCGGCGCACGCCACGGCATACGCTGCAATCGCCCGCAACTCGTCCATCGTCAACTCGAAGTCACCCGAGCGTGTCTGCATCTCTTCGAGTTTCCCACAAGGCGCCGGACGACCCCCCGGGCACCCAGCGGAGGACGTAGATGTGGGCCCGTGCCGTCCTCGGCTTTCCGCCTGACGAGGCCCGCAACCGTCACGGCCGGCTGACGGTCAGCAGTGACTTGATCGCCCGGCGCTCGTCCATGGCCGCGTAGGCCTCGGCGACGTCGTCGAGGTCGGTGGTGAGGTTGAAGACCAGACCGGGATTGATGTCGCCGGCGAGGACGCGGTCGAGCAGCTCGGGGATGTACTGCCGGGCCGGAGCCACGCCGCCCTTGATGCCGACGCTCTTCCAGAACAGGGACTGGTACTCGAACCTCTCGTACAGCGGCACGCCGACGGCGCGGATCATGCCGCCAGCGCGGGTGACACCGGCCGCGGTCTCGATGGACTGGTCTGTGCCGATGCACTCCAGCGCGGCGTCGGCGACGATGTCAGTGGCGCCGAACTCCCGGGCAACCTCTTGACGGTCAGCGTGGCGGCTCAGCGCGATAATGCGGCTGGCGCCCAGCGGCTTGGCGCCGAGGACGGCGGACAGACCGACCGCGCCGTCACGGACGACAGCGACGATGTCGCCTTCCTTGACAACGGCGCTGTCAGCGGCGTGGTAGCCCGTACACATGACATCAGAAAGTGCCGTGAAAGATGCGAGCTGCTCGTCGGTGAAGTCCGAGCCGGGGACCTTGACCCGCGTGGCGTCGGCGTAGGGGGCGCGGACTTACTCGCCCTGGCCGCCGTCGGTGTCGCCGTCTCCGAAGGCACCCCCGCGCGTGCAGTCTGACTGGAAGCCGTGCCGGCACGCTGGGCATGTGCCGTCGCTGAAGGTGAACGGCGCGATGACGAAGTCACCGACCGCGAGGTCATCGACCTCGTCGCCGACCTGCTCGCGGACGCCGATGTACTCGTGGCCGATGCTGCCCGACCTTGCTGGTTGATGCCCCGGTAGTACCAGAGGTCCGAGCCGCACACGCAGCCGCGGACCACTCGGACGATCGCGTCCGTGGCGTGCTGGATGGTGGGGTTGGGGCGGTCGCCGATCTCGATCTGTCTCTTGCCCTTGAAGACTGCTGCCTTCATGGTTGGTTCTCCTTGTGCTGACTAGGCGCGGTGGGTGCGGGGTGCGGTGTACTGCTCGTCGGTAACCTCTTCCAGCCAGGTGGTCTCGGGGGTGTCGCTGTTGTCGCCTTCCCAGATGGCGAGGTGCTCCACGAACCGGTCCTCGAGGGCGCCGTGCCAGTGCTCCTCGCCGGGCGGGCAGCTCACCGTCTCGCAGCGTGTCGTCTGGGTCGTGCGGTCCCGCCGCCCGCCATTGATGGCGACCGGTCGGGTCCGCACTGGCCGCCACACTGGTCCCATGACGGCATGGAACCCACTTCTGCGCGATCAGTTCGAGTGGCACTGGCAGCACCAGCTCCGATCCCGCCTGGCGGGGTTGTCCGACGAGGAGTACTTCTGGGAACCGGTCGCGGGCGCCTGGAGCGTCCGCCCCCGCGGGACGGCCACGACCCCGATGGCGGCCGGCGCCGGTGACTTCACCATCGACTGGGCGTTTCCCGAGCCGACTCCGGCGCCGTTGACCACGATCGCCTGGCGGCTCGGCCACGTGATCGTCGGCGTTCTAGGGATGCGCAACGCAGCCCACTTCGGCCGGGCACCGGTCGACTACGCCACCTTCTTGTATGCCGGCACCTCGGCGGGCGCGCTGGCCCAACTGGACCGTGAGGTCGGACTGTGGCTCGACGGCGTCAGGGCGCTCGGCGAAGCCGGGCTCGGCCAGCCATGCGGACCAGCCGAGGGGCTGTTCGCCAGCGCGCCGCTGGCCGCTCTGGTGCTGCACATCCACCGCGAGTTGATCCACCACCTGGCTGAGGTGTCCCTGCTTCGGGACCTCTTCACCCACACCCACGGGATGCACTGAGGGCGGATGCCATTGGCGTGACCATGGAGAGTCCGCGGCGCAAGGCGCTGGCCGGCGTCGACCGGGACGGATCGCGCGAAATGACGCGCCCCTCGACCCTTGAGAAGCATGGCTTGACTGCGAATCCGTACAGGTCAGTGGAGGGTGGGTCGGTAGATGAGCTCTTGGATGTGACCGTCAAGCGTCCGGTTCTCGACCAGCTCCAGGTCGAAGTCGGCAGCACCCTGGAAGATCGGGTCCAGCCCGGTCTGACCGGTGATGACAGGGAACAGCGTCACCTGCAGGCGGTCGACCAGGCCGGCAGCCATCAGCGCCCGGTTCATGGACAGGCTGCCGTGCGAGCGCAACGGTACGTCGGACTCCTCCTTGAGGCGGGCAACGACGTCGACGGCGTCACCGCTGATGATGGTCGCGTCGGGCCAGTCGAGGGGTCCTTCCAGCGTCGTCGACACCACGGTCGCCGGCAGGTTCCTCATCCGGGTGACCCATGGGTCGGGCACGTCGGAGTCCCCGGTGTCCGACGCCGGCATCTGCGCGAATGCCCGATACGTGTTGGCCCCGAAGACCATCCGCTGCTCCTCGCCGTACAAGGCGAGACGGCGCTCGAGCAGCCCGGGGCCCTGCTTGCCCCAGTAGCCAGTCCAGTTGCCACCGGCGGCGCCATAGCCGTCGAGGCTGGAGAAGACGTCGAAGGTATAGGTAGCGGGCATGTGGTTCTCCTCGAGTGCGGTTCATCGGTGTGGGTACAGAGCACGGAATGCTGCGTGACCCATCGTCGTCGAACTGGCCACCCCTTGCGCAAGGCAGCAAATTCGTCGGGCGGAACCGCTTCCACCTATGAGTTCGCCTTCGAGTCGGCGCCGCTCGCCTTCGCTGGCGCGCTCACACCCCGTGCCGACCGCATGATCCTGTTCCACATCGTCGTCTCCGGCGTCTGTTGGGTCTCCGTGGACGACGGTGTCCGGCACTGGGCGTCCGAAGGTGACGTGATCGTGATGCCGTACGGCGGTCGCTACGTGCTCGGCGGCCGCACGCCGGTCGACATGCCGAGCAGGCTCGACCTGCCAGGACCTCCGCCATGGGAGGACATCCCCGTGGTGCACCAGGGGGGCGGCGGCGAACGGACCGACATCGTGTGTGGATACCTCCATTCCGAGCATCCGTTGTTTGACCCCTCGATGAGAGCGCTGCCGCCGGTGTTCGTCGTCAGGCTGCCAGCGGGGCCAGCGTCGACCTGGGTGCACGCGAGCATCGCCTACGCGCTCGAGGCGACCACCCCCTCGAACAACAGCCCTTCGGTGCTCACCACCCGTTTGCCAGAGCTCGTCCTGATGGAGGTGCTCCGTGTCCATCTGTCCGCGGAGCCGTCGGGCAACCGCGGATGGCTCGTCGCACTGCGCGACCCCGTGCTGGCACCCGCACTGGCGCTCATGCACGCCCACCCCGAGCACCGTTGGAGCGTTGGCGAGCTCGCGATGTGCACGACGGTGTCGAGGTCGGTCCTCGACGACCGGTTCCGCCATGTGCTGGGCCGGTCTCCGATCCGATATCTCACCCAATGGCGCATGCACCTGGCCGAAACCCAGCTCGGGACCACCGATCTCACCGTCTACGACGTCGCACGCCGAGTCGGCTACCAGTCAGAAGAGGCATTCAGCCGGGCGTTCAAGCGCGAACACGGACAGTCACCCACCCACTGGAGGTCCGCGCGTCGCTGACCGGTGCGCCCCGAGACGCATAGGCCGGCTCGTCTCTCGACACGACGGTTCTGGGAGCTGATCGCTGCGGAATGACGCACAGTGCCGCGCGCCCATGCCGAGGAGCGCGGTCACCGCGGTGGCGCCCGTGATCTACCGGATCTGCCGAGCTGCGGACAATAGCGCCGTGCTCCTAGCCGGGCGCCGAGGTAGACGCCGGGCGCCGCACAGACGCATGTGTACCTCACCCGACAGCGTCTACCTCGCGGAGCGTGCGCGCGCCTGCCGCATGGCGTGCGCACGGTCATGTAGCCGCATGCCTGCGGTACAACTCCGCCAACGACGCTGCCATAGTGGAGCATCCGCCACGTGCTCGCCATGTTGCCAGGCCTCACGTGCGCGACTGACCATCCGCGGGCACTCAGTTTCTGCTCCTGAGCTGGGATAGCGCGGTCGCGGCGGCATCGCATCGACGCCTGTGCGTCAATGCCGCTCAATCGCCGGTCGCCTTGCGGACAAGCTGGGCGATGACATTCTCGTCGGCCGATGAGAGTTCGGTGATGGCCCAGGACGTGGGCCACATCGTGCCATCGTCGAGCTGTGCCGGCCCGAAGAACGCGAGGTTGCCGTAGCGAGCCTTGAACCTGGCGCGCTCCTGGTAGAACAGCACGGGCTTGCCGTCCGCGTTGGCATAGGCGGGGCTGCCATAGAGCAGCTTGGGCCTCAGCGACGGTGCGACCCGCGTGACGATCGCATGGATGCGCTCAGCGTTCGTCTTGTCCGGCTCGTCCAGCGATGCGATCTTGTCGAGTACCGCCGTCAACGCCGCTGCGGCAGCCTCCCGCGCCTTGAGTTCCTTGGCCCGCTGACGCGCGGCCGCGCGCTCTTCGGCCGTGGATCCGGCGCCGGAGTTCTTGGTGTGTGCCATGCGCTCAGTATCGCGAGACACGCCGTCGCCGCTTGTCCACGACGGCTGGTTCCGTCTTCGCCACGCGGTACATGCACCTCCCCGTCCTCACGGGCACCGGGGAAGCCCATCACAAGCCCGCCTCATAGACCGCCCTCGGATTAAGGGCCTCAACGCCTGCAGGCCGCTGTTCGGCTGGTAGTCAGCCACGCGTGACCTCAGGGCGGGGAGACGGGTCGCCTTCGGGATGACGTCCCGGCCATGCACTCATCTGGCGAGCCCACGGGCATGGGTCTGTCGCATTAGGCTCGGCCCGTGTCCACGAAGTCCGATCGACGGGCCGCGCGCAAGTCCGTGGCGGCTTATCACGAGGTCCAGCTGGCCGAACTGTTGGAGCACGTGGGTGCAGCGATCGACTCCTTCCGCGCCGGGCACCTGGCTGCGTTCGAGGTCGACCAGATGCTCTTCCAGTACTCGCGTGCGGCGAAGGAGCTATGGAAGTTCTGCAACTTGGGGGACGTAGAGCTCACCGCGAAGACCGTCCGCGAACGGCCGCCAGTCGATTGGTGGAAGCTCGGGGCACCCAGGGAACGGTAACGTCGCATCGTGCAAGCCATCGCACGCGCGCGCATGCCGCCGTCAGGATGGTCCACTCGCGGCGATGTGACGCGCCGCGCCGCGTTATCCGCCCGTGGGGCCACACGGCCAATGACGCGCTGCCCTGACTGACCGTGTTGCTCCGAATTCGCCGCGCGCACAACCCGTGTCACCCAGTGTCCCTCCATGACCAGGTATGAGTACGACGAGGAAGCCGGCGAGAGGCTCCACGTCCACGTGGTCTATGAAGTTGATGACTCGCCGGGTACCGAAGCGCAGTGGGCCGAATCGATGCGACGTCTCAACACGATCAAAGACGGTCTCGCCCGCCGCATTCTTGCGTTGGATCGAGATTGGGGAGCGGGAAACGAAGTATGCGACTCGGCCGACGACGAAGCCGTGCCGTGGGCTGGCAGACGCGACTGCGGTTGCGAGACGACCGCCATTATCGCGGCTCGTTTCGGAGTTGAGTACGCCGAGAGTCAGGGCGGTCGCGGCGGAATGACGCGGGGCTGGCAGCGCCTGAAGCTTGTCGAACCCCGGGGCGGCGAACCGTTGTCAGGTAGCGATGCCTCGATGAGAAGGCTAGGAACCTCGTAGTCACAGACGACGCAGAGACCGGCTTCACCCCAGGCCGGCCTGACACATCCCCGGCTTGGTGGTTCGTGGCCGCGATCGGGCGCTCGTGCCGGGGTCCGGTTCCTACGACGCATTGAAGGCCATCGCCCCGCTGGGGGGGTCGATGAGTCGCCCTTTCTGCTCCGGCTCTGATGGTTGCTAGCCGATCAGGGGCAGCCGGGGATCGCTGTGCTCGGCTCGCCCGGATGCAGCGCGCACCCAGTCCCGGTTATCAGACAGGTCCGCGGGCCGGCCGGAAACCGTTCGACGCGCGAGGAGGTCGTCGAGGATATCGGCCGCAATGGTGACCGCGTCGTCGCTCGCGAGCTCGTCCAGGCCAAGGGCGTCGGTTAGGTCCAGCCCGTGTACGACGGCCTCCACTACGCGACTAGCGACAAACTCGTCGAGTCGCATCAAAGCGTAGTAGCCCGGCCCGATGGTGTCTGGTGGGTTGGCACGTGCCTCGGCGATGGTCTTGGAGAAAGTCTCGTGCAGGACGTCGGGCATATCGGCCGGCGACTTCCCCTCCACCATCTTGTAGGCGTAGTCGTACACCACGGGCGCGACCTCGCTGCGGGGGAAGATGAAGAAGCTGACCCGGTCCCGCCCGGGCTGTCCGCCCGGCTGTGGATCGGCGATGAGCATCCGGGTCAGCCCGATCGAGATGTCGAAGTGCCCTGCGAGCTCAAAGATCGTCCACAGTTTCAACGAGGGATCCAACGGTTGCAGGCGCGTGGACCGTTGCCAATCCTCGTCGGTGAGGTTGCGGTAGGTCTGCTCGATCGCGTTCAGCTCCCGCTCGAGCGTGTCGACGATGTGCCCATAGGTTCCCATGACGCCCTCTCGTCCCGCCCGGTCGTTCCGCTGCGACCACACGTCGCATTTCCGGCAAGTATCGCCCGCCACGGCACGAGCTTCAATCCCACCCAGCACGCACGCGACGCGTGCGAGACAGATCAGTGGTGCCCCGGCCAAACAGACAATCGGGGCCTGCCACTTCGCGGGCTTGAAGATCCGCGAGCCGACCGACACTTGAGCATCGACCCGCGCGTCAAGCCGGATGCATCGCTGCGACAAGACTCACCTCCTCGACAGCGGCGGATCGCGGCAAATTCGGGCCAGCGTAGCCGTCCTCGGGGAAGGCCCTCGCTGACAGTGCAAACCCCTATCCTGCATACGTGCTCGAGGCTGACGCCGGTCATCCGGACCCAGCGAGCGAGACGTCTGGTGGGCAGAAGGCGTGGCCCTTACAGCCGCCCCGGGCGTCCTCCTTGCGGGCTTCCTTGTGTTCACCATGGCGTCCTGGATGGCTCCGCAGTTTCGATGGTTGTGGGCGCTGCTGACGACTCTCCCGAGCCTCTGGGGGTCACGTCGGGCCTGTGGTGCAGTGAGGCGCTGGCGAGGTTTCGCAAGCGAAGGCTTCGGCTAGCGGACGCGACTGCGCAATCGTCTGCGACCGACATGCGGCATGGGCGGTCACGCCGGAGCTGCCGGATGGGTCCCCCTGCGCGCCTCCCGCGCAACGATCGCTATCCGGGCGTCACGTCGCGGTCGCTTCCTGCCGCGAGGCGCTGGACTTGCCCGTCATGCACATCGCTCACCCACTCCCAGCCGGGCTTGGGCGATTCGACCCGCGGGTCACTGGGGGCATGGCCTTCACGCAGGGCGAGAACGTACGCGCGGTCCTGTTCGATCCGTGCGCGTACCTGATCAGCTACACCGACGGACCCGTGACCGGGGATGAGGACATCGACGTCGTCCACCACGTCCTCGAGCAGCCGCAGCCCCACGAGGTAGTCCTCGATCGGGTCAGCGGTGGCGGCGAGCATCGGGACCAGGACATCCGAGAGCATGTCGCCGGCCACGAGAACCCCGCGTTCCTCGATCAACAGCGCCGCATGGCCCAGGGCATGCGCCAGGTGCTCGATGACCCGGACCCGAGGACCGTCCCACGGAATCTGCGTCGTCTCGGGCGGCAGGCCGGTCACGAGGCCGAACAGGTCCAGCGACATCTCGTCGGCGATTTCCGGTGGTAGTGCCTCGGCGACGCGGGCCTTCCAGTCCGCGTGCGACAGCAGATCGCGCATGAAATCCGCGCAGCGGGCTGTGCCGTAGCGGGGCGCTTCGCCGAGCTCTGCGTGCCAGAGCACGTGATCCCAGTGAGGATGCGTCGAGAAGCCTGCCACCACGGGCTGGCCCAGCCCGCGGACGTCGTTCGCGAGGCAGGTTATTTCGTCGTCCGTGAGTCCGGGGTCGATGAGCAGCACGCCGGTCCGGCCCTGTACGACGACGGCGTTGTTCTGGAGCAGCTCGCTGTGGTGGACCAGCACGCCCTCCGCGACCTGCCTCAGCATGGGTGGCTCCGTCTGCTCGTGGTTCGCGACCGCTGGTCGAGACCGTAGTACCTACCGGTGGGGTCGGTGTCGTGCATCGTGCACTCCTTCGAGCGTGGGGTGATAGGGGCGTGTGGTCAGCCGGCGGCGATCAGGCCCACGGCGGCGGAGCAGAACACCAGTCCGAGGCGCTGCCCGGCGCCGAGCCGCTCGCTGAGCAGGGCGCGGGCCAGGAGCACCGTGACGGCGGGGTAGAGCGAGGCGAGCACGGCGACCACGCCTAGGTTGGCGAGCTGGCTGGCCTCGACGAACGCGAGGGTGCCGGACACTCCGAGCAGGCCCGACGTGACGCCCCAGCCCGCGGCGCGACTGCTGGGCTGCCACTGCTGGCGCAGCACCGTTGCGACGACGACGGTCACGAGGGCCCCGGTGAGCTGGTTGAGGGCCAGGGGCAGGGTGCCGGCCGACTCGGGTATCTGGCCGAGGGCCACGAAGAGCACGCCGAACCCGACGCCGCCCAGGAGGCCGTCGACGAAGGCACCGCGGTCCGAGGACGAGGACTCCGTGCCGTCCTCGACCTGGCGCGAGACCAGCCAGATCCCCGGCAGCGCGAGGACGAGTCCGATCCAGACCAGGGTCACCGGTCGATCGCCGCTGGCGAGCCCGGCCAGGACGGGCAGCACGGCCGCGCCGACGGCGGACGTCGGGGCGACGACCGCCATGCGCCCCCGGGACAACCCGCGCAGCAGGAAGATGCTCCCAGTCGCGCTGCCGAGTCCGGCGAGCAGCGCCCACCCAAGGTGGCCCAAGGTTGGCGTGCCGGGTGAGGCGAGCCCGACCAGCAGCATCGCCACCCCTCCGGTGACCTGACCGATGAAGACGATGGACATGGTGGGTGCCCGCCGGGCCCCTGCGCCGCCCACGAAGTCCGCGGTGCCGTACCCGACCGCCGCGAGCAGCGCGAGCGTGATCCCGATGCTCATGTCCCGTCCTCCTGTGTCGGTCGTGGTCGATGCCTCCAGCCTGGCCCCGGATCGGTCCATTACGAAGGTCCAATCGACCAGGCTCTGAGTGGTCCATTCGGTCTCCCAGCGGGTTAGGCTCCCCGCATGACCGTGGACTTCTCCGGGGTGGTGCCAGAGCTCGCGCTCGCAGTGGACCGGTCCGCCGACGTCCCGTTGGGGCAGCAGGTCCAAGAGGCGCTCCGGACCTCGATCCGGGCCGGGCGGCTGCGCTCCGGCGAGCGACTGCCCTCGACCCGACAGCTCGCTGAGCAGCTGGGCGTGTCCCGCGGCCTCGTGGTGTCGGCGTACGAGCAGCTGCTCGCTGAGGGGTACGTCGTTTCCAGCGTCGGGTCGGGCACCCGGGTCGCCGACGGGCTGTCCGGCGCCGCAGACACCGGCTCGACCGCAGCGGCCGAGGAGCCGCCTGCCCAACAGGTCCCGGGGCCGCGCATCGACTTCGGCTACGGCGTGCCCGACTTGCGTGCGTTCCCCACGCGCGACTGGCTGTGGGCGCTGGGAGACGCCATGAACGCCTTGCCGACCGCCGCCCTCGGCGATGGCGCGGCCGAGGGCGACGACCACCTGCGCGCCGTGCTCGCCGGCTACCACCGGCGCGTGCGTGCCGGCTGCGTCGAACTCGCGGACGCCGTCGTCGTGGGCGGCTTCCGGCAGGGGGTGACTTTCGTCCTCGGCGCCCTCGCCGCGCACGGCATCGAACTCATCGGGCTGGAGGATCCGGGCCCGCGCGATCATGACCACATCGCCCGGCGAGCCGGCCTGCGAGTGTCGGCGGTCCCTGTTGACGCGGAGGGCGTCCTGGTCGACGACCTGCGCGCCAGCGGTGCCCGCGCCGTCCTGCTCACACCGGCCCACCAGTGCCCGACCGGGGCCGTGCTGAGCCCGACCCGTCGCCACGAGCTGGTGGAGTGGGCGCACGAGGTCGACGGGGTGATCCTCGAGGACGACTACGACGCAGAGTTCCGCTACGACCGACAGCCGGTCGGCTCGCTCCAGGGTCTGGCCCCCGACCGCGTGGTGGCACTGGGATCGGTCAGCAAGACCCTGGCCCCCGCCCTCCGCATCGGCTGGATCTTCACACCGCTGCGCTTCCGCGACGCCATCCTGACCGAGAAGTCCCTCTCCTGCCGCGGCGTCCCCCAGCTCGACCAGGCAGCGCTGGCACGGCTCATCGAGACCGGCCGCTTCGACCGGCACCTGCGCCGGGTCCGCGACTCCTACCACCAACGCCGCGACGCTCTCGTCGCCGCCGTCGCCGAGCACCTGCAGGGCGCGTCCATCACCGGTCTCGACGCCGGCCACCACGCGCTGCTCAAGCTGCCGGCCGGCCTCGACGAGGAGCGAGTCGTTGCGCACGCGGCTGCCGAAGGGATCGCCGTACGGGGACTCAGCGACTACCGGGTCACCCCCGACGACGAAGCGCCCCGTGACCCCCTGCCGCCCGCACTGGTGATCGGGTTCGGCAACGTGACCACGCGCCAGATCCGGGAAGGGATCGGTGTGCTGGGTGAACTCTTCGCCACGGCTGCGAAATGATCCGGGATCACCGGTCGTTCACATGACGACGTACTGGCGCCCATCGATCAGCTCCCGTTCGGCGTCCACCTGCCTGCGTGTAGCGCTGGCGGTCGTCCCCGAGGCGTGATCGGACCGGCATCCGCTCCCTACGAGCCCCGCCATCGCCCACGTGAGGGGTCCCGGAACTGTTTCACATGAGGAGCCACCCACGGGGAAACAGGCACCCAGGTGCGCCGGCCGAGGGCCGACCGTTCCGATGAACCATCCGGTCGAAATCCTCACATCCGGGCGCCAATCGGGATGCAGATTCAGCCTTCCGAAGGGCACGAGGGCTGGGCGCCAAACCATCCCCCGACTTGGATGTGAATGAGGGCGTAACGACGAGCGACGTGGAGACCACTAGCAGGGTCGTTCATGCAGGTCAGCGGGCATCCTGGGGTTGTGAACGGGAAACGTGGCGAAAACGCGCTGTGGGACTCAGCGGGTTCGGGGTTCGAGTCCCTGATGGCGCACCAACAACGCCACCGACCAGAGCCGGTATCCGAGAAATCGGGCGCCGACTCGCGGCGTTTTCGCCATGTAAAGACAGGGTCTCGCCGATCTTCCGTAGTCGCTTGGCTTCGGCAGTCGCCGACGGCGGCACCGGGTGAATGCGCAGGGTGACTGACCGGACCGTGGCTCTCGTGGCGAACGTCACGGATCAACCCTCCAGGTCTGTGTGCCGCAACTCCCCGAGCCGCATCCGACCTTGCTAGGGGACGAGGATGCCCTGGACGTATGCCGCGCACGTGCGGGCCGTGGGAGGCCCTATCACGCAGCCTCGTGGCGCAGAACGGTTAACCGGTCGTTGCCCGACGTTGGAAAGCCACCGTCGACACGGGGATCGTCGCAGCAGTCTTGCGGAAGGTGCGCGACGTGATTCACGCCTGGCCCTCCTCCCCCTCGCCTCGCGGAGCTAGCGCCGCGTGGTGGCCGGGGCGTGTCACGAATCGGCAGATGTGACCGGGGTAACGCATCTAAATGACGGTTTCGACGGCAAGGAGGTCTCATGACAACGTCACACCGATCACACCAGACAGGCACGGGAGGAGTCTTGAGCGGCCTCGACACGTCCGCGATGTCGGGCTTCTACTGGTATCTCGCTTTGTTGGCCTGCATCGGGGGGTTCCTGTTCGGCTACGACACCGCTGTGATCGGGTCGGTGCTCAACTTCGTCCCCTACCAGATGGGGAACCTGGCGACCGGTTACCTAGTGGCCGGTGCGTCGCTCGGGGCCGCGGTAGGGGCGATCGCCGCGGGACCGCTGACCGACCGCTTCGGCCGGAAGTCGCTGCTCATGGCGGACGCGACGATCTACGCTGTGGGTGCGATCCTCTCGGCTGTCACCATCAGCGCGGGCATGTTGCTCGGTGCGCGTACGCTCATCGGTCTGGCCGTCGGCGCCGACTCCGCCATCGCCACGGCCTACATCGCCGAGTTCGCGCCGGCGAAGCGGCGCGGGCAGCTGGGCATCATCCAGCAGTGGATGATCACGGTCGGGATCCTGGTCTCCTACATCGTCGCCCTGCTGATCTTCAACATGTGGCCCGGTGCCGCCAAGACGGCGGACTGGCGGCTGGTCCTCGGTCTCGGCGCCCTGCCCGCGGTGCTGGCGATCGCGCTGCGCGCACGCATGCCGGAGTCCCCACGCTGGTTGCTGCACCAGGGCCGCTATGCCGACACGGTGAAGGCGCTCGGACAGCTGGGCGTACGCGTAACCGAGCAGGAGGCCCGGCAGACCGCGGAGCGACTCGAAACTCGTGAGGGGCAGGAGAAACAGCAGCGAAGGCGGGTCTGGACCCCCGGGGTGAAGCGTGCCCTGGTCGTGGTGTCGCTGTTCTTCGTGTTCCAGCAGATCACCGGCATCAACGTACCGTTCTACTACGGACCCAAACTCCTCGGCGACGTCTTCAAGTCACCCGGCTCGAGCGCGGTCGACACCGCGATGGCGGGCCTCTGGGCGGCCGCCATCCTGGGGCTCGTCAACGTGGTCGCGACGTACTTCGCGTTCCGCTACATCGATCGGGCCGGTCGCCGGCCTCTCGCGCTGGGTGGTTTTGCGGGCATGGCAGTTTTCATGGTCGTCGCAGCGATCGGCATCGCGGCCCTGACCGGCGCCCCGAAGATGGTCGTCGTGATGGTGGGCTTCTCGCTGTTCATCACCTCGTTCGCGATAGGTGTCGGCGGAACCGGCTGGTTGATCCAGGGCGAGGTCTTCCCCACCGCAGTGCGCGGCACCGCCGCGTCGATCGGCGCGAGTGTGGACTGGCTGGCCAACTTCGCCGTCATCGTGGCCTTCCCTGCGTTGAGCGCGGCCATGGGCCTACCTTGGGTGATGGGTCTGCTGGCCAGTCTGTCGATCGTTGCCATCCTCTTCGTGAGCAAGTTCCTCCCGGAGACCAAGCACCTCTCCGTCGAGCAGGTCGTGGCGGTGTTCGAGGAAGAGAGCAGCTCATCGGAACGGAGGCCGAGTATGCAACCCTCCTGAGCCGATCGCCGGGAATCCACGGTCAGCAGGGAGCACCCGGCGCGTCGGTCGTCCCGGTCTTGGGTTCGGGACTGGGGAAGGTCGAAGGCGGCCCTCACCGTCGAGGTGAGGGCCGCTCCGACGCTGCCGCGGCGACCCTTGCCCGTTGGCACTTCTCGGCCGTGCCGGGCGACCTGCGGCCCCACGGAGACCATCTCATCCACTCTGGAACCCCAGACTTGACCGGGTCTGTCCCGGGGCCTGTCTTGCGCCTCAGGACCCACCGCTGCTTCCACGCAGGAAGTCCAGCGCCTGCTGCAGTGTCTTGACCCCCACCACGTCGATCTGTCCGTTCGCAGCGGACGGGAGCTCCTGGTCAGGGACCAGGAGGATCTTCGCTCCCGCCTCGCGTGCCGCAATGGCCTTCTCCTCAACCCCGCCGACCGGGCCTATCGCCCCGCCGGAGGCGATGGTGCCGGTTGCGGCTACCGCCCGGCCCTTGGCGTCATCGCTCTTGTCGAGGATGTCGGCGATCACGAGCGCATATGCCAGCCCAGCAGATGGTCCCCCGATGTCCAGTCGTTCCCGGAACGTGATTCGGAACGGGAGGACGGCATGCAAGTCCTTGGTGTCGACAACGATTCCGAGCCCCGTCCCACCGGAGACCTGCGGCAGCCGAGCGTTCTCCACATCGACCCTCAGTGCCCGCCCTCCGCGCACGAGCGTGAGATGAATCGTCTCGCCTGCGGGATGCCCAGCCACAGCGTCCCGCAGATCGCTTGCGAACTGGACCGGTGCGCCGTCGACGGCCGTGATCGTGTCCGCGACCCGGAGAACCCCTTCGGCCGGTGAGGAGGCGGCGAAGCCGAGCACACGTGCTCCCCCGCCGGTCAGCCTTGCGTTGAAGCCGGCGGCTCGTGCAGCAGCGACGGCAGCGGTCTGCTGGCTCTCGGCGTAGAGCCTGCGCTCCATCTGGTCGACCACCTCAGGTGAGACGCTCGTCGGCAGCACATCCCCCAGGGGAAGGACCTGCCGGTCGTTCCGCAACGCAGCGACGAGTACGGAGAGTGTGTTCGGCTGGCTCAGCCGAACGGAGGTGACCAGGTAAGGA
>DASSJT010000263.1:0-3363 GCA_035691065.1 Dermatophilaceae bacterium
CGGTGGCGAAGGTGCCGCGGGCGTCGCAGACCGTGACCCGGTAGCCGAGGAAGGAGCCGATGCGGGCCACCGCGGCCGCGAAGTCGATGGCGCCGAAGACCAGCATTCGCGGCCGCGGGGCGTAGGAGGCGACGAAGACCCGCATGCCCTCGCCGCGCCGCTCGCCGTCGGGGCCGTAGGTGAGGGTGTCGCTGCGCCCAGACGCCAGGAGGCCGCGGGCGTCGTCGGCCACGGCGTCGTCCGCTCGGGAGGACCCCAGGGTTCCCACAGAAAGGCCAACGGCGGCAGCCCCTCCCCTGGCGGTTTCGGCGCCCTCGGCCTCCTCCGCACCCTCGGGACGCACCACCAGACGCCGGCCGACCCATGCGGGATCCGGGTGCGCCACGACGGTGGCGACCGCGACCGGACGGCCCGCATCGATGTCGTCGGCCACCCCTCCCAGCTCCGGGAACGTCTCCTTGCTGACCCGGTCGACGAAGACGTCGAGGATCCCCCCGCAGGTCAGCCCCACGGCATACGCGTCGTCGTCGCTGATCCCGTACCGCTGGAGCACCGGCGTGCCCTCGGCGACCACGCGCTCGGCCAGCTCGTAGACCGCCCCTTCGACGCAGCCGCCCGACACCGAGCCGACTGCCTCGCCGCCCGGGCCTACCAGCATGGAGGCGCCTGGTGGCCGTGGCGCGGACTGGAAGGTCGCCACCACGGTGCCGACCCCCACGGTCTCCCCCGCCCGCCACCACTCCATCAGCTCACGCAGCACGTCGCGCACGGGCCACCACCTCGATCAGCTCCTCGAACGCGGCCAGGGAGTGTCCGGCCACGAAGTCGTCAACGTACGGCAGGACGGCGATGATGCCCTGCTGCAGGGGGAGGTAGCCCTCCTTGCCACGGTGCGGGTTGACCCACACGACCCGGTGGGCCAGCGTCCGCAGCCGGCGCATCTGCTCGCCGAGGTGCTCCGGCGCCTCGCGCTCCCAGCCGTCGCTGAACACCACGACCACCGCCCCGCGGGCCATGCCGCGCCGGCCCCAGCGCTCGATGAAGGCCGCGATCGAGTCGCCGAGGCGGGTGCCGCCGGACCAGTCCGGAACGGCCGCGCCCGCGGCGACCAGGGCCCGGTCGGGGTCCCGTTGGCACAGCGGACGGGTGACGTGGGTCAGGCGGGTGCCCATGGTGAACACCTCGACCGGCATCCCCGTCGCGCAGAACCGCTGGGCCAGGCGCAGCAGCGCGTCGGCGTAGGCGCTCATCGAGCCGGAGACGTCGACGAGCAGCACCACCCGGCGTGCCCGGCTGCCGCGTCGCCGCCAGTGGACCGGCGCCGGCTCGCCCATCTGCCGCAGCCCGGCCCGCAGGGTCTGGGGCAGGTCGACGGCGCCGCGGCGCCAGGTGGTATGCCGGTGGGCCCGGCGCCGAGGGGCGCGCGGGCTGAGCTGGGTGAAGAGGGCGGCCAGCCGGGCCTTCTCGGCGGGGCTGAGGTCGGCGACGTCCCGGTGGCGGAGGACCTCGGTGGCGCTGGCGGCTGCCCTGATCACCTCGCCGTCCTCCCCCTCCCCGAGGTCGGCGTCGTCGCGGTCCAACGCGGCCTGCGGCTGCGTGGGTGGGCTGGTACGGGGCGGGCGCCCTGCGGGGGTCCCCTTGTCGTCGGGGCTGAACCACACGGCATACACCTGGTCGTAGCGCTCGAGGTCCGCCGGGCTGGCGCACAGGGTCGCGCGACCGGCCCAGTAGGTGCCCTCGCGGTCGTTGATGCCGACCTCGGCCGCCGCGAGCAGGAAGGTGCGCTCACGATCGGTGGTGACCGGCACCCCGGCGGCCCGCAGGGCCCGGGCGAAGCCGAGGAGGACCTCGTCCGCCTGGTGGAGGGTGGGGCTGCCGGCAGGCATGGCTAGCGGCTCAGGATCCGGTCGAGGGCGGCGCGGACCCGCTCGGTGTCCTCGCGGTACTTCACGGCGACGCCGACGCTGGCCGCCGCCACCTCGAGGTCGAGGTCGGTCGCCCCGAGGGTCTGCAGCGCGCGAGCCCAGTCGAGGGTCTCGGCCACACCCGGGGGTTTGATGAGGTCGGGTTCGGCGCGCAGCCGCTGCACGACGCGAACGACCTGCTCGGCCAGGCGCTCGCTGACCTCGGGCGCGCGGCTGCGCACGATCGCGAGCTCCCGCTGCAGGCCGGGGTGCTCGATCCAGTGGTAGAGGCAGCGGCGCTTGAGGGCGTCATGGAGCTCGCGGGTGCGGTTGGAGGTGAGGACGACCACCGGCGGTGTCGCCGCGGTGACCGTTCCCAGCTCGGGAATGGTCACCTGCCACGTGGACAGGACCTCCAGGAGGAAGGCCTCGAACTCGTCATCGGCCCGGTCGACCTCGTCGATCAGGAGCACTGCCGGGGAGTCGCGCAGGGCCCGCAGCACCGGCCTGGCCAACAGGAACCGGTCGGAGAACAGCTGCTCCTCGACCGCGTCGACCTGACCGCGCGAGTGCGGATCCACCGCCTCCAGCGTGCGCAGGTGGAGGATCTGGCGTGGAAAGTCCCAGTCGTAGAGGGCCTGGGTGGCGTCGATGCCCTCGTAGCACTGCAGCCGGATCAGCGGCAGGTCGAGCGTCTGGGCGATCGCCTCCGCGAGAGCGGTCTTGCCGGTGCCCGGCTCGCCCTCGAGCAGCAGGGGCCGGGCCAGGCGCAGGGACAGCCAGGTGACGGTCGCCAACGCGGTGTCGACGAGGTAGCCGGTCTCCCCGAGCCGCTTGGCCAGGTCGTCGGCCGAGGCGAAGGCATCGCGCGGCTCCATGCCCACAGCATTGCCGACATCCGGTCCTGAGGTGAAGTCGCAGGGGGCGACGGGCTCGTCCCGGCTGCACGCAGGGAGACGGTCTCACGCTCGCGGATGTCTGACCGCAACTCCGGACTGCCCGTCCAACCGGTCCGCGCTTGTACCGCGTGTGGTCCGTGCGTTCATGCCGCGGTCCACGCCATCTGGCGAGGCGGAGTTGTCCACAGGATCGCGACCAGGCTCCTCACAACTGCCACATTGTCCACAGGCAGGGCGCTTGCCCTCGACTCCCATTTGAACGAATTCTGTTGTGCTGATTGATCATTGACGCTGCTACAAGACGCAAGGACTGTCGGTGGTCCGGTCTAGCGTCGTCTTCATGTCAACGACTGCCATGGGGCAGGAGCCCGCGCCGGAGCCCTTCGGCCCGCGCCCCGTGCTGTCGTCAGCGCGTGCCGCTGCGGCCGCCCTGGGCGGCGCGGAGCCAAGCCGGGTCTGGGCGCTGTCCGGAGAGGAGGTTGCTGAGGCGCTGGGTCAGCTCGAGCTCATCCGCGCAGCTGCCGAGCGACTTCAGGTGGCGGTGCTCGCGGAGGCCTCCC
>DASSJT010000264.1:0-21190 GCA_035691065.1 Dermatophilaceae bacterium
GTCGAGCGACGGCGGGTGCACGCCGACAGGTGCGAGCGTGCCCGGGCTGAGCTGCGCGGGCTGCGCTCCGCCCACGAGGAGGCGCGGCGGCTCCACCAGCTGCGGCTCGACCACGACGCCGCGGCTGGGGAGATCGAGCGGCTGGGCTCGCGGCGGGCCGATCTGCGGGATGCCGCGCAGGACGCCCGCCAGACACTGCTCGACCTGAGGGAGGCGCGGCTGGCCGGGATGGCCGCCGAGCTCGCCCACGGCCTGGCCGAGGGCTGCGCCTGTCCCGTGTGCGGTGCGACTCAGCACCCCCAGCTGGCCCAGGCCTCTGATCGGGTGGCGGCTGAGGACCTCGAGCTGGCCGAGGAGCAGTCCGACGCCGCGGCCGGAGCGCTCGAGCAGGCGACACTCGAGCTGGCCACCGCCGAGGCGGCACAGCAGGCCCGCGCTGCGCAGCTGGCTCTCGGCGGAGCCGGGAAGTCCGCGGCCCTCGCTGAGCAGGTCACGAACGCACGGGCCGCGATGCGCTCCGCGCAGCACCTGGCCGATGACGTCCCCACGGCCGCTGCCGCGCTCCAGGAGGCCACCGCCGAGATGGCCACGGCAGCTGTTGCAGACGACACGGCGCGGGAGCGGCTCGCCGGCCTCAAGGCCACTCTGGGCGAAGTCGAGCGCTCAGCTGCCGAACGAGCAACCGAGCTGGCCGCGCTTCTGCAGGCGCATGCCGACGCGTGCCCGTGCTGGACCACCTGCGGACCGGCCGTCGGGGACCGCCCGTCGCCCGACGATCGGCACTGGGCTACCACCAAGGCGGCGCGCACCACAGTTGCGGCCGAGGAGGCAGTGGCCAGGGCCTCCGCGCTGGTGGCGGCCGCGGAGGGAGCCGCGCGAGAGGCGTTGTCCCGCAGCGGTTTCGACACGCCTGAGGAGGCCGCGGCGGCGGCCCTCGACGAGCCGACGATGGCCGCGCTGGAGCAGCTCTGCCGCGAGCATGACGAGTCCCGCATCGCCTTCGAGGCGACCCTCGACGACCCCGACGTCGCGGCCGCCGAGGCGTTGCCGGTTCCAGACCTGTTGACCCTCGACGCAGCCGCCCGCCACGCGCAGTCATCGCACGTATCGGCGCGCTCGGCCCAGGCTCTTGCCGAGCGCACCCTGCGGGACGTGTCGCGGCTGCGGGACCGCATCGAGGTGCGCTGTGCGGCATACCTCCCGGTCCTGCGCCGCAGCGCCCTCCTGCGCGACCTCGCCGACACGGTGGCCGGCACCGGACCCAACAACACGAGGCGGATGCGCCTCTCCTCGTTCGTCCTCGCGGCCAGGCTGGAGAACGTCGCAAGGCTCGCCAACGAGCGGCTGGCCGTCATGGGCGAGGGGCGCTACCGGCTCCAGCACTCCGACGAGCTGGCAGCCAGGGGTGCGAGGAGCGGACTCGGGCTCGAGGTCCTCGACCTGTGGACCGGTCAGTCGAGGGCCACCTCGACCCTGTCCGGCGGAGAGGCGTTCATGGCCTCGCTGGCGCTGGCGCTCGGGCTGGCCGACGCGGTGCGCGAGGAGGCCGGAGGCTTCGACCTCCAGACCCTCTTCATCGACGAGGGCTTCGGGACGCTCGACGACGAGAGCCTCGAGCAGGTCCTCGGCGTCCTCGACGAGCTGCGCGAGGGCGGCCGCGCCGTTGGTGTGGTCAGCCATGTCGCCGAGCTCCGCTCGCGCATCAGCAGCCAGATCGTGGTGCGCAAGACCGCCTACGGCTCGTCCGTGACCGTGCGCGGCGGCCGGGGCGCGGCCGCCTGATCCCCGGCGTACTGGCCCGAGCGTCGGTGGAGTGGCCCGAGCCCTGGCGTCGAGCAGCGACGAGGGCTGCACCGGCGCCCACAGGTGGCTCAGCGTTCGAACGCCTCCGGCGGCGGGCACGAGCAGACGAGGTGGCGGTCTCCGTAGGCGCCGTCGATCCGGCCCACCGGCGGCCAGTACTTGTCCGCGGCATGGACGCCGACGGGGAATGCCGCCTCTCCGCGCTCATAGGGGTACTCCCACTTGCCGGCCAGGGCGGCCGCGGTGTGCGGGGCGTTGCGCAGCATGCTGTCGGCTATCGGCACCATCCCGGCCTCGATGTCGTCGATCTCGTGGCGGATCGCGATCATGGCGTTGCAGAACCGGTCGAGCTCGTAGGCGTCCTCGCTCTCGGTGGGCTCCACCATGAGCGTGCCCGCCACCGGGAACGACATGGTCGGCGCGTGGAACCCGTAGTCGATGAGCCGCTTGGCGACGTCGTCGACGGTGACCCCGGTCCTGCGGGTGATGTCGCGCAGGTCGAGGATGCACTCGTGGGCGACGATCCCGTCGTGCCCGGAGTACAGCACGGGGAAGTGCTCGCGCAGTCGCGTGGCGATGTAGTTCGCGTTGAGAACCGCGACCTGGGTCGCCCTGGTCAGGCCGGCCCCGCCCATGAGCCGGACGTACGCCCAGGAGATCGGCAGGATGCTCGCAGAGCCGTACGGCGCCGCGGAGACCGGGCCGACACCGGTGGCCGGACCCGCCTCCGGGGCCAGCGGGTGGTTGGGCAGGAAGCCTGCGAGGTGCTCGCGCACCGCGACCGGACCCACGCCCGGCCCGCCACCGCCGTGCGGGATGCAGAACGTCTTGTGCAAGTTGAGGTGCGACACATCGGCCCCGAAGTCGCCGGGCCGCGCGAGCCCGACCAGGGCGTTGAGGTTGGCCCCGTCGACGTAGACCTGGCCACCGGCCTCGTGCACCACGGCACAGAGCTCGGTGATCGTGTCCTCGAAGACGCCGTGCGTCGACGGGTAGGTGACCATGATCGCGGCGAGGTCGTCGCGGTGCTCGGAGACCTTCTGGCGCAGGTCGTCCATGTCGATGTCGCCGCCCGTGGCCGTCTTGACCACGACCACCTTCATGCCGGCCATCACGGCACTCGCGGCGTTCGTGCCGTGGGCGCTGGCCGGTATCAGGCAGACGTTGCGGCCGGACTCGCCGCGCGAGCGGTGGTATGCCGCGATCGCCAGCAGGCCGGACAGCTCCCCCTGCGAGCCCGCGTTGGGCTGCAGTGAGATCGCGTCGTACCCGGTGAGCTCGCACATCCAGGCCCCGAGCTGGTCCACGAGCTCGCGGATGCCCTCGGTCTGGTCGGTCGGCGCGAACGGGTGCAGCCCCGAGACCTCCGGCCAGGTGATCGCGACCATCTCGGTGGTGGCGTTGAGCTTCATCGTGCACGACCCCAGAGGGATCATTCCGCGGTCGAGGGCAAAGTCCCGGTCGGCCAGCCTGCGTAGATAGCGCAGCATCGAGGTCTCGCTGTGGAAGGAGCCGAACACTGGGTGGGTGAGGTACCCGCTCTGCCGCAGCAGTGCCTCGCCCCACTGCGGCTCGGCCACCGTCACGTCGACCCGGCCGTCGACGCCGAAAGCCCCCAGCACGGCCTCCAGGTCACGTGCGTCCGTGGTCTCGTCGGTGCTCATGCAGATCCGGTCGGCGTCGACCGGCCACAGGTTCACGCCCCGCTCGGCGGCGGCGGCCACCACCTCCGCGGCCCGCCCCGGCACGTTGGCGGTGATGGTGTCGAAGAACTGCGTGGTGGCCACGTCGACGCCCCCCGCGCGGAGGGCGTCCGAGAGGGCCCTCGCGTGGGCGTGCGTGCGCAGCGCGATGGCTCGCAGGCGCTGCGGGCCGTGGTACACGGCATACATCGAGGCCATCACCGCGAGCAGCACCTGGGCAGTGCAGATGTTGCTGGTCGCCTTCTCCCGCCGGATGTGCTGCTCCCGGGTCTGGAGGGCGAGGCGGTATGCCGGTGCGCCGGCGGTGTCGACGGACACTCCCACCAGGCGCCCGGGCAAGGATCGCTCGAGCCCGGCGCGAACGCTGATGTAGCCGGCGTGCGGTCCCCCGAAGCCGAGCGGGACGCCGAACCGCTGGGTGGTGCCGACGGCGACGTCGGCCCCCCACTCCCCCGGCGGTGTGGCCAGGGTCAGGGCCAGCAGGTCGGCGGCGGCGGTGACGAGCGCCCCCGCGGCGTGGGCGGCATCCGCGAGGGGGCGGTAGTCGCGGAGCTGGCCGTCGGCGCCCGGGTACTGGACCACGACGCCGTAGACCTCTCGCCCGCCGGCGGCGTCGCGCAGCGCCTCGGCGGAGTCCACACCACCCAGGTCCGCGACCACCATCGGGATGCCCAGGGGCGTGGCCCGGGTCTGCATCACGGCGAGGGTCTGGGGAAACAGGTTCTCGTCGGCGAGCAGCACGGCCTCGTGGGGCGCCCGGCTGGACCGGCGCATCAGCGTCATGGCCTCGGCCGCGGCGGTGCCCTCGTCCAGGAGGGAGGCACCGGCGGTGGGCAGGGCGGTCAGGTCGCTGACCATGGTCTGGAAGTTCAGCAGCGCCTCCAGCCGCCCCTGGGAGATCTCCGGCTGGTAGGGCGTGTAGGCGGTGTACCAGGCCGGGTTCTCGAGCACGTTGCGCTGGATCACGGACGGGGTGACCGTGCCGTAGTAACCCAGCCCGATCATCGGGGTGAGCACGCGGTTGCGACCCAGCAGGGTCCGCAGCTCCTCGACGACCGAGGCCTCGGAGGGCGCCGGCTCGATCTCGAGGGCTTTGGTCGCCCGGATGGCGGCGGGAAGCGCGGCATCGGCCAGGGCCTCGAGGCTGGGCTGACCGATGGCGGCCAGCATCCGGTCGATGTCCTCGTCGGATGGACCGACGTGGCGAGCGACGAACTCGGGAAGGGTGCTGCTGGACATGAGGCTCCTGACAGGGTCTGTGAGGGACGCCTCCCCTTCTGTCGCGCCGGGGCGCTCCAGAGGTGCCTGATCCGTGCGGTCCTTGGTGCCTGAGAGGTTCCGGGGAGTTTGCCCCTTCGGCGCCCCGGCCGACGTCGGCCGAGGTCTCTCCCACACGGGGTGTGCAGCGGCTTCAGACTACCAGCCAGGGACGTATCGCCTGTGGAGGTAGGGCCCCGTCGCCCCGCTCCCGGGGCGCTCCTCAGGGATCTTCAGAACCGGCTCAGGCCAGTCGCGCGCGGCGCCGGGCCAGGAGTTCGTCGCCCGGGTGCTCCGGGAGCTCATCGGCGTCTGCGCGCTCACCCGGCAGCTGGGAGAGCTCCCCCTCGACCTCTCGCCAGACGCGACCCAGCGCGATGCCGAAAACGCCCTGGCCGCCATGGAGCAGGTCGATCACCTCGGCGTCGGAGGTGCACTCGTAGACCGAGGCGCCGTCGCTCATGAGGGTGATCTGCGCCAGGTCGTCGACCCCGCGCTCGCGCAGGTGACCGACGGCGGTGCGGATGTTCTGCAGCGAGACGCCGGTGTCGAGCAGCCGCTTGACGACCTTGAGGACGAGGATGTCCCGGAACCCGTAGAGGCGCTGGGTCCCGGAGCCTGTGGCGCCTCGCACGGATGGCTCGACCAGGCCGGTGCGGGCCCAGTAGTCGAGCTGGCGGTAGGTGATGCCCGCGGCCCTGCAGGCGGTCGGGCCGCGGTATCCGATGTCCTCGCTCAGCTCGGGCAGGTCATCGTCGAAAAGCAGGCCCTGCGCCGCGACCGGCACCGACGTGCGTGGCTGCGCCTCTCCTGTGGAGTTCACGCCCGCCTCCTGTAACTACAAGCTGGGGATTTCGCGAGTATCAATCCTTGACGCTATGACCGCGGGCCCCCCGACGTCAACGACCGCGGCCGTGGGGCCGCAGCGTGTCGCGCACACCCGGCATACCACCGAGTCAGGTGCCCTCGCGTGCGGCAGCCGAGGTCAGGTCTGGGGCCCGGGCTCCTCGCCGGCGCTGCCGAAGTCCTCGGCGGAGACGTGGTCGAGGAACTCCTTGAACTTCTCGACCTCGTCGTCCTCCTCCGGAGCCATCGCCACGCCGGCCTCCTCGATCAGTGCCTCGTCGGCGACGATCTCAGAGCCGGTCCGCAAGGCCAGGGCGATCGCGTCGGAGGACCGGCAGTCGATGACGGTGCTGCCGTCGATGATGAGCGCAGCGTGGAACACGCCATCGGTGAGGGTGCGGATCTGCACCTGCGACAGCCGGTGGCCGAGGTCCTCGATCACGGACTTCAGCAGGTCGTGCGTGAGCGGCCGCGGGGGCACCACGCCTTGCTGTGCGTAGGCGATGGCCGTCGCTTCGGCGGCGCCGATCCAGATCGGCACATAACGCTCGCCGTCGCGCTCTCGCAGCAGCACGATCGGCTGGTTCGTAGGCGTCTCGACCCGGACACCGATGACGTCGAGGACCTTCACAGCACCACCGTACCCCGAGGGGTGGCGCGGCAACTATGCGTGGCCCATCTGTGGTCCCGAGTGGCCCCGACCCGGCTCCAGCTCGGCCTTGACCAGGGCGACGTGGAGCGTGACGCACAGCGTGAGGAGGTCGGCTGCGGGATCGGAGACCCCCCGCGCGCGGGCTGCCGCCACCGATGGGTCGGACGTCCGGCGGGTCGCCCCGCGACGCAGCGGCCCAACCACCTGCTCGACCAGTCCGATCTCCCGGTCGGCCGCCGTGCGGAAGGCTCGCAGGTGGCGCGGCTCCAGGCCGTAGGTGGAGAGGGCGCGCACCGTGTGCGCGATCGTGAGGGCGGCCTCGCCGTAGTGGCCTGTGGCATCGGGGCGAAGCAGGCCGTATCCCTCGAGGGCATCGAGCGTGGCGAGATCGGTGTCCGCCGCCTCGGCAAGCTCCTCTCGGGTCAGGCGCAGCGTGCTGGCGCGGGCCAGGGCGGCTGCCGTGGGGATGTCGCGGTCGGGCCTGGGGCGGGGTGGCTGCGGGCGAACGCCCGGCGCACCCGGCGCCACCTCGCTCGGCTCAAGCCCCCGGTCGATGGCTTCGAGTGACTCTCGGATGACCTTGAGCGGCAGGAAGCGGTCGCGCTGGGCGGCCAGGATGTAGCGCAGCCGGTCGACGTCGTCGTCGGTGAACGTGCGGTAGCCCGAGGCGGTCCGCGAGGGGGTGACCAGGCCCTCGGTCTCCAGGAAGCGGATCTTGGAGATCGTCACGTCGGGGAACTCCGGACGCAGGGCGCGGAGGACGGCGCCGATGGTCAGCGCGCGCAGGGGCGCCAGGGAGCTCACGACCTCGGCCGGCGACCGGCTCAGTCTCGCTTGCCGGCGTAGAACACCAGCCGGAACTTCCCGATCTGCACCTCGTCGCCGGTCTGGAGGGTGGCGTCGTCAATGCGCTCGCGGTTGACATAGGTGCCGTTCAGGCTGCCGACGTCGTGCACGACGAAGGTGTCGCCCTGGCGCCGGAACACCGCGTGCTTGCGCGACACGGTGACGTCGTCGAGGAAGATGTCGCTGTCGGGATGGCGGCCCGAGGAGACCTCGTCGTCGTCGAGGAGGAATCGCGCACCGGTGTTGGGCCCGCGCAGGACGATCAGGAGTGCCGTGCCCGGCCGCAGTGCGTCGACGGTCGCCTGGTCGGCGCGGCTGAGGGTCGGCTCCGCCTCGGTGGGCACTTCGATCTGGTCGAAGTCGCCGATGCCGGGCAGCCGCATGGTCGTGGGTTCGAGCGGGCGCTCCTCCTGCGACTCGCGGTCCTGCTCACTCATCAGCGGATCTCTCCTTAAGGCGGGCTGCGCTGCGCGCGCTGGATCGGAAACTAGCACCCTAGTTCAAGACCGGACGAACCGGACAGTGGTTTGCCCCAACAAACCTCCCTTGGGGGTGCCGCAGGCCATCGGTGGTCTGCTGGGTCAGCCGAGCTGCTCGCGGTATGCCGTGTGGTCGAGCAGGCTGTCCAGCGCCGCCTGGTCGGACATCCGCAGCTCGTACATCCAGCCCTCGCCGTACGGGTCGGTGTTGACCAGCTCCGGTGATGCGTCCAGGGCGTCGTTGACGGCGGTGACCTCGCCGCTGACCGGCGCGTAGAGGTCGCTCACCGACTTCGTGGACTCGACCTCGCCGCAGGAGTCCCCCGCCGTGAGCGCGTCCCCGACCGCTGGCAGGCTGACGTAGACGACGTCGCCCAGCGCGTCCTGCGCGTAGGCGGTGATGCCGACCCGGACCACCCCGTCAGCCCCGTCTCCGGCCCGGACCCATTCGTGCTCGGCTGTGTAGCGGAGGTCCTCCGGGTACTCGAGGTCGCTCATGGTGCTCCTTCTCGTCGGGTCGGGGCGGGCGTCTGCGGTGGCGCGGTGGGGCCGTGAGGCCAGTCGTCACGAGCTTGTCGGGCTCGGCACCGGCTGAGCGTACTGAGGCGTGCGAACCACGTGCAATGCGGTGATGTCGATTTGCGGCTTCTCGGTGATGGTGGTGATGCCGTCCTTGCCGCGAACGGTGTCGACGACACCTCCGGGGATCTTCATGGCTGAGGCGAGCGTCGAGCTGTCCCCGATGGCGAGGATCGTGTACGGGCGCTCAAGCCGCTGCCCTGAGAGCTCGATGCCGCCATCGACGTCGGTGAAGTAGCTGCTCGCGACCACCCGGATCCCACCGATCTGGACTGCCTCCGCACCGGCGTCACGGAGCTCCTCCAGGGCGTCCAGGAGGAGCGGAGCCGTGATCTGCCCGGTCGGGTCGGCGATGGTCATTTCGATGCCCTCGCCACGGGCGGGGCGGGTGCCGGCCAGGATGCCCAGGGTATCGGCTCGCTCCTGGGCGGCCCGGAGGGCTTCGGAGCTCGTGCCCGCGCCGCTGATCAGCCGGTCCCGGGAGGACTCCAGCTCGCGGATCTCGTTGCCGAGGCGCAGGTTCTCCTGGGTGAAGTCGTCAAGGATGCGGACCAGCTCGTCCTCCCTGAGGGACTCGAGCCCGGCGTTCTGGGTCTGCTGCACCTGGGCGACCACCGCGAAGCCCAGGCCCACGGCCAGGACCGCCGCGAACAGGTTGGCCTTGGTCAGCCGGGGTTTGCCCATCTGGTACAGGACCGCCCATCCGTTGCGTGCGGCCGGCTCGCGGTCCGCCGCGCCCTTGCCCGGCTCTGTGGTCGGCGCGGTTGCCGCGGTCGGCGTCGTCGGCGGCGCCTGCACTTCTGCCTCGGCCTGGGGCTCGACAGCCGGCTGCTCTACCAGCTCCGGTTCTCCGAACCCGCGCTCGGGCGCTGCCTCTGGCTCTGCGCGCAGGTCGGGCTCGGGCTCGGCTTCCCGGTCGTCGTGCGCGGCGGGCCCGAGCTCGGCCGCCTCGGGCTCACCCGCCTCGGGTGCCCGCTCCGCGTGCTCCGGTTCGGCGCCCTCCAGAGCGCGAGCCAGGGGCTGGGCCGGTTCCGACGCCGCCACCGTCGTCTCGGCCTCGGTCGGCTGGTCGTCCAGCTGGGCAGCCACGGCCGCCCCCGGCTCAGGCTCCGCCGCCTCGGTCTCGCTTTCAGCGGTCTCGACGGTTTCGGGCTCGCGCTCAGCGGTGTCGGCAGACGCTGGCTCGCCTTCAGCGGTGTCGGCAGGCTCGGCCTCGAGGATCTCCGGCTCGGCCGGGCCTGGTTCAGACGCGGCGGCCTCGGTTTCGCGCTCGGCCGTCTCGGTTTCGCGCTCGGCAGTCTCGGTGGGCTCTGGTTCGATGCGTGCCATCGACGCCGTGCTCTCGGGCTCCTCGGCTTCCGACGATGCGGCGGCGTCCCCTGGAGCGGGCTCGGCTGCCTCGGTCGCCCGCTCCTCAGCCCCCTGAGCCTCAGGCCCTTGAGGCTCAGTCTCCTGAACTTCAGGCTCCTGAACCTCAGGCGCCGTCGACTCCTGCCCCGTCTCCTGTGGGCCCTGCTGGGGCTCGACCTCGTCGACCGGCACCGAGGCGATATCCGCCTCGCCTGCCTGCTCCACCGGCGTCGGCTCTGAGGCGGGTACCGCCGGACGCCGGCTCTGCGCCTGACGACCCGGCCGGTTGCGACGCTTGCGGGCGCTCATGCCTTGAGAAGGTGCCGGCGGATGTTGGCGACGTTGGAGAAGATCCGCACGCCGAGGACGACCACGACGCCCGTCGACATCTGCGAGCCGACGCCGAGCTGGTCACCGAGGAAGACGATGAAGGCGGCCACGATGACGTTGGTCAGGAACGAGACCACGAAGACCTTGTCGTTGAAGATGCCATCGAGCATCGCCCGGATGGCACCGAAGATCGCGTCGAGCGCGGCGATCACGGCGATCGGGAGGTAGGGCTGCAGCAGCACGGGCACATGAGGGTTCAGGAACACCCCGATGAGAATGCCGCCCACAAGGCCTAGTGCGGGGATCACGGTGACGTCTCCGTCCGAGTCGAGTCGCTGGTGGAAGTCTGAGGCTGGGAGGTGGAGCTGGACCCACCCGCCGGGCTGGGGATCTCGGCCGTCTGCACCGTCAGTGACGTGGCGGCCGCCAGGACCAGGTCCTTGTTGTCGGCCGACTTGACCTGGATGTGGAAGTTGTCCTCGAGCGAGCGCAGGTAGGCGCCGCCGGACCCGCTCGCGAAGGCCACCGGCATCGCCTTGGGATCACCGATGGCGCGAATCACGTAGGGACGGACAAGTGGCCGGAAGTTCACCAGGATGGCGTCGCCGGCGAAGCGGATCGCCGACTTCGCCGTGAGCCGCTGGCCATTGACCGACATCGCCTCCGCCCCCGCCTCCCAGAGGCTGTTGGTCACGATCTGCAGGTCGCGCGCGAGCACTCGGCCCTCGTCCTTCTGCGCCTGGGTGCGGGGGTCGGTGTTTGCCGAGCCGCCATCGGAGGTGGGGGCGTCGTCGATGGTCAGGGTGATCCCGGGGCCGTGCACCGCGATCGCCCCGGACTGGACCTCCAGGCTGGCCAGCTCCGCGGCCCTCGTCCCGTCCTGGTCGGCAAGGACGGCGCGCTGCGCCGCAGCCACCTCCGCCTGCAGGGCGCGCACCCGGTTGGCTCGGTCGTCGGACATCGCGCGTCGCTCGTTGATCTGCTTGATGAGCTCCGCCCGAGCCTTGGCCATGGATGACTGGTCGCCTCGAAGGGTTACTGCGCCCATGGCCAGGGTCAGGCCGACGACGACCGCCGAGGCGATGATCATCGGTGTCCGCCGGCCGGTGTCGGGCGGGAGGCCGGCCTTCCGCCGCCGCTCTGCGGCGGCCGCATAGCCGGGGTCGAGGGAGTTCTCCATCATGGAGGTCAGCAGGCTCATCGAGGCGTCGGGGCGCCGCGGCGGCGCTTTCACGGTCACGTGCGCACCTCCTCGGCGAGCCGGATGTACTGACGCAGCTGGACGGCATACACGATGCCAGCCAGCCAGTAGAGGACTGTCCCCCACCACGCGAACGCCCACCCGATGGGCAGGGCCCATTGGGCGAACACGCTTTCCCCGTCGCCCAGGAGCAGCAGCGGAAAAGCGTAGAGGAGGTTGAAGGTTGCGGCTTTGCCGATGAAGTGGACCGGCATGCCGAGCAGACCGTATCGCTTCGCGATCACCAGCACCACGGCCATGTAGGCCTCTCGGGCCAGGAGGACGGCCACCAGCCACCACGGGATGATCGAGCGCATGGCGAGGCCAAGCAGGGTGCTCAGGATGTAGAGGCGGTCGGCGATGGGGTCGAGCAGCTGCCCGATCCGTGAGATCAGGCCGAAGTGGCGGGCGATCTTGCCGTCGAAGTAGTCGGTCAGCCCCGAGAGGCTGAGGATCAGGAGCGCGAGGCCGTCCTGCTTGGCGAGAATGGCCCACAGGAAGAGGGGGACGCCCAGGAGTCTGAGCACCGAGAGGGCATTGGGGAGCGTCAGGACGCGGTCGGTCGGGGGTGCGTCCACGCCACGCCGGACCTGCTCGGATGCCACCCGTGAAGCCTAAGCGGTGGCCTGCATGGGCCGGGCAGCGGCTCGCGGCGCATCCGGTGGGTGAGATGCGGTATGCCGGTCGGCGCCTGGCGGTAGCCGCCGCGTCAGCCTGCTGGGCTGGGCTCGGGGTCGGGAAGAGCCGGGGCGTCGGTGGGGTAGACGCCGGCGACGAAGCCGTAGACCTGGTCGCCTCCGCGGGGAATCTGGGCGAACCGACGGGCGACCTCCTGGACCTCGGCCCAGAAGCTGCGCACCTCCTCGATCGGGATTCGGGCATGGACGAGCGTGCACCGCAACTGGTCAGCCGCGTGGGCCGCCGCCGACTCGGCTGCCGCCTCCGCGATGCTGTTGATGGCCGCCACGGCCTGCTTGTCCTCGGGGCGGCTCAGCACGCCGATGTAGAGCGTTCGGGCGACCCGGCCGTAGTACCGCTCCTCGATCGCCCTGACCCGCCGGGTGCGCACGACGCGGAGCAGGCCAGCGTCGACAAGAAGGCCTACGTGGTAGGCGATGGTGCTCTTCGGTCGGTCGACCGCCAGGGCCATCTCCGTGACCGTTGCGGCGCGCTCCAGGAGCAGTTCCAGGAGCGTGGCGCGCAGCGGGTCGGCCAGCGCTCGCAGCTGCTCGGGAGCGGTGACGACGAGCATCTCGTCGAGGTCGTAGTCCGGAAGCTGTTCATTGACCGACATATCTCGACCATTCTAGGGTTGTGGATCATTCGATGACCACCGTTCGATGACAGGAGTGTAGAGATGGCCGAGGTCGTGCTGTTCCACCATGTGCAGGGACTCACCGATGGGGTGCGTGCCTTCGCCGAGGAGCTGCGTGCCGGCGGGCACAAAGTGCACACGCCCGATCTGTTCGACGGCGAGCTGCCGGCGACCATCGAAGAGGGTGTCGCGCTCACGCGGACCACTGGGGATGAGGTGCTCGACGGGCGCGCCGACCTCGCCGTGGCCGAGCTGCCCGAGGGTCTGGTGTATGCCGGTTTCTCCTTCGGGGCGGCCACGGCCCAGCGGCTGGCCCAGACCCGGCCCGGGGCGCGCGGCGCGCTGCTCTACGAGTCGTGCATCCCGCTCACCGGTGACTGGGCCTTCGGGCCGTGGCCCGACGGAGTCCCCGTGCAGATCCACGGTATGGACAAGGACCCGATTTTCGCGCTGGAAGGTGACCTCGACGCGGCTCGCGAGCTGGTCGAGACGGTCGGCCCGGAGCTGGCCGAGCTGTTCGTCTACCCCGGTGACCGGCACTTGTTCACCGACAGCTCGTTGCCGTCCTACGACGCGGATGCGACGTCGCTGGTCGTGCAGCGTTCGCGTGAGCTGCTCGACCGGGTGGGGTGATTCGAGACAGGAGTCGCGCTGCGAGTCCCACCGATGGCGGCGCCGCGGTCGTCCTAAGCCGCCGAGCCGTTCTCTGCCCGGCGCGCGATGGCCCGGAGCATCCCCACGCCGTAGGTCGCGTCGACCAGCCCAAACGGCAGAGCCAGGAGCCTGACGCTGGACGGCGAGTAGTTGGCCCGCGTACGCACCAGGAGGCGGCTCTGCCCAGCCGGCAGTGCGTTGAGGACGAGGCTCCACGTGAAATCCACGTACGTGCCCGACTCGCGGAGCTCGCGCTCGACCCGGCCGGGTGACTCCGGGTCCGTGATGTCGATCTTGCTGCCCCGGCGCGGGTGCCGGATCGAACGGTAGACCAGTGCCCGCGGCGGGTCGACCAGCTGCACCCGGAAGTACGAAGCGTAGTCAGGACCGTCGCAGATGATGTCTCCCACGGCGACGTCCTGGTACTCCGGCATGAGTCGGTTCGAGCTCTTCGGGAAGGGTTGCTTCACCCCGAAGACCCAGCGATTGGCGAACAGGTCCACCCACTCCGGCGTGTACCACCCGGCCCGGCCATATCCCATCTGGGCGAGCCACGGCCAGACCTGCTCCGGCGAGGCCGAAACCGAGACCCCGCGCGTCCACTCGACCATCGGGTGGGGCATCAGGTCGTCACCGGGCAGCGTTCCGTAGGCCTCGGCATCACCCACCCCGGTTCGCACGCTGAGACGACGTGCGGCCGCGCCGAGCCCCCAGCCGGCCAGCGCGGACGCAACCGGGACTGCGAACCGCGGGGCGCGATAACGCCCAGCAGGCCTGCGACTAGCCATGTGGTCCCGCCTGACGCACCGCGGTCCCACCTTCTCGGGCAGGTCCGCCAGCCGCGGTCGCCTCCTCCTCGACCAGCGCACGGTTGGCGTTCTCATGCGAGAGGTGCCACCAGAGGTACTTGAGTCCAGTGGTCATCCGGTTCAGGACGCCCGGCAGATAGCCGATGTGCAGGAAGCCCCAGGCAACCCAGGCGATGGGTCCGGTCAGGCGCACCGGCCCGGTCTGGACGATGGCGGCGTTGCGACCGACGATCGCCATCATGCCCTTGTCGAAGTACGCGAACTCCCTGACATGTTTGCCCTCCACCAGGTTGGCGATCTGTCGTCCCGCGTGCCGACCGGTCTGGATGGCCACCTGGGCGACCTGTGGGTGCAGCCCGCCGCGCTTGCGCGGCACCGCGGCGAGATCTCCCACGACGAACGTGTTCGGGTGGGAAGGCAGCCGCAGATCGGGATCCACCACCAGGCGTCCTTCCCGCGAAGCAGCTCCCAAGTGTTTGACCCACAAGGGCGAATCCACACCGCCAGCCCAGACCACGGTCGCCGCCGGGAGGCGTCGGTCGCCTGACACGACGACGCCATCACGCTCGACCTCGCGCACCTCGGTGTTGAGGAGAACCTCCACGCCACGCTCGCGAAGGGTCTGGAGGGCATAGCGGCCCAAGGACGGGTGAAATCCCGGCAAGAGGCAGTCTCCGCGCTCCACGAGCGTCGCCTGCATCTTCGCAGGCTCCAGCTGCGGGTAGTCGGCTTCGAACTGGCGGTGGAAGAGGAAGCTGGCCACGTAGCCGGAAAGCTCGACGCCCGAGGCCCCGCCTCCGACGACCACGAGGCTGGTCTGCCCGACATTCGCGTTCTCTGGGTGGGCTGCCGCTTGCTCGAACGACCGCAGCAGGCGGTTCCGGAGCCGGATGGCGTCGGACACCGACTTGAGCGGGATGGCGTTCTCGACGGCACCAGGAATCCCCCCGAAGGACGGGACGACACCAGCCGCAAGAACGAGGTAGTCGAAAGGTACCGAGCTGCCGTCGTCGAGCACGACCCGGCCAGCCCCCCAGTCGACGTCGGCCACTCGCCCGACCTGGAAGCGCGCCACACGTGTGTTTCGGAGCATCCCTCGCACGGGTCGAGCCACCTCGTCGGGCGAGATGAAGCAGGTCGCGACCTGGAACAGCAGCGGGGGAAACGTGCTGTAGTTGTGCGCATCGATCACGCGCACCTCGACCGCAGCTCGGCGAAGGGCCCGCACGGCGGCGATGCCGGCCATGCCGGCGCCGACCACGACAACCCTGGGTCGGGACTGTGCTTCTGGTGTGTCCATGCCCCCTCCTCGTGGTGGCAGCCGACTCGTGACCAGCCGTGCCAAGCGGCCAGGCCCACCACCCGCCCCTGCGCCGGAGCCGGCCTAGGCCTGCGCCAAGCCCCGCCTGCGCCGAGCCGGCCTGCACCGAGCCGCACCCCAGATGGTCCGGGTGCTCGAGGCAGGCGAACAGGGCCGAAAGGCCCAGTGGCAACCGGCTGGGCGAAACGGCGGACCTCTGGCCCTTCCTGAGCGGGCATCCGCCGCGCATCCTGCGTGCCGAGGAGAGGGAAGAGGATGCGACGTGATGGCCGCGGAGAAGCGGGCGGGCAGGAGAGGGCACCGCGAGAGCGCGGGCGTCTGCGACACACTCCGACGTGGTGGCTGAGCCGGTGGCCAGTCATGCTGCACCGATCACGGCTGGACCGCCTGCTGGGCCATCAGTACGCGATCATCGTGCATCGCGGACGTCGAACCGGTCGTACCTACGAGACGGCCGTCATGGTCCTTCGCCACGATCCCCACACAGGGGAGGTGACTGTCGCGGGGAGCCGTCAGGCTGACTGGCTCAGGAACGTCAGGCGCGCCGCGCCGGTCGCCGTCTTCGTCGGCGGGCAGCCGTACAGCCGCAACCTGAGGTTCTTGGATACCGACGAGACGGCAGCCGCACTCGCGTGGTCGCGCGCACATCAACGGCGCAACGCCCGGGTGCAGGCCTGGTTCTTCCACTGGCCCTGGCCCGCCGACCGACGTCAGCTGCACCGGCTCGCAGGTTCACTGGGCGGCGTCGCCTTTGGACCGGCGGAGGTGCCAGGGCCTTCGGCACGCGGGGCGCAGAGTGCCGGCGTGCCCCGAGCGAGCGGTCGTCCCGGACGCAAGAGCGACGTTGGGCGGATCGGCCAGGCATTACGGCGCTCGGGGATCGCCGGACCGCTCGAGTATGCCTTTCAGGTCCTGCATGGACTGGGCCATCCCCACCTGCTGAGCTCCGGTGCCACGCCCAAGGAGGCGGTCATGCCGCTGCCAGGCGACTCCCTGGTCCCCGATGCCACGTTCGTCAGAACCCGCGCGCACACCGTCGACGCCCCCGCGTCCCAGGTATGGGCATGGGTGGCGCGGCTGGGAGCCGGGCGCGTTGGCTGGCCGGGCTGGTACCCGTTCGAGAGGCCGCACGACCCGTCTCCATGGGTGCTGGATCCTCGAACCCCTGCAGCTGCGCTCGGGGATGTGCTGCTGGAGGTCGAGGGCCCGGAGTCTTCGGCCTGCTGGCACGTGGTGGCGATCGAGCCGCGGTCACATCTGGTCCTCCACAGCTGCCGAACCCTTGACACAGGCACCGACGTCGAGCGGGTCCCGGGGAAGCGGTGGGCCGACATCAGCTGGTCCTTCGTCCTGCTGGCGCAGGGACCCGGCAGGACGCGCCTGCTCGTCCGGACCCGCAGCGCCATCTCGCCGCCGTGGTACGCCCTGCTGATGCGGCCGGTCGGACTGGGTGACACGGTGATGCAGCGGGAGCTCCTCGCGGCGATTGCCCGGCGAGCAGAAGCGCCAATCGGGTCTACGAGCACCCGGTCGTAGCCACGGTGGCAAGGAGCTGGTCCTTGCGGTCTCCGCGGCCACGTGTGCCTCGGAGACGCTTCCGCCCGCCGCCTGGCGGTCGCGTCAGCCGGCTGCGTCAGCCGGCCGAGCTGGGGCTCGGGGTCGTGAAGTGTGCGGGCGTCAGGAGACGTGCGCTCCCCGCGGCCATGGGGCAAGCCGCTCGAGCAGGGCAGCCACCCCGAAGAGCAGCTGCTCGCCGCCCTGGGGCGCGGCCAGCTGCACGGCCAGCGGCGTCCCGGTGCGCGGGTGCACCCCTGCGGGCACCGAGACCGCCGGGTAGCCCGCGTAGTTCCAGGGCGCGCAGTATGGCGCGTACCGAGCGTTGGCGGCGAAGACCCATGGCCAGGACCGCTGGCCCCACCGCGCTGCGTACAGCGGCGGGGCGGCCAGCGTCGGGGTGATCAGCAGGTCGAGGCCTCTGAAGAATTCCGCTAGGTGGCTGCGGAAGTCGTCCCGGTCGGCGTCCTTCACGAGGTTGTGAGCCCGCACGCGGTCGCCCAGCGCCGCGTGGAACCGCACGGCGCGGTCGAGCCGGTGGCGGTCGAGCCCTTCCGCATCGACCGACGTGCCACCGAACCAACGGGCCAGCACTGGCAACGGGTTCTTCGGGTAGGGCGGGTCGACCCGCTCGACGTGATGCCCGGCCGCCTCAAGCAGTCGCACCGTGCGGACGACGGCTCGCAGGTGCTCGATGTCGGGCCGCACGCCGCTGATGGGCGGCTTCGTCGAGACACCCAGCCGCAGCGACCGATCCGGCTCGACCACCGCAGCGAGGCCGGGGTTGTCAGCCATGACGGACAACATCAGCGCTGCGTCCTCGACTGTTGTGGCCAGCGCACCGTTCTCGGCCATGCCGTACCAGTCGTTCGGGCCCAGGAAGGCCGGAACCACCCCCATTCCAGGCTTGATCCCGACCAGACCGCAGCACGCGGCCGGGATGCGGATCGATCCCATGCCGTCGGCGCCGTGGGCCACCGGGACCATTCCCGCGGCCACGGCGGCCGCTGAACCGCCCGAGGAGCCGCCGGGCGACCGGGCCAGATCCCACGGATTCCGGGTGATGCCGAACGGGGAGTCCGTGGTCGCGAACACGCACAGCTCCGGCGCCCGGGTGATTCCGACGACAACGGCACCAGCCGCCCTCAGCCGAGCAACGACGGGGTGATCTGCCGGCCGGGGGTCGTCGGACGTGAGCGGGGTGCCGTTTCGCATCGGCTCCCCCGCGACCGCCACGTTGTCCTTGACAGCCACTGGGACCCCGGCCAGGGGCAGCTCCGCGAGATCCGGGCGGGTCGCCACCTCGATGGCCTCGGCCGCGGCCTTCGCTCCGCGAACGACCTGGAACGCACCGAGCCGGGCATCCCGGGCCGCGATTCTCTCGAGCGCGGCGCCGACCACCTCGGGCGCTGAGAGCGCGCCACTGCGAACGGCAGCAGCAATCTCGGTCGCGGTCGCCTGCGGGTGACGGCTCATGCCTTGGAGCGTACGACTGTCTCCGCCCGCCATCTGCGCCTACCGTGACCGCGTGGACCATGACTCCGAGCGGCTTGCTGGCGGCAACATGGGAGACGTTGTCCGCCAGGGAGATGGGGTGATCCGAGAATCCGGTGACTGGACGCCCGCCGTGCATCGACTTCTGAGCCACCTCAATGACGCGGGCGTGCGCAGGATCCCGAAACCTCTGGCAACCACCGATAGCGGCCGGGAGATCCTGAGTCAGGTCGACGGGGCCGTCCCGACCTACCCGATGCCTGCATGGGCGTGGGCCGACTCGGCCTTGGAGTCCTCTGCCCGCCTGCTGAGGCAAGTCCACGACGCGACCGCGGGCGTCGACTTCGAAGGCCCTTGGCGATCCCCTGTCCACGAGCCGGTCGAAGTCATCTGCCACAACGACTTCGCCACGTACAACCTGGTCTTCGACGACGCCACCGTCATCGGCGTCATCGACTGGGACTTTGCGTCCCCGGGCCCTCGGCTGTGGGACCTGGCGTACCTGGCCTACCGCATCGTCCCACTCACGGTCGCTGCCTGGGGAGACGGCTTCACCGACGCGGTACGCCGCCACCGCCTACAGCGTCTTCTCGCCGCTTACGGCACCAGCGCTCAGCCAGGCGAGGTGATCGCCGTGCTGCATCAGCGCTTGCTCGAGCTCGCCGACTTCAGTGACCGAACCGCACAGCGGCTGCACAAGCCAGAACTGAGCGACCACGCCAAGCTCTATCGGCGCGACGCCGCACACCTATCGATGACCTGAGTGGCCCTCCGCAGATCAGGCGAATCCGCTCGCCTTGCACCCCTTCTTTTCTCGTCGACCCCCTGGTGCAAGACGTGTCAATTTCGTCAGTGATGCCGCGTGTGACTCTGACGAATGTGCGGTGACTCAGTCGGATCGACGCTCGTGCACCACGAGGTATCGACGGCCCCGGGCCAGCGGCGCGAGGCGCCGTCAGAGGCGCCGCCTCGACGCCAAATGGCATAGACCGGCAGCCAGGTGGCTCGAACGGACAGAAGCCAGCTCAGGAGGCGTTGGTGAGCCGGCGGACCACGTACTGGTTGGGGCTGAGGTGCTCTTCGGCGGCATCGATGGCCAGGCGCCGGTGCAGTTGGACGCCGACGCGAAGGTTGAGTTTGCCCGAGGACGAACGCTCGCACAGAGGCTCGGGAATGCGGCCGTCGGCGTAACCCTGACATCTCTCAACCTGGCTTCGGCGCACAACACGCCCGACCACTACTCGGGTGGCCACTCGAGGCGCGAAACAAAGGGACATGCGCGGCGAGGCATTGGGGTTCCCACTCGCCTACGTGCCGTCGACCCGACGCGGCAGCATCCGGCAGGCACTCCAGAGCCGGTCAAGTCCTGAGAGTTCCAGCCCGGTCCAGGTGCACATTGAGTGTGCCCCCGTATCGCCTCTGTGCCCAGCGTGAGGGCTTGACCGTCTCTCCGGCCGGCCTACTGGCTCCGCCGAGTGTCGGTGGCTCTGTCTGCCGGGGCGATCCGAACGGGCTTCTTGGGTTCCACCCAAATGACCATCGCGGTCCGTCTTCTGGGTGTGGAGTGGATGCGGAACCACGCAGGGAGGGGAGCAGGTGGACGCGTACGCGGACTTCGAGGAGTTCGTGAGGGCCCGTTGGCATCCCCTGCTGCGCACGGCGACGCTCTTGACGGGCGACCTGCACGCCGCGGAGGACCTGGTCCAGGACACCTTGGCGCGAGTGGCGCAACGCTGGTCGGTCATCTCGTCATCGAGCTCACCAGACGCCTATGTGCGACGCATCCTGTACACCCGCTCCATAGACGCATGGCGATGGCGTCATCGACAGGCCGACCCGGCCGAGCCCAACAAACGGTTCAGCGCGACCCTCGATGAAACCGAACACACCGACGCCCGGATCGCCCTCGCGACTGCTTTACGGCGGTTGACGCCGAAGCAGCGGGCCGTGTTGGTCGTTCGGTTCTACGAGGACCGCACTGAGGTGGTGTCGGCAACGCTCGAAAATGAGGCCGATCCGACGCTCGAAAACGAGGCCACCGGTTCGTTGCGTTTCTAGTCTGCCGTGTCTTGGGTTCTGATGCTGGGCAGGGTGTCGATGCCGCGGTTGCGTAGCCGGTAGCTGGCGCCCTGGAGGGTGAGGACGTCGGCGTGGTGGACGACGCGGTCGATCATGGCGGCCGCGACGGCTTGGTCGCCGAAGACGCCGCCCCAGCCGCTGAAGGGCAGGTTGGAGGTGAGGATGAGCGAGGCGTGCTCGTAGCGGGATGAGACGAGCTGGAAGAACAGGTTGGCTGCGTCTTGCTCGAAGGGGAGGTAGCCCACCTCGTCGACGATGATCAGCCCGTAGCGACGCAGCCGGCCGAGCTCTTGAGGTAGCCGTCCGGCGCGGTGGGCGTCGGTGAGCCGGGTGACCCAGTCGGTCGCGGTGGCGAACAGCACGCGGTGGCCGTGGTGGGCGGCGGCGATGCCCAGGCCGGTTGCCAGGTGGGTCTTGCCGGTGCCGGGCGGACCGAGCAGCACGACGTTGCGAGCTTCGGTCAGGACTCCGCCGGACGCCAGGGACGCGATCTGCTGACGCACGGCGGGTTGGGCGTCCCAGTCGAACTCCTCGATCGTCTTCTTGGCGGCGAACCCCGCGGCACGGATCCGCAGCTGCGCACCGGACGCGTTCCTGGCGGCGACCTCACGGTCCAGGACGGCGGCGAGGTACTCCTCGTGGGTCCAGCCGGCGTCGCGGGCATGGTCGGCCAGCCGAGCAGCGGACTCGATGATTCGAGGCGCTTTCAACGATGCCGACAGGTAGGTCAGCTGCTTGAGCGCCTCGGTGGCCCCGTTGTTCGTCTTGCTCGCGCTGGTCGGCATCAGGCCACCTCGCCATCGGCAGTGTTGTCGGTCAGATTGCCGTCGACCAGTCCGAAGGCGCGGTCGTAGTCGGCCAGGTCCCGGACCAGTCCCT
>DASSJT010000265.1:0-9036 GCA_035691065.1 Dermatophilaceae bacterium
CGGCAGCGTCGACGCCCGGACGACCCAGGTCGCCGACAACGACTACGCCCATGCCGTCGCCCTGGCCGACGTTCGCACCGCGGCGAACGACGCGCGCTCCAACGAGAGCCTCACACTGATCGCCCGGGGTTCCGGGTCGGCTTTCGAGAAGGCGTGGCAGGCTGACGCGGCGGCCGTGCGCGCCAGTCTGCAGCGCTCGGGGGTAGACGTGGCGACGGAGTGGAACGCCTACGCAGCCACGCACACCGAGATCCGCCGGCTCGACGACACGGGCGAGTGGGATGCCGCGGTTGCCCGGGCCACGACCTTGGCGGCATCGGGGGCCGGGGCCCAGTTCAGCCGCTTCGACCAGCTGGTGACCGCCGCGCGCGACCGGGCCAGCGCCGGCGCCGTCGACACCCTGGACGGCATCGGCCGCAGCGCGCCCGTCTTCGCACTGCTGATCGGCCTGGTCGCACTGGTGGCGAGCTGGCTCGTCGTCCGGGGCATCGGGCAGCGGATCGAGGAGTACAAATGAGCCGGCGAGTCCTGCGCACCGGCGTGGCCGCGCTCGCGGCGGCCGCATCGCTCGGTGTCGCCTCCTGCTCGGGCGTGACCTATGCCGAGACCCCCGTGCCGACCACGTCCGCCACCTCCTCCAGCGGCGGGGGCGGCTCGACCACCACACCGGTCCAGTGCAGCAACGCCACCCAGTCCTACAGCCCGCTGTCGAGCGTGCCGCCCACCTCGCAGATCACCGACCAGAGACTGCGCAGGATCATCGACCGCGGCCACCTCATCGTCGGGGTCTCGGCCGACACCTACCGCTTCGGCGCGCGCAACCCGTTCAACGGCCAGATCGAAGGCTTCGACATCGACATCGCCCGCGAGGTCGCCAAGAGCCTCCTGGGGAGCGCAAGCAAGCTCCAGCCGCGGGTCATCACCACCGCCGACCGCATCCCCCTGCTGGAGAAGGGGGAGGTCGACATGGTGGTGCGCATCATGACGATGACGTGCGACCGCTGGAAGGACATCGCCTTCTCCTCGGAGTACTACCGCTCGGGGCAGAAGCTCCTGGTCTCCAAGGCCTCCACGGCGGTGACCCTCGCCGACATGAAGGGCAAGCGGGTGTGCGCGCCTGCCGGCAGCACCTCGCTCACCAAGCTTCGGACCTTCCAGGGGGTAATCCCCGTGGTTGCGGCCAACCACACCGGCTGCCTCGTGCTGTTCCAGCAGGGCAAGGTCGACGGCATCACCGGAGACGACACCGTGCTCGCCGGCCTGGCCGCCCAAGACCCCTATGCCGTGGTGACCAAGGCTGCACCGATCACGGCTGAGCCGTATGGCATCGGCTTCAACAAGGCCGACGTCTACTTCGTCCGCTATGTCAACGCCCTGCTGGCCGAGATGCGGTCGGACGGGCGCTGGAAGGCGATCTACAACCGGTGGCTCGCCTCGACCCTCGGCCCGGCCCCGGCCCCGCCCACCCCGGTCTACGGCCGATGATGGCCGAGACCAGCCTGTCGACCGGGGTGGCCGCACCACCGGCCCCCGGCGCCCTCGGCGTTCCCGTGGCGGCGGGAGAGGCCCAGACCTACCTGCGCGCCATGCGGGAGTGGGTCGGCCAGCGGAAGGCGGACCTCGACGCCGTCGACGCCGCCGCGCTGAAGCTCACCCCCGCCGAGCAGACCTCCGTGACCTCCGACCTCACCGTGGCCCTCGCGTTCTGGAAGGCCGCCAACGACCGGCTCGTGCTCCTGGAGACGACCTTCGACGGGGGGCGCGTCGGGCCCGAGGAGGCGCAGCGGCTCTCGACGCTGATCCACGGCCGGCTCGACTCCACCACCGTCAACGCGCTGTCGCTCCCGTCCACCGGCTCGCTCGCCGTGAGCCTGCCCGAGGCCTGCCGGCTCCTGGACTCGCTCACCCGGACGCTCCAGGCGCGGGTCTCCTTGGCTCCAGGGGCGCTCGAGTCCAGCCAGCGCATCGTCCTCGTCCGCGCCACCCTCGAGCGAGTGCGCGACCAGGTGCCGCTGGTGCCCGCGGGGGAGGCGCGCGACACCGCCGACGGCCGGCTGACCCGCTTGGACCGGCGCCTCGCCGATCTCGTGGAGCGGGCCGCCAGGGGGGCCGACGTGGGCGGCCTGGTCGGGCCGCTCGAGGTCGACGCCTCGGTGCTGGAGCGCGACCTCATCGTCGCCGCCGCCGAGCGGGCCGAGTCCGCCCGGGACCGCGCGAGCACCGAGCGGCGGGCGGCCGAGCTCCAGGCCCGGGCCGCAGCCATCGGTGCCCTGGAACAGGCCTGTGTCCTCGCCGTGACCCCCGCCCCACGCCTGGCCATTCCCGACATCCGCCGGCTGGGACCGGTGCCGCAGGGGGGGCCCGAGCTCACGGCATACCGCCAGCGGCTCGACCGCGTCGCCCAGGCCCTTGACCTGGCCCACCAGGCGTATGCCGGTGCGCTCGCCGAGCGCGACGAGGTCGCCGGCCTGGCCGGGGCCGTGGGGGCCATGGCTGCCGGGCTGGCCCTGACCGGACCGGCGGCTGGTGACCTCGCCGACCTGCGCGACCGGGTCGAGGAGGCGCTGGCACAGCAGCCGGTCCCGATCGACCGGGCGCGGGCGTTGGTGGATGCCTACCGGTCCTATGTCGACACGATGAGCCGTCGAAAGGCACGCCCATGACCGCCTGTACCCAACCCGGCTGCACCGGGACCATCGTCGACGGCTACTGCGACGTGTGCGGGATGGCGCCGGCTGCTGGCGGCTCCGAGGCCAGGGCCGAGAGCCTGGCGGGGGTTTCCGCCGGCGCCGCCGCAGGGGCCGCCGGAGCCACCACCGGCACCGCGGGTGCGGCTGCCGGAGCCTCGGCCGCGCCCTCCGCTGCGACCGCTGCCGTGGGCGCCGCGGTTCCCGCCGGTGTCGCGGCCGAGCCGTCGAGCCGCTCGACCTCCTCGAGCCGGCTCGCTTCAACCGCCTTGGGGTCTGGCCGGGCGCGGGCCGGCGGGAGCGTGGTCACGCGCCGCACCGGCGGCTCGCAGCGCCTGCGCAGCGCCCGGCTGGGCGGCGGCATCACGACGGTCAAGCCGGCTCCAGAGATCGACGCCGAGAAGGCGCTGGTCCACGACCCCTCGGTCCCGGAGAGCAAGCGGTTCTGCCCCCAGTGCGGTGAGCCGGTGGGCCGGGGCCGCGACGGCAAGCCGGGACGCACCTCAGGGTTCTGTCCCCACTGCCGGCACCCCTTCTCGTTCGACCCGAAGCTCAAGGCGGGTGACCTGGTCGCGGGGCAGTACGAGGTCGCCGGCTGCCTCGCACACGGCGGCCTCGGCTGGATCTACCTCGCGCGGGACAAGAACGTCTCGGACCGCTGGGTGGTCCTCAAGGGCCTCCTGAACTCGGCTGACCCGGACGCGCTGGCCGCGGCGATCGCGGAGCGGCGCTTCCTCGCCCAGGTCTCGCACCCGAGCATCGTCGAGATCTACAACTTCGTGACCCACAAGGACGACGGCTACATCGTGATGGAGTACGTCGGGGGGACGTCCCTGAAGTCGCTCCTCAAGCAGCGGATGAAGGCTGCCGGCTACTACGACCCGCTGCCGGTCGACCAGGCGCTGGCCTACATCCTCGAGATCCTGCCCGCGTTCCAGTACCTTCACGACCTGGGTCTGGCCTACTGCGACTTCAAGCCCGACAACATCATCCAGGTCGGCGACGAGGTCAAGATGATCGACCTCGGCGGGGTGCGCCGCACCGACGACGAGCAGTCGGCGATCTTCGGGACGGTGGGCTACCAGGCGCCGGAGGTGGCCCAGCTCGGCACGTCGGTGGCGTCCGACATCTACACGATCGGGCGCACGCTGGTCGTGCTGACGATGGAGTTCCGCGGCTACCAGTCGACCTACCTCGACACGCTTCCGGCCCAGGACTCCAGCCCGGTCTTCCAGAGGTACGACTCGTTCTACCGGCTGGTGGTCAAGGCCTGCGCGCCGAACCGCGACGACCGGTTCGCCTCGGCCGACGAGCTGCGCTCGCAGATGATCGGCGTGCTGCGCGAGGTCGTGGCGATCGACCGCGGGGAGGGCGCGGCCACGACGACCATCTCCTCCCTGCTGTTCGACGCTCCCACGCCCAGCGACGAGCCGGACGACTGGCGCCACCTGCCGGCGCTGCGGCGCGACCCGCACGACTCCCAGTCGGGCTGGCTCCAGACCGTCGCCGGGAGTCCCTCGGAGCGTCTGGCCATGCTGGCCAAGGCCCCGGTGGAGACGACCGAGGTCCTGCTGGAGCGCGCCAGAACGGCGTTGGAGGCCGGGCAGCGCGCCGTCGCTGACGAAACGGCGCTAAAGCTGCTCGCCGAGGACCCGTGGGAGTGGCGCGCGGTCTGGATCCAGGGGCTCGCGGCGCTCGAGCGGGGTGACAACGCCGATGCGCAGGCATCCTTCAACGCGGTCTACGGCCAGGTGCCCGGGGAGCTCGCGCCGAAGCTCGCCCTTGCCCAGGCCTGCGAGAAGGCCGGCGACGACGCGGTGGCCGAGGGGCTGTACGTCGCCTGTGCGCGCACCGACGCGATGTACGTGCCGATGGCGGCTTTCGGCCTGGCCCGGATCCGGGCCGCCCGCAACGACATCGAGGGCGCCGTCGCGGCGTACCGGCTCGTGCCGCCGCAGTCGAGCTCTTTCCGGGTCGCGCGCGGGGGACTGGCCGAGCTGCTGACGCGGGCCAATCGCGGGCTGCCCGACCTCGCGGAGGCGCTGCGAATCCTCGACGACACCTCGCTGACCCAGCGCCGCAAGGCGGAGGTCACCACCCAGATCTACCGGGAGGCCCTCGAAGCCGTACGGAAAGGCGGGCCGAACGCCACCATCCGGGTCGGCGAGCAGCCGGCTACGGACCCCGACCTGCGACGCGGCCTGGAGCACGCCCTCCGGGAGCTGGCCCGCACCGCGGCCGGCCGCTCCGAGCGCCTCCCCCTGGTCGACGAGGCCAACGCCGTGCGGCCATGGAGCCTCTGGTGAGCGACGGGCCCGCCACGCCGGCAACCGTGGGAGCGACGGTGACGTGCCCGTCGTGCGGCGCCGACGCCGACGCCGAGGCCAGCTTCTGCGAGGCCTGCGGTGCAGACCTGACGGGGGCGGCCACGGGGGCTGCGCCCATGACCGCGGCCTCGGGGGGCGCCGTGTCGGAGGGCCTGGTGTCGGAGGGCGTGGTGTCGGGGGTCGCCCGGACCCCCGGTGAGGCCTCGCCCCGTGAGCCCTGGCCCGGCGCCTCGGAGGAGCCGGAGCTCGCTGCGGCCACCCCGCAGACCGCGCCTGCAGGTGCGGAGTCTCCGCTGGACGTCGGTTGGACGGGTCCGGTCGTGAGTGCCGCTGGGTCCGGCCTCGACGCGGTCGGTCCCGGCGGTCAACGGGGGGCAGCGGCGGCGGAGGTCGCAGCCGCGGCGGCCGCACCGGCGACGGTCGCAGCGGCGGCCGACCTCGACGTATGCCGGGTCTGCGGCAACGGGAAGATCGTCGACGGCTACTGCGACAACTGCGGCTCGCCGCCGCCGGATCCACGGGACCACTTCACCGAGCGCCCCGCGGGGTGGGTCGGGGGTGCCTGCGACATCGGGCGCAGGCATACGCGCAACGAGGACGCCCTGGCCCTCGACGCCGGATCGGTCCCGGGTTCCCGGGCCGTGCTGGTGGTGTGTGACGGTGTCTCCAACACCACGGACTCGCACATCGCCTCCCTGGCAGCAGCGCGCGCGGCCCGGGCCGTGCTGCGCCAGCCCTTTGCCCGGGGAGCCGGCACCCAGGACAGCTGGGCAGCTGCAGCCGGGCGCTCGCTCGAGTCAGCCGTCCTCGCGGCCAACCAGGCGGTCTGCGACGTCGCGCCGGAAGGAGTCGCGAACCCTCCGTCGTGCACCTTCGCCGCAGCGGTCGTCGCGGACTCCTCCGCCGCGGTGGCCACCGTCGGTGACAGCCGCGTCTACTGGCTGCCCGATGACGAGGCAGAGCCCGCCCTCCAGCTGGGCCGGGACGACTCGTTCGCCGCCGAGGAGCTGGCGCGCGGCGTCAGCCGGGCCGACGCCGAGAGCGGCCCCAACGCCCACTCAATCACGCGGTGGCTCGGCCGCGACGCCCCCGACGACGTCACTCCGCACCTCACCACTCAGGACGTCGGTCGCCCCGGCTGGCTGTTGGTCTGCTCGGACGGGCTGTGGAACTACTGCTCCGAGGCAGAGGCCCTGCGAGACCTCCTCGAAGGGGTGGTGCGCCGGCTGGGCCCGGCTGACCCGGTCGGCGTGGCCGAGGCGCTCCTGGCCTACGCGAACGACCAGGGCGGCCAGGACAACATCACAGTTGCCCTCGCTCGGCTGGCTGGGCAAGGATCGAACCCGGACCAGACCCACGCCCGGAAGGGCCTACCGGAGAAGGGGGACCAGGCCGATGGCTGAGTTCACTGCCGAGGTGTTCCAGAACGAGTTCCTCCCTGACGGTGGCACCGACGTGCATGCGATCGTCCGCATCACCAGCGCCGGAGCCTCGGCGGGTAGCACGGGTGTGGCGGCTGACGACGCATCATCGGCGTCCGGTGGTGGCGCCGCGGAGGTCATCATCATCGACACCTCTGGCTCCATGGGCGCCCGAGGCGTCGGGTCTGCGGTCGAGGCCGCCCGGGCGGCACTGGAAGAGATGCTCGACGGGACCCTGTTCGCCATCGTGGCGGGCACCGAGGTCGCCAGGCTGGTCTACCCGAACGGCTACCAGGGGGCGCTGGCACCCATGTCGCCACAGACGCGGGGCGAGGCGCACTGGGCCCTGTCGACCCTCCGGTCCACCGGCGGGACGGCGATGGGCACCTGGCTCACGCTGGCGCGGCAGCTGTTCGAGAGCGTCCCGTGGGTGACGAAGCGGCACGCGATCCTGCTGACCGACGGGGTCAACGAGCACGAGTCGGCCGCGTCGCTCCAGGCGGCCATCCAGTCGTGCGTCGGGGTGTTCCAGTGCGACTGCCGCGGCGTGGGCGACCAGTGGCGGGTCGACGAGGTCCGCTCCATCGCCTCTGCCCTCCTCGGGACCGTGGACATCATCCCCGCGCCAGAGCAGATGGCCGAGGAGTTCGCCGCCATGATGCGCACCTCCATGGCCCGCGGCGTGGCGTCCGCCGAGCTGCGCGTGTGGGCGCCGCAGGGGGCCGAGCTGCTGTTCGTCAAGCAGGTGTCACCGACCCTGGAGGACCTCACGTCGCGCCGGACGCCCGTCAACGCGCTCACCGGCGCCTACCCGACCGGCGCCTGGGCGGACGAGACGCGTGACTACCACATCGCGGTGCGGCTCCCCGCCCGGAGCGTCGGGCAGGAGCAGCTGGCCGCACGGGTCCAGATCGCCGTAGGCCCGGAGCCGGCGGCACAGGGCCTGGTCAAGGCGAAGTGGTCCAGCGACGACGCCCTGACCACGCGCATCGACCCAGCCGTGGCCGCCTACACCGGCCAGGCGGAGCTCGCCCAGGCGATCCAGGACGGCCTCGCCGCGAAGGCCGCCGGGCAGGACGAGGTGGCGACGGCCAAGCTCGGCCGGGCGGTGCAGCTGGCCACCCAGGCGGGCAACGACGAGATGACGACCCGGCTGCGGAAGGTGGTCGAGATCGAGAACGCCGACGCTGGCACCGTGCGGCTCAAGAAATCGGCCTCCAAGCTCGACGAGATGTCGCTCGACACGGCGTCGACCAAGACCAGCCGCGTGCACCGATGAGCTCTGTCTGCCCCAACGGGCACACGTCCGACGCAGACGACTACTGCGACGTCTGCGGCTCGCCGATCGCCACCGCAGCGGAGGGCGCCCCGGGGGCCGCCCCGGCGCCCCCTGTCCCGGAGCCAGTGGCCGAGGCGGCCTCGTCCGGGATGTCGGCTCCCACGGGCCGGTCTGCGATGGTGAGCGGATCGGCGCCGGCCGGCGAGGGCGCCCCGGCCGGCGAGGGCGCCCCGGCCGCCGAGGCCGCTCTGGCCGGTCAGCCCGGGGAGGCTGCTCCGGGGTCGGTCACCTGCCCGAACTGCTCCACCGAGAATGCCGTCGGGGCGCTGTTCTGCGAGGCCTGCGGCTACGACTTCACCACGGGTGCGATGCCCAGCGAGCCGGCCCCTGCGGCCCCTTCTGCCGCGCCGACCGCCTCACCGTCCTCCGCCGCGGCGGCCCCTGGCGCCCCGGCCGGCTCCGCCGCTGCGGCCGGCGCGGAAGGCTCGGCCACAGCCCCAGCCCGGGCGGACTGGGTGGCCGAGGCCTGGGTGGACCCGGACTGGTACGCGTCCCAGGAGGTCGAAGATCCCTGCCCCTCGCCGGGCCTGCCCCGGGTCATCCCGCTGCACGGCAGGAGCGTCCTGCTCGGACGGGTCTCGGTGAGCCGGAACACCCACCCCGAGATCGACCTGTCCAGCGACCCCGGCGTCAGCCGACGCCACGCGCAGCTGACCACCGACGGCACCCGGTGGTTCGTCGAGGACCTCGCCTCCTCCAACGGCACCTACGTCGGCCCGGCCTCCGGACCCCTGCCGGAGCAGGCGATCCCCGTGGGCCCGAAGACCGAGCTCGGCGACGACGACCGCCTCTACGTCGGCGCCTGGACCCGCGTGGTGATCCGCAAGGCGACGCCGGAGGAGGCGGCCCAGCTGGGGTCCTGAGCCACGCGCGGGCGCCCAGGTCCGGATCCCGGCCACCCGGCATACGGCCTCGACCGGCACACGGCCTCGACCGGACGCCTCACCCCCTCCGCGGCGGCGCCAGACCCGTGCCCGGTGGCCTACGTGCGGGGCGCGTAGTCGACGCGGGCCTGCTCGATGGCGGCCACATAGCCGGCCCGCTCGTATGCCGCCCGGTCGGTGCCCGTGGGAACGGCCAGCCTGCCACGGAACTCGCCGAGCGACGTGACCTCCTTGCGGACCATCCAGCTGCGCAGGCCGTCGAGGAGCACCCCCGCATGGCCCACGCCGTGGCGCAGGAGCGCCGACGCGGTCATGACGACATCGGCCCCGGCGAGCAGGTACTTGACGACGTCGTCGGACCGGTCCACGCCGGTGGTG
>DASSJT010000266.1:0-7011 GCA_035691065.1 Dermatophilaceae bacterium
GACGAGCGCAGCCTCGACGGTGACCTGGTGCGCGACTTCGGCGGCGTCGAGGTCGTGGTCGACCGCATGAGCGCTCCGTACCTCGAGGGCGCGACGATCGACTTCGCCGACACCATCGAGAAGCAGGGCTTCACGATCGACAACCCCAACGCCGGCAGCTCCTGCGCCTGCGGCGACAGCTTCAGCTGAGCCGGCGCAGGTGACCGGCGCGGGCTCGCCCGAGCCCGCAGCCCCGGCCGACCCGGCTGGTCGGCATGCCCTGCTGGTCGGCATACCCGCCCAGCTGGTAGACCCGGCTGGTCGGCATACTCGCCGGCTGGCATCCCCGTTCATGCGAGTGGCCCCCGACCTCAGCGTCGGGGGCCACTGGCGTGTGGTGGGTGGCTTGTGGTGGGTGCGGGGGAGGCGTCCTCAGGCGCCGTAGCTGCTCATGCCGTCGAGCAGGTGAGCGGCTTGCTCGGGAACCGCGATGTCGCAGTGCGCGGCGGACGACGGGCGTGGCTCCGGCACGTCCAGGTGCACGTCGCGGCAGTCTTCGGCGAGCTCCGAGACGCTGCCGGTGTCGAATCCATCCCGCGGGGAGGGCGCCGCCTCGGGTGTGCTCATGGCTTCTACGTTAGGCTCGTTGACGCGTGTGGCGCACCGTTACCGCCAGGTAGTCCCCACCTCGCTCAACCACCGGCGCAGTCGCCCGTTCGCGCCGGGACGATAGGTTTCGCCCGTGCAGATCGCCATCACCGGGTCCATCGCCACCGACCACCTCATGACGTTCCAGGGCCGGTTCTCCGACTCGCTGGTCGTGGAGCAGCTGGACAAGCTCTCCCTGTCGTTCCTCGCCGAGGACCTCGAGATCCGGCGGGGCGGCGTGGCGGCGAACATCGCCTTCGGCATGGCCAACCTGGGCCAGCAGCCGGTGCTCGTGGGGGCCGTCGGCGAGGACTTCGAGGACTACCGCAGCTGGCTCGAGCGGCACGGCGTCGACTGCCATTCGGTCCACGTCTCCGAGACGCGGCACACCGCCCGCTTCGTGTGCACGACCGACCAGGACATGGCCCAGATCGCCACGTTCTACGCAGGGGCCATGGCCGAGGCCAGGTCCATCGAGCTGGGGCCCATCGCCCGCCGGCTGGGCGGGCTCGACCTGGTGCTGATCGGCGCCAACGACCCGGAGGCCATGCTGCGGCACACCCAGGAGTGCCGCACCCGGGGGATCCCGTTCGTCGCCGACCCCTCCCAGCAGCTCGCCTTCGCCGACGGGCCGTTCATCCGGCAGCTCATCGACGGCGCCGACTACCTGTTCACGAACGAGTACGAAGCCCGGCTGACCGAGCACAAGACCGGGTGGACCTCGGCCGAGATCGCCTCGCGGGTCCGGACCCGCGTCACGACCAAGGGGAAGGACGGCGCGCTGGTCGAGACCGCCGGCGAGGAGCCGATCGAGGTGCCGGTGGCCCGCGAGGTGCATCGAGCGGACCCGACCGGGGTGGGGGACGCCTTCCGGGCCGGGTTCCTCACCGGCCTTGCCGCGGGCCTCGACCACCGGCGATGTGCCGAGCTGGGCTCGATGCTCGCGACGTACGTGATCGAGACCATCGGGACGCAGGAGTACCACCTCGGCACGGAGGCCTTCCTCGCCCGCCTCGCCGAGAGCTACGGCGAGGAGTCAGCCAAAGAGATCGCCCCCCACATCTCGTGCCAGCGCCCCTGATCGAGCCGGAGCCGAGCCGCTGGGCCATCTCCCTCGATGGAGCCCGGCCGGGGGAGGACCTTGTCGCCGTGGGCGCCGACCTGGAGCCGGGCACGGTGCTGGCGGCCTACCGGGCCGGGCTCTTCCCGATGGGGCTCGGACGGCACGGGGCACGGCCCCTGGGCTGGTGGTCGCCGGACCCCCGCGGTGTCCTGTTCCCCGGCGGCCTGCGGGTCAGCCGATCCCTGCGCCGCTCCGTCCGGCGCTTCGGCGTCACTGCCGACACCGCCTTCGCCGACGTCGTCGCAGGCTGCGCGGACCGGCGGCGGGAGGGGCGCTGGATCACCCGCGACATCGCGACCGCCTACCTCAGCCTGCACGAGCTGGGCTGGGCCCACAGCATCGAGGTCTGGCGGGGTCGGGAGCTGGCCGGGGGTCTCTACGGCCTGGCCATCGGCGGACTCTTCGCGGGTGAGTCGATGTTCCACCGCGCCACGGACGCCTCCAAGGTCGCCCTGGTGTCCCTGGTCGAGCGGTTCACGACCGACGGCGACCCACGGCGGCTCATCGACGTGCAGTGGTCGACGCCGCACCTTGCCTCCCTCGGCGTCGTGGAGGTGCCGCGGCAGACGTACGCCGGCCTGCTGGCCGAGGCGCTGACCGCGCCACCCGTCGACTTCAACCAGCCGGGCTGAGCCGGACGACGTGCACGACGTGCCCGTCCTCCTCGCGGACCTCGACGAGCGTCTGGCCGCGCAGTCGGCACCACGCGGGAATGTCGGCCCGCGCCGCCGGATCCGTTGACCGGACCAGGATCTCGGTCCCGGGTGCGGCGTCGCGCGCTGCCTGCGCCAGCCGGATGACCGGCAGCGGGCAGCGGAGGCCCCGGGCGTCGACCTCGATGCGCGCGGGAGGCTCGGAGCCCATCAGTGCCCGCCCAGCACGTGCTCGCCCAACAGGTGCTCGTCCAACACGTGCCTGCCCACGATGTGGCCGCCCATCAGTGCCCGCCCGCGAGGCCGCCGGCGCCGAGCTGCGCCCGAACCGCGCCGACGACCTCCGGGAGGGCGGCGCAGAAGCGCTCGACATCGGCCGCGCGGTGGGGCGAGACCGCCTCGAGGGGGAGCGTCACCCGGATGTTGCCATGGGTGAGAACTCCCATCGCCGCGAGGACGTGACTGGGCTCGAGGGTGCTCGCCGTGCACGCCGAGCCCGACGCGACCGCGAAGCCCCGGCGGTCGAGCTCGTGCACCAGCGCCTCGCCGTCCGCGTAGAGCACGGAGAACGTCACCACGTGCGGCAGCCGGCGGTCCGGATCGCCGACCACCTCCACGTCGGGTATGCCGGCGGCGCACTCGCGGATCCGCGCCACCAGGTGCGAGGCGCCGGCTCCGTCGGCCTCGCGCACCGCCGCCGTCTGCTGCCACGCCTCGGCTGCGGCGAGCGCCAGTGGCACCCACGGCGCCGAGGGCGCGTGGCCGTGCTCGTCCTCGCTGCGCGGGCCCGGCAGCCGGAACCGAACCCGCTCCGGCACGACCATCACGCCGACCCCGCCGGGGCCGCCCCAGGACGCGGCGTCGCCGGCCAGCACGTCGTATGCCGTCGGGGGCGGCAGGCGGCCCAGGCCGGCCTGGGCGTCCACGAGCATCGGGATGCCAGCCGAACGGCATACGTCATGGGCCTCCGCGAGGGGCTGGACGGTGCCGACCTCGCCGTTGGCCGCCTGGAGCGCGGCGAGCGCCGTTCCGCCGTGGGCGACGAGGTTGCGCAGGGCGTCCAGGGCCACCTGGCCGGTGCGGTCGACCGGCACCTCGGCGGCCAGGGAGGGATCGCCGCCACGGGCGGCTCGCTCGCGAGCGTAGGTCAGGATGGCGGAGTGCTCGACCGCGGAGGCGACGATCCGTGCGCCCCGCCGCCGGCCGGCATACGCGAGCCCGTCCAGCGCCGTCCGGAGAGCGGCCGGGCCACCGGGATGGAACGACAGCTCCGCCGGGCGGCAGCCCAGACCCGCCGCGATCGTCTCGCGGGCCTGGTCGAGCAGGCGGCGGGCGGACCGGGCCTCCGCGTAGAGCCGTCGAGGGTCGGCCCACCCGGCGTCGATGGCCGCCAGGAGCGTCTCGCGCGCCTGGGGGTGGAGGGGAGAGGCTGCTGCGTCGAGGACCGCACGGGCCGCCGGCCGGCCCTGCGAGCGCTCCTCAGCGGCCGTCACTGGGCGCGGCCCGGGGACCGTCCTGGAGGTGGTCGCCGGGGCGGTCGTGGACGCCGGTGCAGTCGGGTTCGCCACACCCCGACGTTAACTCCACCCTGGGCCTTGTCGCGGGCCGGTCTGGAGTAGGGTTTGGAACCGTCCGTCGGCCCACTGATGAAGAAGGTGCACCGTTGCGTCTGCACGATCACCCAGCGTCCCGCCCGAAGTGGCGCCGGACCGCAGCCCTGGGTCTGGTCCTGGCCGCCGCCACGCTCACTCTGAGCGCTTGTGGTCTGGCCGGGGCGCAGGGTGACATCTCCAATGGCTACCTCCCCCATGGCGTGACCGACGGGGCCGACCGGGTGCGCACCCTGTGGATCGGCGCCTGGCTGGCCGCGCTGTTCGTCGGCGTGATCGTCTGGGGCCTCACCGCCTGGTGCATAGTGGCCTACCGCCGGCGCAAGGACGAGACCGGCCTGCCGGTCCAGCTTCGCTACAACGTGCCCATCGAGATCCTCTACACCGTCGTGCCGGTGTTCATGATCGCCGTGCTGTTCTTCTACACCGCCCGCGACGAGTCGGCGCTGCTGGACAACTCCGCCAAGCCGGACCTCACGATCAACGTCGTGGCCAAGCAGTGGAGCTGGGACTTCAACTACGTCGACGCCAACACCTATGAGTCAGGCACCCAGGCGGAGCTGACCGGCAAGCCCGGCGTCGAGGGGACCCTGCCGACCCTCTACCTTCCGGTCAACAAGCGGGTCCAGTTCGTGCTGACCGCCCGCGACGTCATCCACTCCTTCTGGGTTCCGGCCTTCCTTCAGAAGCTCGACATGATCCCCGGGCGGGTCAACCGGTTCCAGGTCGAGACCAAGGAGATGGGCGAGTTCGCCGGCAAGTGCGCCGAGCTGTGCGGCGCCTACCACTCCCGGATGCTGTTCAACGTCAAGGTCGTCGACGAGGCCACCTACGAGCAGCACCTCGCCGACCTGCGGGCGCGCGGCAACACCGGCCAGCTTGACAACACCCTCAACCGTACCCACATCCTGAACGAGGACGACCACCTCCTGCCGACCACAGGGAGCCAGTGACCATGAGCGCGACAACCGAACGCACCATCCTGGTTCCCGTCGCCTCGAAGCGGCGGATCTCCAAGGGCGCGACGGTGGTCAGGTGGATCACCACGACCGACCACAAGGTCATCGGCAACCTCTACTTCATCAGCTCCTTCCTCTTCTTCATGCTGGGCGGCCTCATGGCCCTGCTGATCCGGGCGGAGCTGTTCGAGCCGGGGCTGCAGGTGGTCGACAACCCCGAGCAGTACAACCAGCTGTTCACCATGCACGGCACGATCATGCTGCTGCTGTTCGCGACACCGCTGTTCGCGGGCTTCGCCAACGCCTTGATGCCCCTGCAGATCGGGGCTCCTGACGTGGCCTTCCCGCGGCTGAACATGCTGGCGTACTGGATGTACCTGTTCGGCGGCCTGATTGCCTCGGCCGGCTTCCTCACCCCCCAAGGGGCCGCGGCGTTCGGATGGTTCGCCTACGCACCCCTCTCCGACGCGTCGTACTCGCCTGGACTGGGCGGCGACCTGTGGGTCTTCGGCCTGGCCTTCGCGGGCTTCGGGACGATCCTGGGCGCGGTCAACTTCATCACCACGATCGTGTGCATGCGAGCGCCCGGCATGACGATGTTCCGGATGCCGATCTTCACGTGGAACATGCTTGTCACCGCGCTGCTGGCGGTCATGGTGTTCCCGTTCCTGGCGGCGGCGCTGTTCGCGCTGGCGGCCGACCGGATTCTCGGTGCGCACGTCTTCGACGTGGCCACCGGCGGGCCGATGCTGTGGCAGCACCTGTTCTGGTTCTTCGGCCACCCCGAGGTCTACATCATCGCGCTGCCGTTCTTCGGCATCATCACCGAGGTCATCCCGGTGTTCAGCCGCAAGCCGGTGTTCGGCTACAAGGGTCTGGTCGGCGCCACCCTGCTGATCGCCGCGTTGTCGATGAGCGTGTGGGCGCACCACATGTTCGTGACCGGTCAGGTGCTGTTGCCGTTCTTCAGCTTCCTGAGTTTCATGATCGCGGTGCCGACGGGGATGAAGTTCTTCGTGTGGATCGGCACGATGTGGCGGGGTCAGGTGTCGTTCGAGACGCCGATGATGTTCGCCCTGGGGTTCCTGGTGACGTTCCTGTTCGGCGGCCTGTCCGGGGTGCTGTTGGCGGCGCCGCCGCTGGATTTCCACGTCTCGGACTCGTATTTCGTGGTGGCGCACTTCCACTACGTGTTGTTCGGCACGATCGTGTTCGCGGTGTTCTCGGGGATCTATTTCTGGTTCCCGAAGATGTTCGGTCGGATGCTCGACGACCGGCTCGGTAAGGTGCACTTCTGGCTGACCTTCATCGGTTTCCACGCCACCTTCCTGGTGCAGCACTGGCTGGGTGCGGAGGGCATGCCCCGGCGGTACGCCGACTATCTGCCCGGCGACGGGTTCACCGCACTCAACACCGTGTCGACGATCGGTTCCTTCGTGCTCGGCGCCTCGACGCTGCCGTTTCTGTACAACGTGTGGAAGTCGTACCGGGTGGGGCAGCTGGTGACGGTGGACGACCCGTGGGGGCACGGGAACTCGCTGGAGTGGGCGACGTCCTGCCCGCCGCCGCTGCGCAACTTCGACCGGATGCCGCGGATCCGCTCGGAGCGGCCCGCGTTCGACGCGAAGTTCCCCGAACTGGCCGCCGGCGAACTCTCGGCGGCGGGGCCGCCGGAGGGCGGCGCCAGGCCGCTGACCGGTGAGTCGCACGGCGGCGCGACGTACCGCGAGGACCACGGCTAGCCCACCGGATCCTTCGCCCGGACGGGTGACCGGGGCGGTTGCCGGGGACCGCACCCGGATCGGCGGATCAGATGGATCGACGACATCGACCCCGGAGGTCCGCCATGACACAGTTCCACGATTACCTGGCCGAGGAGGTCGCCGTCGACTACGGCGACGGCATCATCAGCCGGCGGGAGGCGCTGCGCCGGCTGGGGCTGCTGGGCGTCGGCGGGACGGTTGCCGCGGCCCTGCTGGCCGCCTGTGACCCGGCCGTCGACGAGCCCGGCCCGACGCCACCGCCCGCCGGCCCGCCCG
>DASSJT010000267.1:0-13446 GCA_035691065.1 Dermatophilaceae bacterium
TCATGCACGCCGACCGCAAGATCCGCGAGCTGATGTCCGAGCGCCGGGCGATCTACAACCAGGTCACCGAGCTCACCAACCGGATCAAGCAGCAACCGCGCTGACTCGCGTCCTGGCAGGAGCAGCACAGGTCCCGCCGGCGGATGGTCGGTCGTATGCCGTGGGGGCAAGGCTTGCATCCCCCCGCTCGGACTGTCCTCTGGGCCCGCGCTGGGACTGACCGCGCTGGGACTGACCGCGCCGGGATTGCCCGCCGGGTGGGAACCTGCGACGGAACGGCGGAGGGAACTAGTCATGGCTTCCTCCGCAGGGACCGGGGCGGCTGCGACTGCCGCGGCACACAGCCTGGAGGCGCGTTGTCCACCGCCGCGCTGCCGCCGTCCCCAGACTTGTCCACACCTGTGTGAGCCGCGTAACCGTGGCGTAACCGGGTGCTCCGCGCACGGCCATGAGGCTTATCCACCACGTGTGGATAACTCTGTGGAGGAACTAGTTATCCACAGCGACTCGACGGGACATGTGGCATCCACATGACACCTGTGGGGAGATGTGCACAGAGGGCCGAATCAGTGGATCTCCGGCTTCGGCGAACGGAAGCCGTGTGGACGTCGCCCGGCCCTCCACAGACGGCCACAGCCGCGCGCCGCGTTGTCCACGGGACGTCCCCACCCGGCATACCGCCTCTGACCAGCGCCGACCCGGCCGCGTCCACAGGATCCACAACGTCTATGACAACGATGAGATCTATCTAGGACTCGACTCGCCCCGAGTACCTGCTGGGGACGACCGACCGCGGTCGGGAACGACCTGCCACGGCTCCACCGATCTCACTCTTTGGCTTCCGACCGTCAGCGGGTGGCACTAGGGTCGGAGCCCACCTGTGTAGTCAAGACAACGTTGGTCACAAGACGTCGAAACCCAGGCCGTGTGGTCGCCGACCGCGCGGTCACCGCAGCGAAGGTCGGTATGCCGTGAAGTTCCGGGTTGAGCGCGAAGTACTCGCCGAGGCCGTCAGCTGGGTAGCCCGTGGGCTGCCGGCGCGCCCGCCGGTGCCGGTTCTGGCCGGGGTACTCGTCGAGGCGAGCACGGAGGGCACGATCACCCTCTCCGCCTTCGACTACGAAGTGTCGGCCAAGGTGACCGTCCCTGCCGACGTCGCCGAGTCCGGCACCGTCCTCGTGCTGGGCCGGCTGCTCGCCGACATCTCGCGCAACCTACCGGCCAAGCCGGTCGACGTCTCGACCGAGGGCAACAAGGTCCAGATGACCTGCGGGTCGTCCCGGTTCAGCCTGCTCATGATGCCGGCCGACGACTACCCGACCCTGCCCACGTCACCCGAGCCCAGCGGCACGATCGCCGGGGACGTGTTCACCCAGGCCGTGGCCCAGGTGTCCGTCGCGGCTGACCGCGGCGACACCCTGCCGATCCTCACCGGTGTCCGGGTCGAGATCGAGGGCGAGAAGGTCACCCTCCTGGCGACCGACCGCTACCGGCTGGCCATGCGCGAGCTGACCTGGAACCCTGCCTCCCCCGACGCCAGCCACGTGGCGCTCGTGCCTGCGCGCACCCTGTCCGACACGGCCAAGGCGCTCGGCGCGGCGGGCTCGATCGACGTGGCGCTCGGCGGATCCGCGGGCGGCGACGGGCTCATCGGGTTCGAGGCCGGGCAGCGACGCACGACAACCCGGCTGCTCGACGGGGAGTACCCCAAGGTCACGTCGATCTTCCCCACCACCACCGACTCCGAGGCCGTGGTCAAGACGGCCGAGCTGGTCGAGGCGGTCAAGCGCGTGGCTCTGGTGGCCGAGCGCAACACCCCGGTGCGGCTGCGGTTCAGTGAGGACCAGGTCGCCATCGAGGCCGGCACCGGCGAGGACGCCCAGGCCTCCGAGGCTGTGGAGTGCACCCTCACCGGGCCTGGTCTCGAGATCGCCTTCAACCCGGGCTTCCTCCTCGACGGCCTCGGCGCGGTTGGCACCGAGTTCACCCGGCTTTCCTTCACCCAGCCGTCCCGGCCGGCCGTGATCACCGGCCAGCGCGAGCTCGGGGGCGAGGCCGACGCGTCCTACCGGTACGTGCTGATGCCGGTCCGGTTCGCCAGCTGACTCCTCGGGTATGCCGGGAGGGACAGGGTCGTGCCTGGTGAGCCCACGCACCGTCCGAACGGCTGGCGTAGCCTGACACGCGGCGACGTGCCGCCGCACGACAACAGCACACCGCATCCCGAGGACGTGAGTCATGCAGCTGGGTCTGATTGGTCTGGGCAAGATGGGCGGCAACATGCGCGAGCGGATCCGTCGCGCCGGCCACGAGGTCATCGGATACGACCACAACCCCGAGGTCTCGGACGCCACCTCCCTGGCCGACATGGTGAAGCGGCTGGATGCTCCTCGAGTGGTCTGGGTGATGGTTCCCGCCGGGCAGCCCACGAAGGATACGGTCGCCAAGCTGGCTGACCTCCTCGACAAGGATGACCTCGTGATCGACGGCGGGAACAGCCGGTTCACCGACGACCACGACAACGAGCAGCTGCTCAAGGCCAAGGGCGTCGGCTACCTCGACTGTGGCGTGTCGGGCGGCATCTGGGGGCTGGAGAACGGCTATGGCCTGATGGTCGGTGGCACGGCGGCGAACGTCCGCCGGGCGATGCCCATCTTCGACGCGCTCCGGCCGGAGGGTCCCCGCGACGAGGGCTTCGTCCACGCGGGCAAGGTGGGCGCCGGCCACTACTGCAAGATGGTGCACAACGGGATCGAGTACGGCCTGATGCACGCGTATGCCGAGGGCTATGAGCTGCTCGAGGCCAAGGACATCGTCACGGACGTTCCCGGCGCCTTCAAGGCGTGGAGCAGGGGCACCGTGGTGCGGTCCTGGCTGCTCGACCTCATGGTCACCGCGCTGGAGGACAACCCCCACCTCGAAGGGGTCTCCGACTACACCGTCGACTCGGGCGAGGGCCGGTGGACCGTCGAGGAAGCCCTCGCGCTGTCGGTGCCGATGCCGGTCATCTCTGCCTCGCTGTTCGCCAGGTTCGCCTCGCGACAGCAGGCCTCCCCCACCATGCAGGCTGTCGCCGCACTGCGCGGCCAGTTCGGCGGCCACCAGGTCATGACCGTCGAGGAGGGCGACGCCCTTCGCCGCGGCGAGGTCCCCCAGACGGCGCACGCCGTGAAGAAGCGCGCCAGGAAGTCGGAGAAGGCTCCGGCGACCCCCAAGAAGGCAGCCGAGCGGGGCCGCAGGGCGGCGGCTGCCGGGCCGAGCTCGGGCGCCGGCTCGACCCGCTGAGCCGGGCTGGCAGGCCCCCGTGCACGTCCGGCACCTCAGCGTCGTGGACTTCCGCAGCTACACCGTCGCGGAGCTCCCCCTCGAACCGGGCGTCACCACCATCATCGGCCTCAACGGCCAAGGCAAGACGAACCTCGTCGAGGCGCTCGGCTACCTCGCCACCCTGGGCAGCCACCGCGTGGCGACCGATGCGCCGCTGGTCCGTTTCGGCGCAAGCCAGGCCGTCATCCGCGCCGCCGTCCTCCGCGACGGGCGCGAGACCCTGGTCGAGCTCGAGCTGAACCCCGGCCGGGCCAACCGGGCTCGGCTCAACCGCTCCCCCCTGCCGCGGCCCCGCGACGTGCTCGGCACCCTCCGCACGGTGCTCTTCGCCCCCGAGGACCTCGCCCTGGTCAAGGGCGACCCCAGCGAGCGCCGCCGCTTCCTCGACGAGCTGCTGGTAGCGCGCCAGCCCCGCTGGGCCGGTGTGCGGGGCGACTATGACCGCATCGTGAAGCAGCGCAATGCCCTCCTGAAGTCCGCCGCGCCCGTGCTGCGGCGCGGCGGCCGGGGCCAGCAGGCACGTCGCCGGCTGGCTGAGGGCGTGAGCTCCGAGGAGGAGCGCTCGAGCGCGCTGCACACGCTGGACATCTGGAACGGCCACCTCGCCCAGGTGGGTTCCCAGCTCCTCTACGCGAGGCTGCGGCTCCTTCGCGACCTCGTGCCCTACCTCGGCAAGGCCTACGACCAGGTCAGCGCCGGCCAGTCTGACGCCCAGGCGACCTACAGGTCCTCCCTTCACGAGGCCATGGCGTCCCGGATCGCGGCCGGCGACGTACCCGACCTCGACGAGCTGCACGGCGCCCTCCTCGCCACCCTCGACGAGGTTCGCACCAGCGAGGTGGAGCGGGGGGTCTCCCTGGTCGGTCCGCACCGCGACGACCTCGTCCTGTCCCTCGGCGAGCTCCCGGCCAAGGGCTACGCCAGCCACGGCGAGTCCTGGAGCTTTGCGCTGGGACTCAAGCTGGCGGCATACCAGCTGCTCCGCCACGACCTGGGCGACGACCCGGTCCTCGTCCTCGACGACGTGTTCGCCGAGCTGGACTCCGGCCGGCGCGAGCGGCTCGCCGCTATGGTGGCCGACTGCGAGCAGGTGCTGATCACCGCGGCGGTGGGCGACGACGTGCCGGCTTCGCTGCGCGGGAGGACGTATGCCGTGCGGCTGGGTGAGGTCTACCCCGATGCCTGACGACGCTGACCCTCCAGCCGAGGACCTGGACGCGGCCGCGTCGGCGCTGGCACGGGCCAGGGCAGCGGCGCGGGCCAAGGGGCTGCGGCCGGGGCTGAAGCCGCTCCGGCGCCGGCCCAGGGAGGTCCCGGCCGACGCCCGCAGTCGAGACGACGGGCGCGATCCCCAGCTGCTGGGCGACCAGATGGAGCACCTCCTGGCCGACCGCGGGTGGAAGGTGGACGTGGCTGTCGGCTCGGTGATGGGCCGGTGGCCGGAGATCGTCGGGCCGGAGATGGCCCAGCACTGCGCGCCGGTGACCTTCGAAGCGGGGGTGCTGACCGTTCGGGCCGACTCGACCGCCTGGGCGACGCAGATCCGGCTGCTCGCCTCGTCGCTGCTGGCGCGGCTCGAGGGCGAGGTCGGTCCGGGAACGGTGACCGAGCTGCGTGTGGTCGGGCCGAGTGCCCCGTCGTGGTCGAGAGGGCCCCGGCGGGTCAGCGACGGCCGCGGGCCGCGCGACACCTACGGCTGACGGCCGGTTCGCTCGGCAGCCAGCTGATGCACAGGAGCGCTGCCGGCGCTCGGCTCAGAGTGCGCGGTCCCGGGCGCGCAGGACTGGGCGGTTCGTGACGTCGAGGCGACCGCGGTGGAGCTGGACGAGGCCCTCGTCCTCCAGCCGGCGGAGCACGCGGTTGGTCGTCGGGCGCGACGCGCCGGCGAGCTCGGCGATGTCGGTCTGGCTGAGCGGGATCGAGACCCGCCGGGCGGAGCCCGCCGGGTCGTACTGGTCGCACAGGTCGACGACCCGGCGCAGGACCCGCCGGTCGGTGGGCAGGAACAGGGCTTCGACGAGGTGGTCGGAGAGCCGCTTCACGCGCGCGGCGAGGAGGGTGGCCAGCTGCCGCTGGATGCCCGGGTGCTCGTCGCAGAGCCGCTGGAAGTCGGCGAAGGCGAGCGAGAGCGTCGTGGTCGGCTCGAGAGCGATGACCGTGGTGCTGCGGTGCCGGTCCCTGGATACCAGGGCGACCTCGCCGAGCGCCCGCCCGGGACCGATCACCCGGAAGGCCACGGAGTCACCCGAGGGCGAGCTGCGGCGGGCCATCACCCGCCCCTCGGCGATGAAGTGCACGGTGTCGGCCGGATCCCCCTCGTGGAAGAGCACCTCGCCCCGGGCGAACTGACGCCGCCTCGTGCTCGCCAGCACTTGTCGCCGTTCACCCTCGGAGAGGGCGCTCAGCAGTTGCCACTCCATGGCTCACTGAAGCACGCCCACGGTGCTCCGACAACGCGATTGGCGAGTGTCGCGGGCAGCACATTTCCTCTGTCGGCCAGGGCACGGTGGCCGCCCCCGAAACGCAGCACCCTGAATCAGGACCACAGGACAGGGGGAACGCCCCACCAACCAGCCGGTCGGGCACCTGAAGGGAGCTGAGAGGGCTATGCAGACGAAGCGGCACCACCATCCACACCGCGACCTGGCACACCACCACCCAGCCGTCCACAAGGTGCAGGGCAAGTGGGTCTGGGCCTGCACCTGCGGCGGCGCCTCGTGCCGCACCAGCACGGCTGGCCTGAGCTGGCGTCACGCGGTCATCGAGGCGCTCCTGCACTCCACGAGCATCGCCGCCTGACCGAAAGGGTCAGGCGGCGACACCACGCCAGCCAGCGCACGGCAGGAGACACCACGCCAGCCTGCGCCGGGCAGGACAAGGGCATCGGGACCCCGCACGTCGACGTCGCCTCGACGTCCGCGGGGCCGGCACGCCCCAGGCGCGTCGGTCCCGCTGCGTCACAGCGCAATGGGCCTGGGGACGGTGGCCGCTCGGGCCTCCTCCAGGAGGATGCGTTCGGCCCTGGCGTAGGCCTCGGCCGCGCCGCGGGCAGTGTCGCCGACGGCAGTCATCCCGACCCGCCCCACCTCGGTCACCGAGCTGATCATGTGGAACACCACGCCTGCCTGTCGCACGGGGTCGAAGTGCAGCCCCGTGCGCGCCACGAGGTCGAACAGGTCGTTGACCCGCAGGCCGCGCAGCGCCGGGTCCTCCAGGTGGTCGGTGGCCATGAGGTGCTTCTCCCGCCCCGCGGGCGTGGTGAACAGGGCCGTCGCCGGGTCGTAGCGGCCGTCGGTGAGGAACTGAAGCGTGAGGAAGGGGTGCGTCGTCCCGCCCTTGCGCAGGTTGACCTCGATCGCGTAGGTGTCCCAGCCGGTGCCGCGCCGCACGACGACGAAGTCGAGTGCGAACCGGCCAAGCACCCCGTGCTCCGCAAGACGGGCCCCCACTGCCCGAGCCTCCTCGGTGATTGCCCGCGCGTAGGCCGACGCGGCCGGGAAGGTGCACCCCAGGTAGGACTGGCCGGTCGGGCCGCCGAGCACCTGGTCGTGGGTCGACAGCACCTCCACCTCGCCCAGCGGGGTCACTCGCAGCTGCACGCTCGGGCTGAGCACCTCTTCCCCGGTGATCCGCTCCTCCACGATGCCCGCCCGCTCCGCGAACTTCGCGAGGTAGGCGTCGATGGTCACGCGCCGCCCCTCCAGCTGCATCGTCCGGACCCGCTCGGCCAGGGCGGCTGGCTCGTCGCTGGAGCCCGGGGCCGGGAGCCCCGCCAGCTCGACCAGCGCGTTGCCGGCCCCGGCCACCCCCTCGTTCAGCTTCACCATCGCCTGGGCTGCGCCTGGCCGCATCGCTCGCAGCCGGGCCAGGGAGCCGACGATGTCGTCCATCGTCCTGAGGTCCTCGAACCCGATGGGGTAGCTCACCCCCGCCTCCTGGAACACCCTCCGGCAGCCGGTCTTGGTGCCCAGGTCGAAGTGGCGCGGGTCGGCACCGTACATCGGGATCCCGAGCTCGAGCGCCAGGTCTCGCTCCAGCCGAGTGGTCGTGTAAGGCACCAGGTGGCTGCGCGCGGGGTTCGGAATGAGGCTGGCGATGTCGGCGATGAGCTTCGGCCGCTCGAGGATCTTCTCGGTCAGGGGCCGGGGCGTGCCGTCGCCGACGGAGACCATGGAGAGCCGGGCCCGGGCGTGGCTGGGGATGACACCTGGCAGGAGGGCCAGGTAGTACTCGATGATGGCCGGGTCGATGGGCCCGGAGGTCACGTAGACCATCCGCAGCCGCGGCTGGCGCAGCAGGAGCAGCAGGAAGAGGTACCGCTCCTCCATGGCCTGGTTGATCGCCCCCGCGGTGCCCACGACCCGGTCGATGGAGACCGAGGGGACGACGACCACAGACTCGGTGGCCTCGTTGAGCCGCATGGACCTCCAGACTGCGGGAAGCCGGGCTTGGAGCCGGTCGTATGCCGTGTTGCGCTCCTCCTCGGTCAGCTCGCCGAGCGGTCGGGCGCCGGTCTCCAGGGTGGTCATGACGCGGTCCTCGACGCGTCGAGACCCAGGACGTCGAAGACCTCGATGGGCCGGGTGATCCCCCGCAGCTCGGTTGGTCCGAGCGGCCGGGTCACGGCGACGTCGGCCGCCCCGGTCAAGACCCGCTGGGTGACCAGGATCTGTCCCGGCCCGGCCAGTGCCGAGAGCCGGGCGCTGACGTTGGTGACGGTACCGATGGCCGCGTAGTCGTAGCGGCCCTCGAACCCGACCCGGCCCAGGGTGGCGTAGCCCTGGGCGATGCCGACGCCGAACCCGAGGTCGTGCCCTCGCCGCCGCCACCCTTCGGCGAGCTCCTCGACCCGCCCGCGCATGGCGACGGCCATGCGCACGGCCCGGGCCGGCGCATCGGGGCACGGGAGCGGGTCGTTGAAGAAGACCAGCAGGCCGTCCCCGGCGAAGTGCTCGAGCGTGCCCTCGTAGCGGAACACCAGGTCGCCCAGGGCCTCGTGGTACTCGCGGAGGACGGCCATGACCTCCTCGGGCTCGGCCGTCTCGGCGAACGTGGTGAACCCGCGCAGGTCGCAGTACACCGTGGTGATCTCGGTGCGGTGGCTCTGCAGGAAGGAGTCGTCCCCGCTCTCCACGACCAGCCCAGCCACCTGCGGCGACAGGAACCGCCGGAGCCGGCCCACCCGCTCGAGCTCCTCGACCTGCGCCTGCACCTTCGCCTCCAGCTCGCGGTTCCATCCCGCCAGCTCGGCGGCCTGCCGCTCGATCGTGTCGTGATAGCGCTTCACCCGGACCAGCGAGCGCACCCGGGCCAGCAGCTCGGCCTGCTCGAAGGGCTTGGTGACGAAGTCGTCGGCGCCCGCTTCGATCGAGCGCAGCTTCTGCTCGTTTCCGCTGGCGGTGATCATGACCACGGGCAGGTAGGTCGTCGCGGGTGTGGCCCGGATCCGTCGGCAGGTCTCGTAGCCGTCGATCCCCGGCATCAGCACGTCGAGCAGGATCAGGTCGGGGATCTGCTGGTCCAGGAACTCCAGGGCCGCCTCGCCGGACGACACGGTGTGGACGGTGTATCCGCGCGGCGAGAGCACGGCATCCATCAGCTTGAGGTTCTGGGGAAGGTCGTCGACCACGAGGACCTGGGCGTCGTCGGCTGTCATCGCTTCTCCGATCGAAGGTGGGCACGGACCTGGTCCGGGAACTCCCGAACGCTGATCGGCTTCTCCAGGTAGCCGTCGAAGCCTGCGGCGATCGCCTTCTCGCGGTCGTCCCGCATCGCAAAGGCGGTCAGGGCCACCACCGGGACGTGCGAGGTCACCGGGTCGTCGCGCAGCCGCGACAGTGTGGCGTGGCCGTCGATTCCCGGCAGCTGGAGGTCCAACAGGACGAGGTCCGGGACCGTGGTCCGGGCGCGCGCCAGCGCCTCCTCACCGGTCGTCGCGACGTGAACGGTGAACCCGGCATACTCCAGCACGTCTCGCACGAGCTTGAGGTTCTTCTCGTTGTCCTCGACCACGAGGACCACTGGCTCGGTCATCCCGTCTCCCCCATGGCAGCCGTCGCGGGCACCTGCGCGAGCCGCTCGGCGAGCAGTCCGAGGTCCATGGCGTTCTTGGACGTGACGAAGGCGATGCGGCCCTCGAGCAGCCGGCGGTCCTGTGCTGTCAGGGACTTCGCGGTGAGCACGACGATGGGCAGGGACGCCGTCTGCGGGTCCGACCGCAACGTGTCGATGACCGCGAAGCCGTCGATCTGGGGCATGAGCAGGTCGACGAGCACCACGGAGGGATGCACCGACTGGATCGCGGCGTACGCCTCGGCGGCCTGGGTGCACGTGTGGACGGTCCACCCGGCCGGCTCCAGGGTGAGCCGCACGAGCTCGAGGGCGGAGCGGTCGTCGTCGAGGCACACCGCGACCCGGCCAACCCGCTCGGCGGGCAGGGGGACGAGGCGGCGGAGTGCTCCGAGGAGGCCCTCGCGTGCGACGGGCTTCACGAGGTAGTCGGATGCCCCGAGCGCGAAGCCCTTCCCGCGTTCGTGGATGACGGAGACGACGACCACCGGAATCGCTGCCGTGTCCGGGTCGCCCTTCAGTGCGGCGAGGACGTCCCACCCGTCCATGCCCGGGAGCCGGATGTCGAGGATGACCGCGGCAGGGCGCAGGGCGCGCACCGTCGCCAGGCCGTCCTCGCCGCTGCGGACTGACACCGGCCGCATCCCGGCGGCGTCCAGGTGGAGGGACAGCAGCTCCGCGGAGTTGGCGTCGTCCTCGACGATGACGACCGCGGGTCGGTTGTCGGCGCTGCCCCGGCCGCCCGCCGGTGCCGACGACACGCCCGCGGGGGCACCGGCGTCGGAGGCGTCCGAGCCCGCGCCTGCGCCCTCGGTCGCTCGGGTGGGGTCCTGGGGGATGGTGAACGAGAAGGTGCTGCCGTGGCCGAGTCGGCTGGTCAGCCACACCCGGCCACCGTGCAGCTCGACGATCCGTCTCGTCAGGGTCAGGCCGAGGCCGGTGCCCTCGATGCTGCGGTTGACCAGGCCTCCCTGTTGGAAGGAGTCGAAGATCCGCTCCTGGTCGGCCGGGGCGATGCCCACGCCGGTGTCCGTGACGGTCACCTCGACCTCGTCCCCTGCTGCGCGCACCGTGACCCCGACCCGGCCGCCGTCAGGCGTGAACTTCACCGCATTGCTCAGCAGGTTGAGCAGGACCTGCTTGAACCGCAGCTCGTCCGCCCAGATCTGGCCCAGGCCCGGGCTCACCTCGACGTCCAGCGCGATTCGGTGGGACAGGGCGCGCTCGCGGACCATGGACAGGGCGTAGCTCACCGCGGCCTCCGCGGAGAACCGGGTCGGGGTCAGCTCCATCTGGCCGGCCTCGACCTTGCTCAGGTCGAGGACGTCGTTGAGCAGGTCGAGCAGGTGCCGCCCCGAGCCCAGGATGTCGCGCAGGTAGTCCTCCTGCCGCGCGTTGAGGTCGCCGAACATCCGCTCCAGGAGCACCTCGGAGAACCCGATCACCGCGTTGAGCGGCGTTCGCAGCTCGTGGGACATGCTCGCCAGGAACTCCGACTTGTGCCGGCTGGCCTCGGCCAGCTCACGGCTCTGGCGCTCGAGCTGTTGGTAGAGCCGGGCGTTGGTGAGTGCGATGGCCGACTGGCTGGCGAAGGCGGACAGGATCTCGCAGGTCTCCTCGCTGAACCGCCCCGGCTGCTTCCGCCGCACCACCAGCGCGCCCACGACCCGGCCCGCGCGCACCATCGGGACCGCGACCACCGAGCGCCAGCCGGCGGCATGCAGCACCGAGAGGTGCGGGTCGCGCTCCACGGCTGCCAGGTCCTCGACCTGGATCGGCTCGCGGGCCAGGCAGGCCCGGCCGACGAGGGTCTCGCGAATGTGGATGCGGCTCCCGCGCAGAGCGTCCAGCACGTGCGGGCTGGTGCCGAAGGCGGTGCGCACGCTGAACAGCTCCGAGTCCTCGTCGTACTCCATCAGCGACCCACCGTCGGTGCCTGACAGCTCCACCGCCGTGGTGACGATCGTGGTGAGCACCTCGTCGGCGTCGAGGCTGGAGCTGACCGCCTCACCGACCTCGGCCAGCGCCTCCAGCTGGTCCACCCGACGGCCGAGCTCGGCCGAGCGCGTCTCGAGCGACTGGAGCAGCTGGACGTTGCGGATCGCGAGGGCGCCCTGTGCGGCGAACGCCGTGAGGAGCTCACACACCCGGTCGTCGAACGGCGCGACCCGCGCTCGCCACACCGACAGCACGCCGACGACCTCGTCGTCGACCAGCATGGGCGCGCCGAGGATCGAGCGGAAACCGGCTCGCTGCTGACGCTCCGGCTGGTCGTACTCGGGGTCGGCGAGGACGTCGGCGATCTGCTGGGTGGTGCGGTCGAGGCTCACCCGGCCGACGAGCGTCGTGCGGTCGCGCTGGATCGGCGCGTTGGCGGAGAAGGCCTCGTACTCGGGGGTGAGCCCGGCGGACATTGCCAGCGCGAAGACGTCGCCGTGCACCAGGTGGATCTGGGCCACGTCGGCGAAGCACAGCCCGCGGGCCCGCTCCACGATCGCAGTGAACACGTCTGCGGGCGTCGACGACGCAGCCAGAAGGGCCAGGATCTCGGTCGTGGCGGCCAGCTGCTCGCGCGTCTCCTCGAGGTCCTCGGCGAGGCGTGCGTTGATCGACGTGCGGAGCGCACGTCCGCTGGAACTCCCCGATTCGACCACCCGGGTCTCCGATCCCTCCCCAGGGCCACGCTCCCGGGCCGGTTCGAGTATCCACCCGGCGGTGAGGGGCGTGCGACGCGTTTAGCCGATTCCTGGAAGGCCCGGATGGCCCCCCAAGGCCGGCCGGCGGGGTCCCGGTCCTTGGTGCGGCCGCTAGCCGTCCCTGCCGTCACGCGGCGCGAAGGCCCGTACGGCGTCGGCGTCGGAGTTGCGGCTGCGCACGTACTCGTCGGCCCAGGCCGCCCGCCCCGGGTAGCCGGACCGCGCCTCGATCTCCGCGCAGGCTGCGTTCACGTCGATGGGGGTATGCCGCAGGCTCACCTGCCCGTCCGCGAGCAGCGCCCATGACCCGCCGGCCCGGCCGTACGGCATACCGATGCTGCCGCTGTTGACGACCAGCCTCTGGTCCACCAGCCGCGTGAACGGCATGTGGGTGTGGCCGCAGACGACGGTCCGGACGTCCTCGGGCAGGTCGGCGAAGACCTCGGCCCACCACTCGAGCCGGGAGTCGACGAGCACCACCTCGTTGTCGTCGCGCGGTGTGCCGTGGCAGAACAGGACCGGCCCGAACCCGTCCACCTCCACCACCACCGGATGGGGCAGGCGGTCGAGCAGCTCGACCTGGTCAGTCCGCAGCTGGCCGCCGGCCCATGTCGACTCCGGGTACTCGCTGACCGCACCCCGGGCCACCTCCACCAGCTCGCGGTCGGCGTTGCCGCGCACGAGGACGCACCGCTCACCCAGTGCTACCAGCCGGTCCAGCACCTCGACCGGCATCGGGCCGGCTGCCAGGTCGCCGGTCACGACGACGAGGTCCGCCGACCGGACATCCGACTCGGCGAGAACGGCATCCAGCACCGGCAGGACGCCGTGGACGTCGGAGAGGACGGCGACGCTGCTCACCGTCGCCACGGGCTGCAGCGCGGCGAGCGGCGAGGTCGCAGGGATGGTTCCGGCGGGCGTCTCCATGCCGGCCAGCCTAGGAGCGCTCCGACCGAAGGTCTGTCCGCTGGTCGCGAACATCGGCCTTCGTCGGCTGACTACGGGCCGGCCGCGTGGCAGCCTCGCCCGCATGAGCATCCTGGTTCTGGGCGGCACCGCCTGGCTCGGCGGCCACGTTGCCCTGGCCGGCCTCGCCGCCGGTCACGACGTCACCTGCCTGGCGCGCGGCGAGAGCGGCTCGGTTCCGGACGGCGCCCGGCTGGTGCTCGGCGACCGCACGACCAGCGAGGGGTATGCCGGCCTGTCGCCGACGCAGGAATGGGACCTGGTCGTCGACGTGAGCCGGCAGCCCGGCCAGGTGCGCACCGCCCTTGAGGCGCTCTGCAGCCGGACGCGGAGCTGGGTGTTCGTCTCCTCGGGGTCGGTCTACGCCGACCACTCGAAACCCGGCGAC
>DASSJT010000268.1:0-2819 GCA_035691065.1 Dermatophilaceae bacterium
GCTGGCAGCCGTCGCAGGAGGCGAACTTCCACACCGCCAGAGTGGGGCGGTGCCTGGCGCCGGCGCCCTGACCCGCCGCTGGACTGTCGGTCACGGTCATGGCTAGAGCTCCGCTCGCGACATCAGGGTCTCCAGGCGGTCGTAGGTGAGTACGGGGCCGTCGACGCAGAGGAAGAACTCGCGCAGCTGGCAGTGGCCGCACAGCCCGACGCCACATTTCATGTTGCGCTCCATGGAGAGGCGCAGTCGGTGCTTGGGGACACCGCGCTCGGCCAGCGCCACCGCGGCATACCGCATCATCACCTCCGGGCCACAGACCAGCGCGATGGTCCGCGTGGCGTCGAACCCACCGCGCGCGATGAGCTGGGTGACCAGCCCGACCCGGCCCCGCCAGGCGTGCTGGCCGTTGTCGACCGTGACCTGGACGTCGACGTCGTGTGTGCCGGCCCACTGCCGCAGGTCGTCTCCGAAGAGGATGTCCTCCGGGGTCCGGGCGCCGTAGAGCAGCAGAACCCGGCCGTAGTCGGCGCGCTGGGCGCAGACCTCGAGGATGGCCGGGCGCAGGGGGGCCAGCCCGATCCCGCCGGCGACGAAGACCACGTCGCCACCGCGGCCGGACGACACGTCCCAGCCGGTCCCGAACGGGCCGCGGATGCCGAGCACCTGACCGGCCGCGGCCCGGACCAGGGCGCGGGTGACCGCGCCGACGTCGCGGATGGTGTGCTCCAGCCGGCCGGGCTCGGCGGGGTCGCCGCTGATGGAGATCGGTACCTCGCCGGCGCCGAACGCGTGCATCATCGTGAACTGCCCGGCCGCGAAGGCCAGCGGTGCCCCGTCGACCGGCTCGAGCTCGAGGGTGTAGGTGTCCCGCGTGTCCTGGCGGCGGCGGCGCACGACGAACGGCCGCGGAAGGAACGGGTCCACGACCGGGTGCGGCCACTCGCCTTGGCCGGTGGGCGCGCCGCCGGTGAACACGGTCATGCGCGGACCCCGTACAGGTCCAGCAGGCGGACCCGCGCCGACTGCAGTCGAGCCGACATCACCTGGACCACCCGCTGCAGCATGGCGTAGCCCACCGCCGGGTCGAGCTCGCACTTGCCGCGCAGGCAGGCCCCGTCGAAGGCGATCGCACTCGTCTCCTCGGTGGCGCGGGCGTCGAACAGCCACAAGTAGGGCGCCACGAGCCAGGACCACCCCACCACGTCGTCGGCGTGCGCGCTGTCGACCACGACGGCGGGGCCGGCGGGCGCGTGGACCTCGATGCTCACCCGCCCGTGCCGCAGCACGTAGAAGGTGTCGGCAGGGTCACCCTCGTGGAAGAGGTACTGACCCGGGTGGAAGTGGGCGTTGACCGCGCACCCGGCCAGGAGGGCGACGACGGACTCGTCCAGCCCGGCGAAGAAGGGATGCTGCGGGAGGTACTCCTCCAACGTCTGCGTCTGCATGCCGCTCCTTCAGTTCCTTCAGGCGTCCTGGGCGTCGGAGTCGACGGGGTCGACGGGGTCGACGGGGTCCACATGGCCGGGCAGGTTCGACCCCGGGGCGCCGCGCAGGGCCGCGGCCTCGGCCGTGATGTCGATGGCGGCCGGGCACCACGTGACGCAGCGCCCGCACCCGACACACCCCGAGGAGCCGAACTGGTCCTGCCATGAGGCGAGCTTGTGCGTCATCCACTGGCGGTAGCGCGACTTGGGGGACTCCCGCACTGATCCGCCATGGATGTAGGAGAAGTCCGCGTTGAAGCAGGAGTCCCAGACGCGGTGCCGGGACGCCTCCGCGCCGCTGAGGTCGGAGACGTCCTCGACCGACGTGCAGAAGCACGTGGGGCAGACCATCGTGCAGTTGGTGCAGGACAGGCAGCGGGAGGCCACGTCGTCCCACTGCGGGCTGTCGACGCTGGCGTAGAGCAGCTCCTTGATCCCCGCGGTGTCCAGGCGGCGGCCCATGTGCCGCGTCGCCTGCTCGGTGACGTATGCCGCCGCATCCAGGTCTGCGGTCGCTGCGGCCTCGGCGCCGGCCTCCGCGAGGACGTCGGCACCCCGGTCGGTGCCCACCTCCACGACGAACCGGTGCCCGCCGTCCAGGACCTCGGTCAGCGACAGGTCGAAGGGGGCCCCACGACCCTGCTCCGGCTTGGGTCCGGTGCCCATCGAGACGCAGAAGCAGGTGCCGCCCGGGTCGGAGCAGGCGACGGCGACGACGAAGGCCCCGGCCCGCCGCGCGGCATAGTGCGCATCGGCGAAGCCGCGCCCCGCCAGCACGGTGTCGTGGATGCCGACGGCGCTCAGGTCGCAGGACCGTACGCCGAGCAGCGCATAGGGCCCGCCTTGACCTGGCTCGGAGTCGGCGCCGGCGGGGTCGCCATCGTCGCCAGCGACCTCGAACCCGCGACCGTCGGCGCTGCGCCGGCCGCGCCAGAGCAGCTCGTCGGTGGGGAAGAACACCGGCTTGGCGGACTGTGCGCCCGCGGCGAAGCCGAACAGCGCCTCGTCGTCGCGGCGGCGGAGGCGGTAGTGCGCCGCCTCCTGCTCGTCGCCCCAGCCGCGGGGGAGCTCGTCCACACTGCTGATCGGCGCGTTGACGATGGCGCCGGAACGCACGGTGGGACCCACGACCGTGTATCCCCGGCCGATCAGGACGTCGATCAGGGCCTGGAGGCCGCCGGTGTCGAGCAACCGCCTGTCCGCCATGACGCCTCCCCCGATGCGGGCCCGAACCGATGCCTGTCACCACTGTAGGGACAGGAGCCCGCCAGCGCTGCCCCATCGCCGGCTCCCGGTCGTGAGCGCCCGGCATACCGGCAGCCTGCGGCGTCACCG
>DASSJT010000269.1:0-25156 GCA_035691065.1 Dermatophilaceae bacterium
GAGCCGTCGCGGCGGTCCGCGCCTCGGAGGCCCGCGTCGTCGTGGTGCGTGGCGCCGGGCAGCGAGCCTTCTGTGTCGGCGCCGACATCAACCGGTTCGCCGGTCTCACCCCGGTCGAGATGCTCGACTGGACCGAGCGCGGCCACCGGGTCTTCGACGCCCTGGCGGCTCTGCCCCAGCCCTCCATCGCCGTGCTGCACGGTGCGGCCTTCGGCGGCGGGCTCGAGCTCGCCCTGGCCTGTGACCTTCGGATCGGCTCGACCAGCACGACCCTGGGGCTGCCCGAGGTGGGGCTGGGCACGGTGCCGGGCTGGGGCGGGACTGAGCGGCTCGTGGAGCTCGTCGGCCGCGCCCGCGCGAAGGAAGTGGTCCTCGGCCGGCGGACTCTCGACGGCCCCACGGCTCTCGCCTGGGGCGTGCTCGCCCAGTGTGCCAACCCGGACGACCTCGACACGTGCGCCGCCGGCCTCGCCGACCGGATCGCCGCCGCCGCGCCCGTCGCGGTCCGGCTCGCCAAGACCATCATCGACGCGGCCGCGGACGGGGCGCCCTCGCGCGTCCTGGAACACCTCGCCGGCGCCGTCACCAGCTCCACGGAAGACCTGGCCGTCGGAGTGGCCGGGTTCCGCACCCACTCCGTCCCCGAGTTCACCGGCCGCTAACAGGAGAGCCCAAGCCATGACGACGCCCGCAACGACTTCCACCGCGACCACTTCCACCGCGACCGCTTCCACCGCGCCCTCTTCCGCCGCGGGGCCCCGCGCGCTGGCCGGCCACACCGTCCACCACTCAGGCCTCCTCATCGGAGGTGCCGAGGTCAGCGCTCTCAGCGGAGCGACCTTCGAGCGCACTTCGCCGGCCCACGACGCGTTGGTCGCCACGTATGCGCGCGGTGGCGCCGACGACGTCGACACAGCAGTCACCGCAGCGCGCCGCGCCTTCGACGAGGGCCCCTGGCCCCGCCGCCCGGGCGTGGAGCGCGCCCGCGTCCTGCACCGCACTGGCGAGCTGATCCGCCGGGACCGCGAGGAGCTCGCGCGGCTGGAGGTACTCGAGTCCGGCAAGCCGATCACCCAGGCGCTCGACGAGGTAGACGCTGCGGCTGACCTGTGGGAGTACGCCGCCACCCTGGCCCGCCACTCCTACGGCGACGCCCACAACGACCTCGGCCAGGACGTCCTCGCCGTGGTGGTCAACGAGCCGGTCGGCGTGGTGTCGGTCATCACGCCGTGGAACTTCCCCCTCCTCATCGTCAGCCAGAAGCTGCCGTTCGCGCTCGCCGCCGGGTGCACGGCCGTGGTCAAGCCCTCCGAGCTGACCCCCGGCACGACGGCCCGGCTGGGCCGGCTGCTCCTCGAGGCCGGGGTCGACGACGGCGTCGTCAACGTCCTGACCGGCCGGGGCGGTGTGGGCGCTGCCATGAGCGCACACCCCGGCACCGACATGGTGAGCTTCACCGGCTCGACCGAGGTGGGCCGCAAGGTTGCGGCGGCAGCCGGCGCCCAGCTCAAGCGCGTCGAGCTGGAGCTGGGCGGCAAGAACCCGCAGATCCTGTGCGCCGACGCCGACCTCGACGCCGCCCTGGATGCCGTCGTCTTCGGCGTGTACTTCAACGCCGGCGAGTGCTGCAACAGCGGCAGCCGGGTCCTCGTGCACGCGAGCATCGCCGAGGAGGTGCAGCAGGAGATCGTCAGCCGCTCGCGGCGGGTCCCGGTCGGGGACCCACTCGACCCGGGCACCAAGGTCGGCGCCATCACCAGCGACGAGCAGCTCGCCACGATCGAGCGCTATGTGGCCGAGGGCAGTCGCGACGGCTCCGAGCTGCTGCTCGGCGGCGCACGCCGCGGGACCGACGTCGGCCGCTTCTTCGAGCCGACCGTCTTCGCCGGCGTCCAGCCCAGCATGTCGATCGCCCGCGAGGAGATCTTCGGACCGGTCCTCTCGGTGCTCACCTTCGAGACCCTCGACCAGGCCATCGACATCGCGAACTCGACGATGTACGGCCTGTCGGCCGGCATCTGGACCCAGGACATCAGCTCCGCGCTCACCGCCGCCCAGCGGCTCCAGGCGGGGACCGTCTGGGTCAACCGGTGGATGGACGGCTACCCGGAGCTTCCGTTCGGCGGGTACAAGACGAGCGGCGAGGGCCGCGAGCTGGGCCGCCAGGCGATCCACTCGTTCACCCAGACCAAGACGATCCAGCTGCAGGTCGGCCCGCGCCGGTCGCGCTGGGTGCCTGCCGGCGGTGCGGCATGACCAGGCAGGAGAGGTATGCCGTGCTGCCGCACACCCTGCCCATCGTCCCGCCTCCGGGCACCACCGTCCCTGACGGGTATGCCGCCGGCGCCCGGCGCGCGTGGGCGACGGCCGAGGCGAAGGTGCCCCGCCTGGCCGCCGACCACCCCGACGCCTTCCCGCTCTACACGACCGGCGGGCGCTGGGACTTCACCGGCGAGGCGTGGACGAACTGGTGCGAGGGCTTCCTCGGCGGACAGCTGTGGCTGCTGGCCAACCGCACCCGACGCGCCGACCTGCGCGACCTCGCGGAGCACTACAGCCGGCTCATCGAGGACCGCCAGTACGACCGCGACGTGCACGACCTCGGCTTCCTTTTCTGGCCCACATGGCGGCGGTGGTACGAGGCAACCGGCGACCCGGCATACGACGCCCCTGTCGTCCAGGCGGGCCGGACCATGGCGCTGCGCTTCAACGAGAGGGGCCGCTACCTGCGCTCGTTCCTCGCACCCGACAGCCTGTTCGTCGACATCATGATGAACGTCGGCGTGGTGTTCCACGCGGCACAGCGGACCGGCGACACCGAGCTGGCCCGGATCGCTATCGAGCACTGCCTGACCTCGCGTAGGCACCTGGTCCGTGGCGACGGAAGCGCCTCCCACGAGGCCGTCTTCGACCTCGGCACCGGGGCCTTCCTGAGGCAGACCACCCAGCAGGGGCACTGCGACGACGGTTCGTGGGCCCGCGGGCTCGGCTGGGCCGTCCACGGGTTCGGCACTGCCTACCGGTACACCGGCGACCGGCGCTTCCTCGCAACGGCGCAGGCGTGTGCCGAGTTCTACATCGAGCAGACCGGCGACGAGCTGGTCTGCCCCAACGACTGGGCCGAGCCGAACCCGGCCCGACCCCATGAGAGCTCTGCGGCCGCCATCGCGGCCGGTGGGATGTGGCAGCTCGCCGGCCTGGTGCAGGACCAGGCGGCTGCCACGGCTTTCGCCAACTACGCCCTGCGCATCCTCACCCGGCTCTGCCAGGACGACTTCCTCTCCCACGACGACCCCGAGTGGGAGGGCCTGCTCAAGCACGGCAGCTACCACGAGGGCCGCGGACTCGGCGTCGACGAGTCCGTCATGTGGGGTGACTACTGGTTCCTCGACGCCCTCGACCACGTCGACCGCTGGGTCGCGGACCCCGCCGCCGCTGCCGCGGACCCCGCGGCCGCTGCCGCCGAACCCAGGCCAGCGGCATACGCAACCTCCTGACTCGCTCCCATCGCACCTGATCCCTCACTGAGTCCCACCCCGGATCACGCGCCCCGAATCACTCTCCCCGAATCACTCTCCCCGAATCACTCCCTGAGTCACTCACCCATCCCCACGCCCCGCCCGGGCCAGCCCGCGGCACCACCGAAGGAGACCCGCACATGTATCGCATCACCCGCGCCGCCGCCGCCCTCACGGCCGGCGGTCTCGCCCTCACGCTCGCCGCCTGTGGCGGAGCGGCGTCCTCAACCGACGCCGGAGCCTCCGGCTCCGGCTCTGGCAACCTGGAGGTCTTCTCGTGGTGGACCTCGGGCTCCGAGAGCGCTGCCCTCAATGCCCTTTTCGACGCCTACACCTCCGCCAACAGCGGGGCCAAGGTCGTCAACGGGGCCGTGGCGGGCGGTGGTGGCGGCAACGCCCAGGCCGTCCTGCAGACCCGCCTCCAGGGCGGCAACCCGCCGGACGTCTGGCAGACCCACCCCGGCGCTGCCATCAACCAGTACATCGGTTCCAACCTCGTGGCTGACGTCAGCTCGGTCTACACCGACGGCAAGCTCGCCGACGTGATCCCCAAGGCGATGGTGGACGCCATCACCAAGGACGGCAAGCAGTACGGCGTCTCGACCGGCGCCCACCGCGGCAACGTCCTCTGGTACAGCAAGAAGGCGCTCGCGAAGGCCAACGTCACCGTCCCGGACAAGGGCTACACCACCGACGCCTTCCTCGCCGACCTGGCCAAGCTCAAGGCGGCTGGCGTCACTCCGCTGTGCCTCGGCGCGAAGGACACCTTCGCGACCGCGGAGCTGTTCGAGAACACCCTGCTGGGCACCGGCGGTGCCAGTGCCTGGGATGCCCTCACCGGCTCCGGCGGCAACTGGAACAGCGACCAGGTCAAGTCGGCAGCGACGGCGTTCGCCAAGATGCTCGACTACGCCGACCCGGACGCCAGCGCGCTCTCGTGGGACCAGGCCACCAAGAAGCTCGGCGCCGGCGACTGCGCCTTCGAGAGCATGGGTGACTGGGCCTACGGCGAGCTCGTGAAGAACGGCGCCAAGGAGGGTGTGGACTTCGGGTACACCGCCCATCCCGGCACCGAAGGCGCGTTCATGGCCGTCGTCGACACCCTCGTGGTGGCGGAGAACGCGAAGAACAAGGCTGCGGCTCTCAAGTTCATGGCGACCATCGCGACGAAGGAGGCCCAGCTCGCCTTCAACAAGGAGAAGGGCTCGACGCCGCTGCGCACCGACGTCGACGTGTCGTCCCTGCCGAAGTACCAGCAGCTCGCGGCGCAGTCGTTCAAGACCGACCAGATCGTCCAGTCCGTGGTGCACGGCGAGGCGATGAACCCGCAGTTCTCCCAGGCCCTGTCGGACGCGGTCACGCAGTTCGCGCAGAGCAAGAACGTGAACGCGTTCACCCAGGCGCTGGCCAGCGCCTCGGCGTCCTAGTTCCTACCACCAGCGGTGGGTGGCCCGTCACGGGCCACCCACCCGGAGGGAAGCCCTCATGACCACCACCGTCGCCACACCCCGCGCGGAGACCGCACGCGACCGCGCCACTCCTCTGGCCGGCATCCACGGGTGGATTCGCCGGCACGGCTTCCAGGCCGTCGTCCTCGTCCCCTCGCTCAGCCTGGTGGGCGTGTTCGTCTACGGGTTCATCGGCTACTCGATCCGGGTCTCACTCTCGAAATGGCAGGGCCTGACCCCAGACCTGAGCGTGAAACAGCCTGTGGGCAGCACGTATTCGCAGATGTTCCAGACCCCGCGCTTCCAGGCCGACCTCCGCAACATCCTTGTCTTCACCGTCTTGTTCCTCGCCCTCGCGGTGGTGATCGGCGTCGTGCTCGCCCTCCTGGTCCACAACGCCCTCGTCGCCCGCGGGCTCTTCCGCAGCGTCTTCATCTTCCCCTATGCGCTGTCGTTCATCGTCACCGGGGTGGTGTGGCGGTGGATCTTCACCCCCTCCGCCGGCGCCAACCTCATCCTGGACAGGCTGGGGATCCATGCGAAGCCCAAGTGGATCACCGATCCCGCGGTCGTCGGCGACGTCTCCGGCGCACTGGCCAGGGTCATCCCCGGTGGGGACGCGATCCAGATCAAGCTCGGCATTCCCCTTGCCCTGCTCCCCGTGGTCATCGCGGCGGCTTGGCAGCTCGGCGGTTTCGCGATGGCCAACTTCCTGGCCGCGCTCGCCGCCATGCCCGAGGAGCTCCGGGAGGCCGCGCAGCTCGACGGGGCGAACACGTGGCAGTACCACCGCTACGTCGTCCTGCCGACGCTGCGCCCCATGGTCGCCGTCGTGCTCATCCTGCTGGGCCACGTCAGCCTCAAGTCGTTCGACCTCGTCTATGCGATGGTCGGGCAGGGCCCCGGCTTCGCCACCGACGTCCCCGGCATCTTCGTCTTCGAGCAGACCTTCCGAGCCCTCAAGTACAACACCGGCGCCGCTGCGTCCATCGTCATGCTCGTCCTCGTGGCGGCCGTCATCGTGCCCTACCTGTACCGAAGCACCAAGGGAGCCCGGTCATGAGCGTCCTTCCCGTCCTGCGCCGCGCACCCCGCGTAGCGTCCCAGCCCAGCCTGCGCGACCGGCTGGCGCGTGCCTCAGCCCTCGACGTGGTCGGATTGGCCACCCTCACTCTCGGCGCCCTGCTCTTCCTCATGCCGGTCTACGTCATGGTCATGGCCGGGCTCAAGTCCGGAGCACAGGCCGACGCGGCCCACATGTGGGAGCTTCCAAGCAGCCTGAACGCCGAAGGCCTCCGCACCGCCTGGGCGGCCCTCGGCCCGAACTTCCGCAACAGCATCGCGATCGTCGTGCCGGCGACCGTCATCACCTCACTCATCGGGGCCCTGGTCGGGTACGTGTTCGCCAAGCTGCCCTTCCGCGGCAGCAACGTCGTCTTCGGCGCCCTGCTGATGGGGATGTTCATCCCCTACCAGGTCGTCCTCGTGCCGCTCGTGCGGTTCCTCGTCACCATCGGGATGTACGGCACCATTCCCGGCCTGGTCCTCGTCCACTCGATCTACGGCATTCCCATTGCCACGCTGATCTTCCGCAACTACTACGGGGCCCTGCCCCATGAGATCGTCGAGGCCGGACAGATCGACGGCGCCGGCCACTGGACCATCTTCCGGCGCCTGATGCTGCCCCTCTCGCTTCCCGGCTTCGTGGTTTGCGGGATCTTCCAGTTCACGAACCAGTGGAACGACTTCATCTTCGGCATCACGGTGCTGCCGGACCCCACGAAGCAGCCGATCACGGTCGCCCTGAACAACCTGTCGGGCAACTTCTCGGTCCAGTGGAACACCGTGATGGCCGGAGCGCTGCTCGCCGCCGTTCCAACCGCGCTGGTGTACATGCTGCTCGGCCGGTTCTTCGTCCGCGGCCTCGCCGCCGGATCGGTGAAGTAGGCCGCTCATGACGACGTCCGACGACACCATCAGCCTCCAGGTCGACCAGATCACCTGCGACATCGCCATCATCGGCTCCGGCATGGGCGGGGGCACGATGGCCTGGGCGCTGCGCAACAGTGGAGCCGACGTGCTCCTGGTGGAGCGCGGCGACCGGCTCCCCACCGAGGAGCAGAACTGGTCGGCCCGCGCGGTGTTCGTCGAGGGACGCTACAAGAACGCCGAGAAGTGGGTCGACGAGGACAGCGGCGAGCTGTTCCAGCCCGGCGTCCACTACTACGTGGGCGGCAACACCAAGGTCTACGGCGCTTGCCTGCCCCGGTTCCGCAAGGAGGACTTCGATGCGATCGAGCACGCCGAAGGCGTGTCGGAGCCGTGGCCGGTTTCCTACGCGGAGCTGGAGCCCTACTACGGACAGGCAGAGCGGCTGTATGCCGTCCACGGCGCCCCGGGCGCGGACCCCACCGAGCCGTTCCACTCCAGCCCGTACCCGTACCCGGCCCTGCCGCACGAGCCGGCCGTCGATCGGCTGGCGTCGGACCTTGCCAACCAGGGTCTGAACCCGTTCCAGATGCCGATGGGCGTGGACTACCGCGAGGGCGGTCGCTGCATCCGGTGCGCCACGTGTGACGGCTATCCCTGCCGCGTCGATGCCAAGAGCGAGGCCGACGTCAGCGCGGTCCGCCCAGCGGAGGCGGCGGGGGTGCGGCTGCTCACCCGCACCCTGGTCCGCGAGCTGCAGGCCACTCCTGATCGGCGCACGGTGACGGCAGCGGTCGCCGAGCGCGAGGGGCGGCCGCTGCGGATCCTCGCGCAGCGGTTCGTCCTCGCGGCCGGGGCGGCCAACACCGCCGCACTGTTGCTGCGCTCCGGCGAGCCCGGCCGCGGGCTCGGCAACGGCTCCGGTCTGCTGGGGCGTCGTTACATGGTCCACAACAGCACGTTCTTTGTCGCGGTCGACCCTCGACGGCGCAACCGGACCCGGTTCCAGAAGACGCTCGGCGTCAACGACTGGTACCTGGCCGGCGAGCGCACGGCGGTGCCGCTGGGCAACCTGCAGATGCTGGGGAAGCTGCAGGCAGACTCGGTGCGCGCGGCCCGCCCCTGGGCCCCGACCCCGGCGCTGAGGTTCATGACCCACCACAGCATGGACATGTACCTCACGACCGAGGACCTTCCCAGCCGCGAGAACCGGGTCGTGGTGCGGCCGGACGGGCGCATCGGCGTGCACTGGACCCCCAACAACCTGCGGCCACACGGCCAGCTGGTGCGGAACGTGACGTCGGCCGTGCGCCGCGCGGGGTACCCGCTCGTCTTCACCGAGCGCATGGGCATCGAGACCAACTCCCACCAGTGCGGCACGGCCGTGATGGGCACCGACCCCGCGGCCAGCGTGGTCGCGCCCGACGGGCGAATGCACGACCTGGAGAACGTCTGGGTCTGCGACAGCGCGGTTTTTCCCTCCTCGGCTGCGCTGAACCCGGCCTTGACGATCGCGGCCAACGCGCTGCGCGTCGCCGACTCCGGTGGGCTGGTGGCGTGATGACCTCGCTCGACGACACGTTCGACGGCAGGTTCGACGGCACCTCCGACAGCACGTTCGACGACACCCTTGCCCGGATCGGCCGGCTCGGTGTGGTCCCCGTCGTCGTCATCGACGATGCGCGGCAGGCCCGGCGCATGGCCGAGACCCTCGCCGAGGCCGGCCTGCCCGGCGCCGAGCTCACCCTGCGCACACCGGCGGCGCTCGAGGCCATCACCGAGGTCTCGAGAGTCGAGGGCTTCCTTGCCGGGGCTGGCACCGTGCTCACCGGCGGCCAGGCGCGTCGAGCCATCGACGCGGGAGCCGGCTTCCTGGTCAGCCCGGGCCTGAGCCGGGAAGTGGTCGAGACCGGTCGAGCCGCAGGCTTCCCGGTGCTGCCCGGGGTCGCGACGGCCACCGAGCTCATCACTGCGCTCGAGCTCGGCATCGACACTGTCAAGTTCTTCCCCGCTGCCTTCGCCGGCGGCCCGGGAGCACTGCGCGCCCTCACGTTGCCGTTCCCGGGGGTGAGGTTCATGCCCACCGGTGGCATCCGCCCCGAGACCCTTCCCGACTACCTCGAGATACCCGCCGTCCTCGCAGTCGGCGGCACCTGGATCACCACTCCGGACCTGGTGCGCCGAGGCGACTACGGCTCCATCGGCCGCCTGGCCCGGGAGGCCGCCTCGGCCGTGGTCCGGCTGCGACCGCCCCGACAGCCCGACATCCCTAGCACAGCAAGGAACTCATCATGAGCAGTGACCGCTTTGACTACATCGTCGTCGGCTCCGGCGCCGCAGGCGCCGTCGTCGCCAGCCGCCTCTCCGAGGACCCCTCGGTCACGGTGCTGCTGCTCGAGGCGGGCGGTAGGGACTGGAACCCGTTGATCCACATGCCGGTTGGCTTCACGAAGCTCACGAGTCCCGGGGTCAACTGGGGCTTCGAGACCGTGCCCCAGCCCCAGCTCAACAACCGGGAGATGTGGTACCCGCAGGGCCGGACCCTCGGCGGCAGCACCTCGATCAACGCCATGATCTACATCCGGGGCCAGAAGGAGGACTACGACCGCTGGGCCGCCCTCGGCAACGACGACTGGGGCTACGAGCAGGTCCTGCCGTTCTTCCGCCGCGCCGAGCACAACGAGCGCCTCAACGACCGCTACCACGGCAGCGACGGCGCCATGAACGTCACCGAGCAGGTGCAGCACAACGAGCTCAGCAAGGCCTTCGTCAGGGCGGCACAGGAGCTCGGGGTCCCGTTCACCCACGACTTCAACGGGGAGCGGCAGTACGGCGTGGGGTACTACGACGTGACCCAGAAGCGGGCGCGTCGCGAAAGCGCGGCCACGGCATACCTCCGCCCGGCGCGGCAGCGCCGCAACCTCGTGGTCCAGACCCACGCGCTGGCCACCAAGGTGCTGGTCGAGGGCGGGCGCGCGGTCGGCATCCGGTATGCCGTCAAAGGCCGGGAGCGCGTGGTGCGGGCGGACCGCGAGGTGGTCCTCTCCGGTGGGTCGGTCAACTCGCCGCGGCTGCTCCTGCTGTCGGGCATCGGGCCCGCGGACGAGCTCCGCGCGCTGGGAATCGAGGTCAAGCACGACCTGCCCGGGGTCGGGAAGAACTACCAGGACCACATGGATGTCTACCTGACCGCGGAGACCACGCCGGTCAGCTACAACACCTCCGACCGGTTCGACAAGGCAGCCCTCGCCGGCCTCCAGTACGCCCTCTACCGCACCGGTCCCGTGACGGCGTGCGTGTGCGAGGCCGGGATGTTCGTGCACAGCAGCGAGCAGGTGGCCACCCCCGACATCCAGATGCACTGCCTCCCGGCATACGTGATCGACCACGGCAGGCAGCGGGTCAAAGGGCACGGGCTGACCATCAACACGTGCAACCTGCGGCCCAAGAGCGTCGGGTCGCTCACGCTGCGCTCGGCCGACCCCTCGGTGCCACCGGCCATCGACCCCGCGTTCCTGACCGACCCCTACGACTGGGAGATCTCGATGGAGGGCTTCCGGTGGGGGAGGGAGCTGCTCGCGACGTCCGCCTACGCCCCGTTCATCAAGCGGGAGCACCTGCCGGGTTCCGGGGTGCGCACCGACAAGGAGATCCGCGCCTACATCAGGCAGTGGGCCAAGACCGACTACCACCCCGTCGGGTCCTGCAAGATGGGCACCGATGAGCTGGCCGTCGTCGACCAGCAGCTGCGGGTCCGAGGCGTCGCCGGTCTCCGGGTGGTCGACGCTTCGATCATGCCGACGCTGATCAGCGGCAACACGCAGGCGCCGTCGATCATGATCGGGGAGAAGGGTGCTCACCACATCATGCATGGCGACGTGAAGGGCGAGTCGGTCCCTGGGGAGGCTGCGATCGCGAGGCTCGGGGCGGGTGCAGGTCCCCGGGGTGCGCGGTCCGTGGCGGGTGCGCGTCCCGTGGCGGGCCATGGCCTGGCGAGCTGACCGCGGGGATCGCAGGGCCCCGGTGGTCCTCGCCGTAGGCGAGTGCATGCTGGAGCTGCGGCACCGATCTGACCTGGTGCTCGACGTGGGGTTCGCCGGGGACACCTACAACACTGCCGTCTACCTGCACCGCATGTCAGAGGACCTGGGTGAAGCTGTCGAGGTCGGCTACCTCACCGGACTGGGAAGCGATGCCTACAGCGAGAAGATGCGCGCTGCCTGGGCGAACGAAGGCATCGAGGACCGGTCGGTGACGGTGCCCGGACGGCAGCCCGGTGTGTATGCCGTGGAGACGGATAGCGCGGGGGAGCGGACGTTCACCTACTGGCGCTCCGCCTCGGCCGCGTCGGCGCTCTTCGCAGGGACCGACTGGGTTGGGCAGGTGTCGGGCGACCTGGTGCACTTCTCCGGCATCTCTCTCCAGCTGATGTCCGCCAGGGCACGTCAGGCCCTCTTCGACCGGCTGGCCGCACTGCGCCGGGCTGGAGCGCGGGTCAGCTTCGACACCAACTTCCGACCCGCTGGGTGGACCGACGCCGCCGCGGCGCGGGAGGTCTTCGCCACGGCGGCAGCCCATTCCGACATCGTGCTCGCGACGTTCGACGACGAGTTCCTTTTGACGGGTGACCAGGACCCCGTCCGCACTGCTGAGCGCTACCGCTCCCTCGGCCCGAAAGAAGTCGTGGTGAAGCTCGGCGCCGACGGCGCCCTTGTGGCGGACACGACTGGTTGCCGGCATGTTCCGGCGATCCGGGTCGAAACGGTGGTGGACACCACGGCAGCCGGCGACTCGTTCGGGGGTGCTTACCTCGCCGGCCGGCTCGCCGATCTGGCTCCCCGGGAGGCAGCTGAGCTGGGGGCTGAGCTGGCCGCGGAGGTCGTCCAGTCACCAGGCGCGATTCTGCCGCTCGCTGGGTCGGGAAGGGCACCTCGGCGGGGAACCTCCAGCAGTGGACAGACCGAATCCGCAGCCGTCACGTGACCAACGCCTCTGATGGATGGCCCCCTCGGAACGTGACGGTAGAAGTGAGGCAATGTCGCTGCGCAGGCTCCGCCTCACCGAGGTCCTGGGTGTTGTCTCGTCTGGGCAAAGGCCAGCCGACAGAGGTGGGCGGCTGGCGGAGAGGAGGCAGACATGAACGTCTCGAAGAAGGACGTCATCGCCACCGTTCTGGTCGCCGCGGCGGTTTTGGCTTATGTGCTGTGGCTGGCCGATGCGGCCCTGCTTGGGATGAGCGGGACCCGAGTGACGGGCGTGGTCATCCTCGGCCTCGGTTTCGCAGCCTCAGCCATCGCGGTGGTGCCGGGCTTCGACCAGCTGATGCACGGCAACAAGGTGTACCTCGTCACCGCGTCGCTCCTGGGTCTGGCCGCGCTCATCGGGGGCATCGTGATGCTGGCATCGGCCAGCAGCGTCGCCCTGGCCACGATGATCGGCGCCATGGTGGTGCTTTGGGCGCTCTCCACCGCGCACCACGCCCTGCTGGCCAAGTCCCAGCAGGAAGTGGGGCAGGGCGGGGTGATGACGACGGCTGGCCGCCGGCCGTAGTCGGGCTGGCGCCGGCCGCAGCCGCAGCCGCTAAGGCGAGCCCGGGGTCAGCAGCGTGGTGCTGGAGGTCTCACCTGGCCCGACTTCTGCAGCCAGCAAGGCGGGGTAGTACTCGTTGTGCAGGTAAGGCTTGAGCAGGTTCAGGTAGAAGGCGCTCTCCGGGTCGGCGCTCGTGCCGCCGGGAAGCGCGGAGACGGCGATGTTGTGGCCCGGTTCCGGCTGGCTGATGAACCGCCGCGCCGGCCCGCTGCCGAACATGAACCCGTTCACGCTTGAACCGCGCACGTTGTGGCTCGCCGCGTCCACGGTCTCGAAGCCGCCGTCCACCGGGATCCCACTGAGCCCTGCCAGCGGCGCAGGGAAGCGCCCGAATGCCGGCGGCGTGCTGAACGGGCCGCCGAGCACATGGGCGAACACGATGCGGTGCAGCAGGCCCCACCTGTAGGTGCTCTGGTCGGTGGAGCCGTGGAAGGCCGCGTCGAACGAAGGGCCGGCGAGCAGGTTCAGCCCGGCGCGCAAGCTGTGCAGGAGCAGGTAGTCCCGCGCGGCAGCCGGGTCGCTGATGCCCGGCACGTTGAAGAAGGCCACTCCGGAAGCCCCGACCCCGTGGCTCGTCTCGAACGTGTCGAGCAGGTGCTTGATCGCCGTCACCGCCTCGGCGCCGTCGGGCAAGGGCAGCGGCGAGAGTGGGGCGTCGATGATCTCTGCGACCGCCCGCGACCTCCAGAGTGCGTAGATCGTCGCTGCCACGCTGTCGTCGACCTCGGCCTGAGTGGGTGGGCCGGAGTAGCGGGCGTCATAGCCCTCCGGGAGCCCGGTCGGGGTCGTGAAGTTCCAGCCGGCCAGCCGGCCCACGGCCTTCTGGACGGCAGCGTCGTTCGCCAGGGCCGCGAGCTCCGGCACGTCGCTGGACTGTGCGTCCTGGAACGCCTGGACGATGTGAGGCACGAAGTACTCGGCATCGAGCAGGGTCGTGTCGGCCTGCATCTGCTGCATGTCGGCCATCGAGACCTTCTGGCCTCCGGCGAGCCGTTGGCGCAGCATCTCGGTGATCCGGCCGGCCCGGAAGCCGTCGTACCCGGGGCTGAGGTAGTAGATCCCACCGCCCGGCCGGAGCTGGTTCAGCGGGTCGTTGTCGAGGGTGGTGCCCACCGGGTCGTTGTTGGCGTTCACGAACCAGCCCGTGGACGGGTTGACCGTGTGCGGCATCTCCGACGGCGGGTAGATCTCGTAGGGCAGCGCCTGGTGGACCTGCGGGTGCTGAACGGGCAGCCACTCGTTGCCCCCCTGGCCGTTGCGGATGAGCCACGGTGGCACGCCGTCGACCGTGCCCTGCTGCAGGTCCTCCCGGACCGGCATCTCGGCGCTGGTGAAGTAGGCGACGTTGCCCTGCACGTCGGCGTACGCCCAGTTCTGCGACCCGACGTCGAAGTAGCTGAGCCCGTTCTCGAAGTCCCCCAGGTTCTTGGCCTGGTCCCAGAGCAGGAACGTCTGGAGCTCGAAGGTCGGGCTGAAGCCTGTGTACTGCACGCTGAGCGCACGCCCCTGCGCGACGTCGAGCTGGATGATGGGGCCCTGGTTGCGACGCGGCACGATCAGGGTGGCCGCGGGGACGTTGTCGGCTCCGGTGGCAGTCTTCAGCGTCCCGCCGTCGTTGTAGCGGAAGGTCTCGGGGATCGGGATGACCGGCTCGTTGGCTCCCTTGTAGACGGTGGCCAGCTTGCTCGGTGAGGTCGGGTCGGCGACCACCTTCTCCAGGAAGGTGTCGGTGACGTCCATCGGGTTGGTGGTGGCACCCCAGGAGATCCACTGGTTGTGGCCGATGATCACGCCCGGCGCCCCTGCGAAGCCCTCGCCCTCGACGTTCATCCCCTCGGCCTTGAGCCCTATCGGGTAGAACGTCGACGGCGACCCGAGGGACAGGTGCGGGTCGTTGGCGACCAGCGGCTGGCCGGTGGTCGTGTGCGAACCGGCGACGGCCCACTCGTTGGAGCCCTGCGTGCCGTCTCGGTGAACGGCCTGGTCGAACCGCGGGTCGCCCGCGACCTTCGCCAGGTAGGCACGACCCAGGCGGGCCGCCGCGTCAAGACCCGCCACGTCGACCCGGTGGGCGCTCGACGCCCGGAGCTCGCCTGAGGCTGTGGCGTCGGGGACGGTCGAGGCGCCGCTGAACGGCTGGGAGCGCATCACGTCCTGGCTGAACAGCCTGGTGCCGTCCACCGGGCCGTACCGCGCTTGGTAGCTTGCGAGCTGGACCGTCAGCGAGATGTCGAGGTCGAAGGACAGCTGGAAGCTGATCGCCTTGCCCACGGTGAGGCTGTCCACCGGCGTCCACGGCGAGAACCGGCCGACCCCCAGCGCGGCATATTCGACGGGCAGCGGATGGGTGCCGACGTAGCCGTTCACGCCGTCCGCGTAGGCCTGCAGGATCCCCCGAAGCTCAGGCGGGGCAGCGGTCCACGTCCGTTCGGCGGCCCGGCGCAGGCCGATGGTCCGCGCGTTGACATCGGCGGGGAGGGCCGACCTGCCGAGGAGCTCGGCGACGGTGCCACTCGGGGACCGCCGGTTGAGGTCCATCTGGAAGAGCCGGTCACGGGCCTGCACCCAGCCGTTCAGGAAGAACAGGTCGTGCAGGGACCCGGCAGAGATGTGCGTGACGCCGTTGTCGTCGACGACCAGCCGGGCCGCATGCTCGAGCCCGGTCAGCCTGACCGGGGAGGTTGCCGCCTGCGACGGTGGCGACCCCGCAAGCACGGATCCCGGGAGCGCGAGCGCTGTGGTAGCGGCGGCGATCAGGAAGGGACGCAACACTCGCATTTCAGCCTCCGGCAGCAAAGACGAAACGGGGACTCCTGTGGCGGGATCCAACCAGTCGACGCTACGCCCCTTTCCATTTCAGGTCACGTGGTCGCGAATGCGGCGGGGCGAAGTGGTTTCCACAGCAGGCGTCAGGTCTAGGGTGGGACAGCCATGACGCAGCGAGAGCGGGACCGGATCGACCGGGCGGGTCGCCGGGTCCTCGAGCGAAACGACCTGGGGACAATGGTGGCCGCAGCGCCACGCCTCTATCCCCACCAGTGGTCATGGGATGCCGCGTTCATCGCCATCGGCCTGGCCCATATGTCGATCCCCAGGGCCATCACCGAGCTGCGGACCCTCCTTGCAGCCCAGTGGTCGACCGGCATGATCCCGCACATTGTCTTCAGCCCCGGCACCGACTACTTCCCAGGTCCCGAGGTCTGGGGCACGAACGACGTCGCGGCCAAGCCGCCAGGCGTCGAGACCAGTGGCATCTGCCAGCCTCCCGTGCATGCGCTGTCCCTGGCCCGAGTGGTCGAGGTCGCCGAGCGCGAAGGCGGCGAGGCTGCCGACTCGGCTCACGCCTTCGCGCATGAGGCGGTGCCCCGCCTGGCAGCCTGGCACCGATGGCTCACGACGGCACGCGACCCGGATGGCCTGGGCCTGGTGCAGATCCACCACGGCTGGGAGTCGGGCATGGACAACTCCCCCCGGTGGGACACGGCATACGACGCCGTGGTCGTGGAGCACGAGGCCCAGCTGCGCCGGCACGACCTCTCCGTCGTCTCCGATGCCTCCCAGCGCCCCACGGACCGGGAGTACCAGCGCTACCTGCACCTCGTCGCGCAGATGCGAGCGGTGGGATACGCCGACCATCGGCTCGCGGAGGTGGTCGACTTCCGCATGGGCGATGTGTTCATGACCGCACTGCTGTCGGTCGCCGCCGCGGAGCTTGCCGCGCTTGGCCGCCGGCTCCGACTGGACGACGCCGTCACCGGCCAGGACGAGATCTCGGCCCGCGCTCGTCAGGCGGTGCTCGCCACGGTCGACGCCGACACCGGCCTGTGCCGCGACTGGAACGCACGCCAGGGCCAGTGGAGCCTGGCGCAGTCACTGGCGTCGTTCTCGGTACTGCTCAGCGGCGGCGACGAGCATGCGTTCCGGCATCAGCTCGAGGTCATCACCGGGCCACACTGGGCTGGTCATCCGGACCTTCGTTTCACTCTCCCGCCGACGCTGTCGCCCGACGACCCCGGCTACCAGCCTCGCGCGTACTGGCGCGGCCCGGTCTGGCCGGTGATGAACTGGCTTTTCTGGTGGGCACTTTCACGGCATGGCGAGGGTGCCGTCGCGTGGCAATGGCGGGAACAGGGCCTGGCCCAGCTGGGCGACCTGAGGTTCGGCGAGTACTACGAGCCCACAACGGGCGATCCGCTCGGCAGCCTGGACCAGTCCTGGTCAGCGGCCGTCGCCCTGGACTGGGTCGCCTCGCATGTGGAGGAGACCCGCGACTCAAGCACCTGAGCTGCGTCGGGGCATCGGGGTGCCATTTCGTCGACCGCGCGGTCGATCGGGCGCCGCCGGCCGACTGCACGAAGCGCCGATCAGGCGAAGCGCCGATCAGGCGAAGCGCACGATGCAGAAGATGCCGGCGGCGAGGCAGTAGATCGCGAACGGCGTGAGGGTCCGCGTCTCGAAGTACCTCGTGAGCCAGCGAACCGAGGCGTATGCCGCGAGACCGGCTGCCAGGGCGCCCACCAGTACCTGCCCGTGGATGCCGTTCCCCGCAGGGCCGGCGAGCGAGGGCACCTTGAGCACCCCGGCAGCGAGGATGACCGGGGTCGCGAGCAGGAAGGAGAAGCGGGCCGCGTCACGGTGTGAGAGCCCGCGCACCAGGCCGCCGACCATGGCGACCCCCGAGCGCGAGATGCCCGCGAGCAGAGCCAGGGTCTGGAACAGCCCGATGACCAGGGCCTCCCCATAGTGGAGGGTGCCGAGCCGGCGTGAACGCTGCCGTCTTGCCTCGGACCGGCTCTGGATGGCCACACGCGGGGGCGGCTGGGCAGCGACTTCGCGGCCGAGGACGGCTCCGGCCTCGGCCGGCCGCGCGGCGGCGGACCCATCCTCGCCGATGTGCGCGGCGTCGGCTGGCGACGCCTCCTCGAGCTCGTCCTCGTGCACCGGCGCTCTACGGCGGAGCCACTCGCCGGCGAGGAGGACCATCCCGTTCACGGTGAGGAAGATCGCCGCGGCCAGCGGCTTGGCGAACAGCGTCCGGAACGTGTGCTCCAGGGCCACCCCGGTGAGGCCGACCGGGATCGTCCCGATGACGATGAGCCACGCCAGCCTCTCGTGACCGTCTTCGGCGACGATGCGCCGGGCCCGCAGGGACGGTCCCAGGCTGCGAAAGAACGCCCGGATGATTCGGAACCAGTCCTGCCTGAAGAAGACCAGCAAGGCCACGGCCGTCGCGACGTGGAGCGCGACGATGAAGGCCAGGTACGGGCTGGTCTCGCTGCTCTCGGTGGACGACTGGGTCACCAGGTGCTGCCAGCTGCCGCCGATGACGGCCGGCACCAGCACGGAGTGGCCCAGGCTGGACACCGGGAACAGCTCTGTGACGCCCTGCAGGAGTCCGATCACCACGGCTTGGAGGTAGGTGAGCACGCCCGGACGCTAGGGACGATCTCTGAGAAATTCCTGAGGACTTCGCGGGGAGGGCGAGGGGAGACCCTTCAGTCCGATGACTCCAAGGCGTGGGTGAGGCGGCGCAGGCCGAACTCCCATGCCTCGTCGACGTCACCGCCCAGCCGGAAAGCCCCTGCGAGCTCCATAGTGACGAACCCGTGTGCCCACGCGACCACGGTGCGCGCTGCCGGCAGTGCGCTGCCGGCACCCGCGAGGGCGGCTGCAGTGCGCAGCACGGCGTCGCTGGACCGCTCGATCGTGCCCTGCCGGGGACCGCCTGCGGTGTGCGGAGCGAAGAGCAGGGCGTATGCCGCTGGGCGGGCATGCGCGAAGCCCCGGAACGCGGTCGCGAGGGCTCGCAGGTCCTGCCGCGGCTCGCCGGAGGTGGCCGCGGTGTCGAGGTCGTCGGTGAGCTCGCGTGCCACATCCTCGAGGATCAGCCGGATGAGGTCGCCCCGGTCGGCGACCCGTTTGTACAGCGAGGGTGCGCGCACGCCAACGGCCGTGGCGACGCGCTGCATGGTCAGCCCGTCGAGGCCCTCCTGCTCGAGGATGCGGCGCCCGGCCGCCACCACCGCGGTCATGGACGTCTGTGCTGGGGCGGGCATCGTGATTTGCTCCTCACATGGCTATTGCGCTTAGCCTTCAAGGCTAACTAGTATAGCCATGAACCAAGTCCCACGAAGCCACGAACAGACAGGAGATCCCCATGCAGATCGCCTCCGGCCTGCACCGCCTCGGGTCCGACATCGTCAACAGCTATCTTGTCGCGGACTCCGACGGAGTCACCGTCATCGATGCCGGACTGCCCGGCTACTGGAAGTACCTCGAGGCCGAGCTCGCATCGATGGGCCGGAGGGTGGACGACGTCCAGGCCCTCGTCCTGACCCACGGCGACAGCGACCACATCGGGTTCGCGCAGCGGCTGCATGACCAGATGGGGGTGACGGTCTACATCCACGAGGCAGATGTGGAGCGCGCCCGGCTCGAGGTGAGGAAGCCGAACTCCGGCTGGGGGCCGGTCAAGATCCGTCCCCTCGCCGGCTTCCTCTGGTACTCCGCGCGCCAGGGCGGCTTCCGCATCCCGCCGGTCACCAGCGTGCAGACCTTCGTCGACGGCCAGACCCTCGACATCCCTGGCCAGCCACGCATCGTCCACGTGCCCGGCCACACCCCCGGGAGCGTCGCCGTGCACGTGCCCTCGCTCGACGCGCTCTTCCTCGGTGACGCCATGACCACCCGCAACGTCCTGACTGGCGCCGAAGGCCCCAAGCCTGCTCCGTTCACGCTCGACCCGGCGCAGGCGGTGCAGTCCCTCGACAAGGTGGCGGCCGTCGACGCGACCTGGGCCCTGCCCGGCCACGGTCCGGCCTGGGACGGAGGTGTCCCCGAGGCGGTGCGGCTGATCCGCGAGGCTGCCCCGGCAGTGTGATCCCTGCGCCGTGATCCCTGCGCCTCCGTGAGGAGGTGCGACATGCGCCCGGCCGAGCGCGGGCGCAAGTGGTCGGCCATTCAGGCCAGTGGTATTTCACCCGAAAGGGTGATCACAAATTGCAGCAGCGGCGAGCAAACTCAGGGACGTGAGCCGCTGGGCTCACCGGTCGCTGCTACTGCAGGGGGTAGCGGCGCTCGACAGGGGAGAGCGTGCGACCGCAAGACTCCTGTGGGGGACGGGAGATGTTGCCCCGGCGCCGATGAGGCGCTGGGGCAATATCTCTCCCGACATTCCCCCGCATCTCACCCCGCTCCTCAGCCAGCCGAATGCCTGCTGGGGACCCACGCTGCCGGCCACCGGACACGGCCTTCAGGGAACGCCCAGCAGAGTCCCAGACGAGTGCGGGAGACTGTCGGGACTCATGAATGCTCTCTTCGCCCACGTCCTGACCGCGCCCCCCTGGCTGGTCTACGCCATCGTGGGCCTCATCGTGTTCGCCGAGGATGCGCTCTTCGTCGGGTTCGTGCTGCCCGGCGAGACCCTGGCGATCCTGGGCGGCGTCACGGCCAGCCTCGGCCACACCACGCTGGCCGTGGTCATCGGCGTGGTGGTTCTCGCGGCCATCGTGGGTGACAGCGTGGGCTACGAGATCGGACGGCTGGTCGGCCCGAGGATCCTCGGGCACCGGGCCTTCGACAAGCGTCGCAAGCGCCTCGAGGAGGCCCAGGGCTTCCTTCGGCGGCGCGGCGGCGCGGCGATCTTCCTCGGCCGCTGGACCGCCTTCTTCCGCGCCGTGATGCCCGCGCTCGCCGGCGCCTCCCGCATGCCCTACCGCAGCTTCCTGCCGTGGAACGCGCTGGGCGGCATCGGCTGGGGCGTCACCGTCGTGGTAGCCGGCTACCTCGCCGGAGCCTCCTACCACCGCATGGAGCACCTCATTGGCCGTGGCGCCGCCATTGTGGTGGCCGCGATCGTGGTGACCGCCATCATCGTGTGGCAGATCCGGCGGCGCCGCCGCGAAGCCGCCGCGAGCGCGGACTGACGGGGCAGACTTGGCCGTATGCCGGGTGCAGCCTCCCTCGAAGACCTCACCTCGCGTGCCCGCGGGCTCTGCCGCCCCGGGCGCCGGGCCATCCTGGGAATCGCGGGACCGCCCGGCGCCGGGAAGTCGACGCTGGCCCAGCGGCTCGTCGACCGGCTCGGCGCCGAGGCGCCGCCAGGCGGTGGCGCCCGTCCCTGGGTGGCCCTCGTGCCCATGGACGGCTTCCACCTGGCCGACGTCCAGCTCGAGCGGCTGGGCCTGCGAGAGCACAAGGGTGCTCCCGAGACCTTCGACGCCCTGGGATACGTCGCGCTTCTGGGACGGCTTCGCTCCGAGACGGGTCGGACCGTCTACGCGCCCGGGTTCGAGCGCACCCTGGAACAGCCGATCGCCGCGGCGGTGGCCGTCGAGCCCAGCGTCCGGCTGGTGGTCACCGAGGGCAACTACCTGCTCCTGGCGGACGAGCCGTGGTCGGGAGTGAAGGCGATGTTGGACGAGGCGTGGTACGTCGACCACGATGCCGCCGACCGGGTGCCGCGGCTGATCGCGCGCCACGTCCAGTTCGGCAAGGCGCCCGACCACGCCCGCGAGTGGGTTCTGCGCCTCGACGAGGCCAACACTCGGCTGGTCGCCGCGAGCGCCACCCGCGCCGACCTGGCGATTTCGCTCGACTGGGGCGATCAGGCCAGCAGGAGCAGTGCCTTGGCGTAGGCGCACTCCGCGTCGGGGTCGGCGGCCTCGAGAACGTGACCGTCCGGCATACGTCTGACCTGCACCCGCCACGAGCCGTCGGCGAATCGCAGGCCCACGAACCGGTCACCGATCAGCTCGCGCAGCTGGTCCTCCCGGGGGAGCCAGAGCGCCACCTCGAGCGGGACCGAGTCCAGCGCCCACTCGGTGGTGCCGTTGAAGCCGAGGATGGTCTGGTCGTTGTAGTGGTGCACCTCGATCGTGAGGTCGCTGATCCAGAAGATGTCTCCGGCGAGCTGGCGCTCGTCGATCGTGAAGCGGTCGCCGGGCACCGGCTGCCAGAGAACGCCGGCGGCGGCGAGGTCCCGCGCCAGCTGGACGTCGATCACGCCCGCACTCCCGCCCGCTTCGCCGTCACTTGCACCCCTGTGTCACGGTCGCGGTGGGGCTGGCCGCCAGGGCCTTGAAGGCGTTGCCGAGGACGATGTCCACCGTGCCGTCCGCTCGTCCGTCCTGGACTCGCTTGGCACCGGGCACCAGTGGCAGCACGGCCTTGGCCGCGGCCAGTCCGGACTTGCCGTGGCGCACCTCGGCGGTGCCCTTGATGGTCTTGTTGAGCGGGTCGTTGGCGACGGTGGCCACGCGGATGCCGCGGTCGCGCAGGGTCTTGGCCGTGGCCGCGGCGAGCCCGGTGCGGTTGGTCGCGTTGTAGACGTTGATCGTCACGTCCTTGGCCTTGACGCCTGCGATCGCGGTGTTGCAGGCGGGGCTGGCCGTCCGGGCGGGGTCGTTGCTGGCGTTGTAGTAGGACAGCGCGTACCAGAAGGCGAAGAACAGCACGAGCACGGCGATCGAGAGCGTGATGGCGGCACGGCGGCGGCGGCTTCGGTACGTCAAAGCGCCTGAGTCCACCATGTAGCTCACGGCACCCCACCTCCGAAAGTCGCATGCGGTCCCTCACATGCAGCCCCAGGGGCACAGCCATCATGGCTGCATAGGGCTAGTCAAGCACGAGGACTCGCGCGTGCAACGTAGGACGCTGGTGGAGGGCTGCGCGCAGTGCGCGATGGAGCCCGTCCTCGAGGTAGAGGGATCCCTGCCACTCGACGACGTGGGCGAACAGGTCCCCGAAGAAGGTGGAGTCCTCGGACAGGAGGTGGCCGAGGTCGAGGGTGCGCTTGGTGGTGACGAGCTCGTCGAGGCGAACCATACGCGGGGGCACGCCGGCCCAGTCGCGGGCATTCTCCAGGCCGTGGTCGGGGTACGGACGCTCGTCGCCGATGGCCTTGAAGATCACGCAGGACACCATAGGCGGTCCCTTCCCGCCTGCGGCGGCTCAGGTCCGTGCGGGGTTAACCACAGCGCACTAGAGTCCGATCCCGTGACCGAGAACGCCGCAGCGCCAGAGTCCCTGCTGGACGGGATCCGTCGGGGCTACGCCTTCGAAGGACCAGCCCTCGACTTCGGCGCCGCTGTCGTCGATGGCCAGGCGCACGCCGACGTCCCCGTGCGCATTCCCCTGGGAGTGCTCAACCGGCACGGGCTCGTTGCGGGAGCCACCGGCACGGGCAAGACCAAGACCCTGCAGCTGATGGCGGAGCAGCTTTCCGGCCAGGGTGTGCCGGTGTTCCTCGCCGACATCAAGGGCGACCTCTCCGGCATGGCTACGCCCGGGCAGCTCAACGACAAGCTGGCCGCACGCGCCAAGGAGGTGGGGGAACAGTGGGTCGGCACGGCATACCCCACGGAGTTCCTGTCCCTGGGCGGGCTGGGGAGCGGCATTGCCATCCGGGCCACCATCACGTCTTTCGGTCCGACTCTGCTCTCAAAGGTCTTGGGGCTCAACGAGACCCAGGAGTCGAGCCTCGGTCTGGTCTTCCACTACGCCGACAAGAACGGTCTGGCGCTGCTTGACGTCAAGGACCTGCGCGCGGTGATCCAGCACCTCACGTCCGACGAGGGCAAGGAGGACCTCAAGGCCCTGGGCGGCCTGTCGTCGGCCACTGCCGGAGTGATCCTGCGCGAGCTCGTTGCGTTCTCCGACCAGGGCGCCGACGTCTTCTTCGGGGAGCCCGAGTTCGACACCGCGGACCTGCTGCGCACGGCGCCCGACGGCCGCGGCATGGTGACGTGCCTCGAGCTGCCCGCCGTCCAGGACCGGCCAGCGCTGTTCTCGACGTTCCTGATGTGGCTGCTGGCCGACCTGTTCCACGACCTCCCCGAGGTGGGCGACCTCGACAAGCCCAAGCTGGTGTTCTTCTTCGACGAGGCGCACCTGCTCTTCAACGACGCGTCGAAGGCGTTCCAGGAGGCGATCGAGCAGACCGTGCGGCTGATCCGCTCCAAGGGTGTGGGCGTCTTCTTCGTGACGCAGACTCCGAAGGACGTGCCGGGGGACGTGCTCGCACAGCTCGGGAACCGGGTGCAGCACGCCCTGCGGGCGTACACCCCCGACGACGCCAAGGCGCTCAAGGCGACCGTCTCCACCTACCCGCACACGGCATACGACCTGGGCAAGCTGCTCACCGAGCTCGGCACGGGCGAGGCCGTGGTGACCGTGCTCTCGGAGCGCGGCGCCCCCACGCCGGTGGCCTGGACCCGCATGCGGGCGCCGCTGTCGCTGATGGCGCCGTCCGACGACGCGACCGTCAAGGGCGTCATCTCGGAGTCGAGCCTGGCGACGAAGTACGCGGAAGTGGCCGACCGCGAGTCCGCCTACGAGAAGCTCCAGGCTCGATTGCAGCAGGCGCCGGCTCCGGAGCAGGCGCCCGCATCTGCGCAGGCGCCGACTCCCGGGCCGCCTGCGCCCGCCCGTCCGGCCCCGGGTCGCACGCCGAAGGAGCCCGGCCTGGTCGAGCAGGTGGTGCAGTCCAGCGCGTTCCGGTCGGCGCTGCGCTCGGCGGGCACGGTGATCGGCCGCGAGATCACGCGGTCGATCTTCGGAACGGCTCGCCGCCGCCGCTGACCCCATCCGGGGCGTCCTCACGTCGTGACCCCTGCCGGCGGACGACAAACCGGCGGCTGCGGGCGGGGACGTGAGCACACGGCATACCGGATCAGCTTGGGGTTTGTCGTCCACCGGCAGCCTGGAGGCGGCTATCGAGCCGATGAGGGCCCTGCGCACGTGCACGCACGCCGCAGGCGGACGGCGGCGCTGATCACGGACGCGACCCACGCCGCCTTCGTCATCACCTGGTTCCAGGAGAACCGCAGAACCAGCCATCCCGCCGCCACCAGGCGGTCGTATCGCTTGAAGTCGCGGTCCATGGCCTGGGCGTCGCCGTGGAACGCCACGCTGTCGCCCTCGATCACGATCCTCAGGTGTTCGTCGGCGAGGTCGACCCTGCCGACGAATCCATCGTCGTCGTCGATCCGAACCTGGGTCCGCACGTGTAAGCCGCTCACCTCCAGGGCGATCGCTCGGAGCACCGACTCGAAAGGATTCGCTGCGTGCGGATCGGCCGCTTTCAGGACCCGCACGACCCTCGGCCGCAGCTGTGGATCCAAGGTCTGGGCCCTCGCCAGTGCCTCAGACCGTCGCAGCGAGCCGCTGCGTAGAGCCGAGTCCGCGATCGACAGAGCCTCGTCGAAAGGAAGCAGGACCGCCGCGTCGACCAGGGTCCGGAGCCTGGTCGTTACCCAGCCGTCGACCACGTCGGCACTGGGAATGGCACGCCAGCGGATGTCGTAGCGGTCGCGGACCTCGGCGGCCACTCGCCGACCCCTCGGAACGGCGACCTGCGGCATCCGGGGCTCCCACTTGCGGCGCCAGCCCCAGTGCGACGCCGCGCTGAGCAGGATCGCCACCCCGGTCATGGCTTGCGCCGCCTGCTTCGCCTCCAGCTCGGTGGGCAGCGCGTATCGTCCTCGCGTTGGTCGAACCACTGCTCCAGAGCGCACCGCCATGTCGAGGTCACCCCGCGTGACTACCTTCAGCAACTCGCTTCTTGACGCGATCCCCCCACATTGCGCGAGCGCGTAGGTGACGTCCACCGAGGCAGTGTTTCGAGAATGTCCGGGTGCTCAGTGCAGTTATCCACAGCCGCGAGCGGGCCAG
>DASSJT010000270.1:0-29026 GCA_035691065.1 Dermatophilaceae bacterium
TCAGGCCGGCGAGTGGACCGCCTGGGTGCCGTTGGCCGGCTTGGCCTCGGCGATCTTGCGGATCAGGGGGTCGACCTTGTCGGCGCCGCCGCGCAGGACGATGAGGGCGCGCGCGGCCGAGACCTGGTCGCGACTGACCCGGATGATGCGGCTCATGGCCTTCCCACTCCTCCCATCCCGGTCGGCCCGCCCTCGCCCGGCTGGGACTCTGGCTCCATTCCATCCTCCTCCACCAGCGTGACGTCGTCCAGCGAGGCACCCCCGGACATCGCGCGCAGGTCCTCCCCGTGCTCGGGCGACAAGGCCGCCTCGGTGAGGAGGTGATCTGCGAGCTCGCGCTCCTCGGCCGTCGCAAGGTCGCTCCGGGCCAACTGCGCGAGAAGGGCGTGGCCCAGCGCGCGACGCCGCGGCTCGGCGTCGGCCATATCGGTCAGCGCCAGCGTGAACCGGCGGCCCCACTCCTCGCGCCGGCTCTGGAGCTCGCGCTGCTGGGTGCCCCTCTGGGCGGCCCGAAAGGCCAGACCGGCACCCAGCGCCCCGCCCACGAAGGAGAGCAGGGGCGCCAGCCACACCACGGACGACATGGGATGGGGTGTCAGAAGACAGGGCGGCCGCCGGTCAGGCCGGCGTGCCGGGACCGGACCGGGGGTTGTCGGTTTCTGACAGCATCCGCCGCAGGAACATCCTGGTGCGCTCGTGCTGGGGGTTGTTGATGACGTCGCGGGGCTTGCCCTGCTCGACGACGACCCCGCCGTCCATGAACACAACCCGGTCCGCGACCTCCCGCGCGAAGCTCATCTCGTGAGTCACCACGATCATGGTCATCCCGTCGTGCGCCAGCTCGCGCATGACGTCCAGAACCTCGCCGACCAGCTCAGGGTCCAGAGCCGACGTCGGCTCGTCGAAGAGCATGAGCTTGGGCCGCATGGCGAGGGCCCGGGCGATGGCCACGCGCTGCTGCTGGCCGCCGGACAGCTGTGCCGGGTAGGCCGCTGGCTTGTCCCTGAGACCGACCCGCTCGAGCAGCTCCAGCGCGCGCGCGGTGGCCGCCTCCTTCTTCTCGCCCTTCACCTGCATGGGCGCCTCGATGATGTTATCGAGCGCGGTCTTGTGCGGGAACAGGTTGAACCGCTGGAAGACCATCCCGATCTCACGGCGCTGGGCCGCGATCTGTCGGTCGGTGAGCCGGTGGAGGTGGCCGCCGCTGTCACGGTAGCCCATCAGCTGGCCGTCGACCCAGATGCGCCCGCCGTCGATGGTCTCCAGCTGGTTGATGCACCGAAGGAACGTCGTCTTGCCCGAGCCAGAAGGTCCCAGCAGGCACACGACCTCGCGCTTCCGGACGTCCATGTCGATGCCCTTGAGCACTTCGGTCCCGTGGAAGCTCTTCAGGACGTTGACGGCATGGACCAGAGGCATGCCGTCTGGCTGGCTCCCCGAGCCCGCCGTCTCCTGCGCGCTGGTGCCCGTCTCTGCTGCCATTACATTCCTCCCGCTCCGCCACCGCCACGGAACGACATGAGGCGTCCCAGCGCGGAATGCTTCCCAGCCGGTTTGGTGCCGAATCCGCGGCCGAAGTACCGCTCGAGGTAGGACTGCCCGACCATGAGCACGGAGCAGACGATTAGGTACCAGGCCACGGCCGCGAGGTAGGCGGGCATGATGCGGTAGGTGTTGTTGGCCACGACCTGGGCCTGGTAGAAGAGCTCCGCATTGACCGGCACAGCCGCCAGTAGCGAGGTGTCCTTGACCATGGCGATGGTCTCGTTCCCGGTCGGGGGGACGATGACGCGCATGGCCTGCGGAAGCACGATGCGCCGCATGGTCTTGCTGCTCGACATGCCGAGGGCCTGGGCCGCCTCGGCCTGGCCGCGGTCGACGGACAGGATTCCCGCGCGGGCGATCTCGGCCATGTAGGCGGCCTCGGACAGGCCCAGGCCGATGATGCCGACGAGGATGCCGCTGCTGATGGTCCGCACATCGAGGGTCCAGATGGTCAGATCGCTGCTCAGGCCGAAGAGCTTGGCGATCTGCTGCCCGAACGGGAACCCGAAATCCAGCTCGGGATAGAGGTACAGGAGCCCGACTCCGAGCAGGGTGAGGAGGACATACCGGGGCATGGCCCGGAAGAACCAGGTGTAGACGAACGACACCCAGCGCAGGACCGGGTTGCTCGACAGCCGCATGATGGCGATCAGGACTCCGAGCACGACGCCGAGGATCATCGACACGACCGTGCCGACGATGGTGCCCTGGACCAGCCCCTCGAGCACCGGGTTGAACTTCATCACCTGCCAGGCAAACGCGAAGTCCCACTTGGCATTGGTGAGGAAGGAGCTGATCCCCATCGCGACGAGGATCGCGATGATGGCGAGCATGACCCAGCGCCATGGGTGCGGGACCGGCCGGGCGTGGATCACGCCCGGCCGGTCCGCTTTGCCGACTCGCTCAGCGGTGTCCGCAGTCATCGGAGTGCCATCGTCTCAGCCGGTCACGGGTTGACCGCGAATTCGGAGATGGCGCCACTCTCGTTGCCCCAGTTCTTCAGCGCGGTGTCGTAGGCACCCGAGGCCTTGATGGCCTTCAGCGCGTCGGCGATGGCCTGTGCGAAGTCGGTCTGGTCCTTCGGCACCACGAAGCCGTAGGGAGCCGAGTCGTAGATGTCGCCGAGTGCCTCGAGCTGGCCGTTGGTCTGCTTGACGGCGTAGAGGCAGACGGGTGAGTCGGCGAGCATCGCGTCGGCCTTCCCCGAGACGACGTCAGCGGTGACCTTGCTCTGCAGCTGCTCGACGACCTGCTTGATCGCCGGCTTCCCCGCGGTGGTGCACTTCTTCGAGCGGGCGTTGAGGTCGTCGATCTGGACCGTGCCCTTCTGCACGCCGATGGTGAGCCCGCAGGCGTTGTTGATGTCGACCTTGTTGGGGTTCCCCTTCTTGACCGCCCACTGGGTGCCGGCGTTGAAGTAGCTCACCATGTTGACCTGCTTCTTGCGGTCCGCGTTGATGGTGAAGCTGGAAACCCCGACGTCGTACTTGCCGGAGGTGACGCCGAGGATGATGGTGTCGAAGCCGGCGTTCTGGTACTCGGTCTTGACGCCGAACTTTTGGGCCACGGCGTTGAAGAGGTCGACGTCCATGCCCTGCACGGTCTTGCCATCCGCGGCGAGGAACTCGTTGGGTGCGTAGCTGGCGTCGGATCCGATCTTGATGACGCCTGCGGACTTGATCTTGGCGGGGAGCTTGGCGACCAGGGCGGGGTCGGCTCCACCACTTGCAGCGCTGCTGCTGGTGCTCGAGCTCGAGCTCGAGGACGAGGAGCCCGAATCGAGGGTGTTGGAGCCGCAGGCGGTGAGGGACAGGGCCGCGGCGACCGAGCCGGCGACGAACAGTGCGGGGAGACGGCGGGTCATTGGAGTTCCTCCAGTGAGGTGACTGGGTGTGGCGATTCGGACTGTAGACCCGCATCCTCCCACCGGACAGCCCTGCCGCAATCCCGTGACAAGCACTTAACCGTCTGGGGGCCCAGACGCGCCGTCGCCGCGCTCAGCCCTAGTCCCCGTGGCGGATCAGGTCGCGCCCCCGCCAGCCGGGCCGGGCTGTCGGCCGGCGCTGCTCGCGGACCGTGGCGTCGGGTTCACGGCTCTTGGACGAGTCCGATCATGTTGCCGTCGCCGTCCCGGAACGCCGCGACCAGCTTGCCGCCGCCGACGTCGTGCGCAGCCTCGACGGTCTCGGCGTCCGCGGCGGCCGGCGCGGACGACGGCCTCAGCCACGGGCAGGCTGGGCTCGCCTGCGCCGGGGCGGAGGACGCCGCTCTGATGGCAGACTCCCTGGTACTGGCGCTGCTGGTCGTCCTTGCCAGGAGGTGACCGTGGAAGACGAGATCGCGCTTCGTCCCATCGGACACGTGCAGTCACAGCTAACCGACGTCGACCTGGCGCCGCGCCAGGCGGACGAGGGGGCTCCCGAGGCCTGGATCGTGCTGGACGGATCGGTCGCCGCTGGGCTCCTGGGGCTCGAGCCAGGCGCCCAAGTCGTGGTCCTCACCTGGCTCGACCGAGCCAGCCGTGATCTGCTCATGGTCCACCCGCGAGGCGATCGCTCGCGCCCCGAGACAGGCGTCTTCAGCACGCGTTCGCCCCACCGCCCCAACCCGATCGGCCTCCACACCGTCGAGGTCCTGGAAGTTGACGGCCCACGGCTCCGGGTCCGCAGCCTCGAGGCCGTCGACGGCACCCCGGTCCTCGACCTGAAGCCGGTTCTCGGTCCCCTCGCCGACCGCTGACCGCTGACCCGCCAGCGACGACGAGACGGTTGCCGACCGACGTGCCGGCTCAGTGGCGCGAGAGCAGGGCCTTGATGAACACGTTCTCCATGTCACTGGGCTGGCGGGCGATGTAGGAGCTGCCGCCGGTGATGTCGGCGATCTGCTTCAGCACCTTCTCGTCCGTCGAGGGGCCGATGCCGATGGTGATGATGCGCACCGGCTTGTCCTTGTCGGCGTTACGCAGCGCGCTCAGCAGCTGGGTGAGCGAGATCGTGTGCGCGTCGTCGTTCATGCCGTCCGTCATGACCACGACCGAGTTCACGTAGCGAGGGTCGTAGTTGCGCTGCTGCTGGTGGAAGGCGGCCAGGATGGTGTCGTAGAGGCCGGTGTCACCACCGAGCATCCGAGGCAGCTGGGTGGCGGCATAGATCAGGCGCTGCCGCTGCGACGTGCCGCCGATCACCTCCTCCAGACCGGCGACGGGCACCAGCTGGCGGTAGTCGCGGTGGTTGGGGCCCTGGTCGGTGGAGAAGGACCACACACCGATCTTCGAGCCGCCGGGGAGGATGCGCAGCGCGTTGACCGCAGCCTTGCTGGCCAGGACCGCCCGGGTCGACGCCCCGGCGGGTTCCTTCATCGACCCCGAGGTGTCGATCACCGCGAGCATGCGCATGTCGCGGCGCACCGAGTCCCACTGCTTCAGCAGGAACGCCCGGTCCTCGTCCGACAGGGACGCAGCCTCCTTGACCGAGCCCGGCTTGAGGCCGGCCACCGTGGGCGCGGCGGCTGAGTCCTTCGTGCGGAACCCGGCCTTCTCGAGGTCCTTGCGGGCCTGGGCGCCGTGGAGCTCCTTCCCGAGGAGGTCAACGGACTTGGCCGCATCGGGGGCGAGGGTCGGCGAGACCACGAAGGGGTAGTCGAGGAAGCCGGTGCCACCAGCGGGGATGACCGCCGACAGCGCGCTCTCCGGATGGGTGGCGTTGAACGCCGAGATCGCCTGCTCCGAGGCGGTGAACGGTGGACTCTTGTCGGGGTCCTCGGAGTACCAGTAGAAGAGCTGGCCGGAGTTGGCGGCTGCGGCGCGGGACAGGAAGATGAGCATGGCCCCGGCCTTCTGCAGGGCCGCGGGCGAGCTGCCCAGGGAGGCCCGTGCCGAGAACAGCGCGATGCGGCTGGCAGCGTCGACGCCCGGGTCGGCGAGCCGAGTCGCGTCCGAACCCGAGAACATCTCGGCCCACGACGGCGTTCTGCCGGCGATGCGGTCGGCCTGGTTCTTGGGCAGGGCGATCACCACGGGAGAGCTGGCGAGCGACGTGCCCGAGGGCCACGCCTTGGGCGGCTTGCTGCTGTTGAGCTCGTCGAGCCAGGCACTCGACTCGGGGATCCACACGTCCGGCGCCGTGCCCTCCGCCACCTCGGTGACGACCTCCGGACCCGCCACGTCGCGGATGGTGTAGGTGGTGCACGGGTCTGCGGTCATCAGGCGCGAGGTCGCCGACCGGACCACGGCCACGACCTCCTTCGCCACGGCGACGGTCAAGGTGCGGGTCGAGGCGCAGCTGGTGGAGTCCGCGCCCGTGGTGCCGTCGCCGCGGAGGGCGTAGACGCTCCCCGCCGTCACCGCCATGGCAGCGACGGCCACGATCGCGGCGAACATGGGTGTCCGCGACCGCTTGTCCTGAACGCGCGCGTGGCGACCCGCCATCGTCTTCCGGACTCCTGTCTCGTCATGCGTGTGGCCCCGGCATGCCGAGACCGCGGACAAGTATGCGGCGTGGTAGCCGCATGGGAAAACCGCACCACCGCCCGGTGCGGCCCAGCAGGGTGCGGCGGGCAGGACTCAGGCGCCCAGCGAACGCGACCGCCCGCGGAACTCGGCGATGACGGCTCCGTCGGATTCCCGTGTGACTGTACAGTCCGTGAGGCCCGAGCGGCCGAATCGGATCCGAGTTTTCGCCTCGGTCACCAGGACGTCCCCGGCTCGGGCTGGTGTGACGAAGGCGATATCCGCGCCGGCCGCAACGGTGGTCTGCCCCACCGTGTTGCACGCCAGCGCGAAGGCCGAGTCGGCGACGGCGAAGATGAAGGCCCCGTGGCAGATCCCGTGCCCATTGGCCATGTCGTCCCGCACGGTCATCAGCACCACCGCCCGGTCGGGCTCGACGACGACGGCCTCCATTCCCAGCGCCGCCGAGGCGTCGTCGTCGGCCCACATCCGCCGGGCGAACTCCACGCCAGAGCCCCCGCCGTCGACGGAAGCCGTCCCGTCGCCGGCGGCGGGCGCCACGCCTGGGCCGCCGCGGTCGTCCGCCGCAGTCACCGTGGCCTGCCGAGCTCGGCCAGGCCCAGCGCGGGGCTCGGCCGGTAGCGACCACCGGGATAGGCGCGGTCGAGCGCCTCGAGCTGCGCCCGAACCACGTCCAGCCCGATCTGATGGCCCCAGGCGATCGGTCCGAGCGGGTAGTTGGTGCCCAGCACCATGGCGGTGTCGACGTCAGCCGCGCTCGCCTCGCCACGGGCGACCAGGTCGACCGCCTCGTTGACCAGCATGGCCAGGGTCCTGGCCACCGGGTCTGTCTCCACCGGACCACCCACCAGCTCGGCCAGCCGCCCCTCGTCGGGGACGGCGTCCACGGGCCCTGAGCTACCGGCAGCAGAGTCACTGGCTGAGTCCCTGGCCGAGTCCCTGGCTGAGTCACTGGCGTACCTGTAGATCCCCTGCCCGCTCTTGCGCCCGAGCCGTCCCGCAGCGACCAGCTCCTGCTGCAGCCGGGTCGGCTCGTAGCGGGGGTCGCGGCCGGTCTGCTCCCACACCGACGTGCCGACGGCGAGGTTGACGTCCTGCCCGATGAAGTCGGTGAGCTCCAGCGGCCCCATGCGGAAGCCGGCCCGGCGCAGCGCCTCATCGAGGGTGGCGGCGTCGGCGATGCCGTCCTGGAGCATCCGCTGCGCCTCGCCGTAGAACGGGCGGGCAACCCGGTTGACGATGAAGCCGGGCGTCGACGTGCACTGGACCGGGGTCTTCCCCCAGATGCGCATGAGGCTGGTGGCGGCAGCGAGCGTCTCGGGGGACGTCGCCTTCCCGTGCACCACCTCGACGAGGCGCATGAGCGGTACCGGGTTGAAGAAGTGCAGGCCAAGCACCCGACCGGGGTATGCCGTGTGCTCGCCGATGGCGGTGATGTCCAGGGAGGAGGTGTTGCTGGCCAGCAGCGTCGCGGCGGACTGGCGCTCGGAGAGGTCGCGGAAGAGGTCCTGCTTGTCGCCAAGGTCCTCGCGGATCGCCTCGACCACGAGCACGCACTCCGGGAGGTCCGCGACCGTCTCGGCGGAGTACAGCCGGTCCGCCGCCGCCCGGGCCTCGTCGTCGGTGATCCGGCCCTTCGCCGCGAGCTTGCCGAGGGCCGTCGTCAGCCGGTCCACGGCGGCGCCGGCCATCCCCGGCACCGCGTCGACCAGGTGCACCTCGTGCCCTGCCTGGGCGGCGACCTGGGCGATACCGGACCCCATCGCCCCCGCGCCGACGACCGCCACCACCCCGCCCCTGGGCGTGGCCGGGAGGTCAGCAGGCTGGGCCGGGAAGGACATGTGACAGAGTCTTGCAGAACGGCATTTCTCGTGTAAGAGCGCCGCTCGTACGATGGACCGGTGACCACGGCAACGGCGCCAGCCGCCTCCCACCCCTTCGTCGAGAAGCACCACACCGTGCTGGAGGAGGCCGCGGCAGCGCTCGCCGCCCGCTCCTACTACTCGCGCTACCCCGAGTCCCCGTCGCCAAGGATCTACGGCGAGGGCGCCGCGCAGGCCGGCGTCGCGGCCTACGAGGCCCACCTCGGCAGGCCGTTCGACGCGCTCGCCGACCAGCCCACCGACGGCACCCTCGTGGGCGACGAGGTCTCGCCGTACGGGCCTGCGCTCGGCGTCACCTACCCCCATCTCGACCTCGACGCGGCGATGGCGGCGGCCCAGGCGGCGGTGCCCGCCTGGCGCGACGCCGGCGCGCGGGTCCGGGCGGCGGTCTGCGTCGAGATCGTCGACCGGATCAACCAGCGGTCGTTCGAGATGGCCAACGCGGTCATGCACACCACCGGGCAGCCCTTCGTGATGGCGTTCCAGGCGGCAGGCCCGCACGCACAGGACCGCGCCCTGGAGTCGGTCGCCGCGGCACTGGTCGAGCAGGAGCGGGTGCCCGGCTCGGTCCTCTGGGAGAAGCCCGGGAAGGCCAAGGACGGCACGCCTGCCCCGCTGCGCATGCAGAAGGACTACCGCGTGGTGCCGCGCGGAGTCGCGCTCGTGATCGGCTGCAACACCTTCCCCACGTGGAACGGCTACCCCGGTCTGTTCGCCTCGCTGGCCACGGGGAACTCGGTGATCGTCAAGCCGCACCCGAGGGCGGTGCTTCCCCTCGCGATCTCGGTGGCGGCATGCCGTGAGGTGCTGTCCGAGGCCGGCTTCAGCCCAGGCCTGGTCCAGCTCGCGGCGGAGGCCGACGGCGAGGGCCTGGCGAAGGTGCTCGCCGAGCGCGACGAGGTGAAGATCGTCGACTACACCGGTGGCCCGGCGTTCGGTGCGTGGCTGGAGCAGAACGGCGTCGCCCGCGGACAGCTGGTCTACACCGAGAAGGCCGGGGTCAACTCGGTGGTCGTCGACTCCACCGACAACCTGCGGGGTGTGCTGGGCAACCTCGCCTTCTCGCTGACCCTGTACTCCGGCCAGATGTGCACGACCCCGCAGAACATCTACGTCCCGCGGTCAGGCGTCGACACCGACGAGGGCCACCTGTCCTTCCAAGAGTTCGGGCAGAAGCTGGCGGGTGCCGTACAGCGGCTCACCGGCGACGACGCCAAGGCGGTCGAGGTGCTCGGCGCCACGGTCAACGAGGGAGTACGGGCCAACGCCGGCTCGATCGCGGAGGTCGCCGCGGACGCGGGGGGCAGCGTCGTCCTGGACTCCCGGGTGGTGAGCCACCCGGCATACCCGCAGGCCGTCGTCCGGGCCCCGGGCCTGGTCTCCGTGGACGTGTCCCGCGAGGACGTCTACTCCCGGGAGTGCTTCGGCCCGGTGGCCTACCTCATCGGCACCGCCTCGACCGAGCAGTCGCTGGCCCAGTTCGCCGACACCATGCGCGAGCACGGGGCCATGACCGCCGCGGTCTACTCCACCTCGGAGGAGGTCCTCGAGTCAGCCCGCGAGGCGGCCGCCGACGCGGGCGTGGCGCTCTCGGAGAACCTCACCGGCCAGGTCTTCGTCAACCAGACGGCCGCGTTCTCCGACTACCACGGCACCGGCGCCAACCCGGCGGCCAACGCCGCCTACGTCGACGCGGCGTTCGTGGCGAACCGGTTCCGCGTGGTCACCTCGCGGCGCCACGTCGCCTGACGCCAGACTGGGCCGGGGCCGCCGACGACGAGCCGGCGCCCGGCCCAATCGCTCGTCGCCGTCGGGAGGGTTCATGACCGTCGCTGAAGTGCTCGAGCCACTGGTCGTGGCGACCCTCGGAGAGGCGCTGCCCCTGCGGGTGGACTGCTGGGACGGCAGCTCCCTCGGGCCGCGGGACTCGGCCCTGCACGTGCGGTTCACCTCGCGACGGGCGCTGCGACGGCTCCTCTGGGCGCCGAACGAGCTGGGCTTCGCGCGTGCCTACGTCTCCGGCGACATCCAGATCGGGGGCGACCTGCTCGACGCGATGACGCGACTGGAGGAGTTCGCCGATCCGCAGCGCGGTCCAGGGGTCCACATCGACCGGAGCACCAGGGCCGCGGTGGCCAGAGCGGTGCTCCGGCTCGGCGCGGTGGGTCCCCCTCCGCCGCCACCCCCGGAGGAGATCCGCCTGTCGGGCCGCCGGCACTCACGCCGTCGGGACGCCAGGGCCATCTCCCACCACTACGACGTGGGCAACGACTTCTACAGCCTCGTGCTGGGCCCCTCGATGGTGTACTCCTGCGCGTACTTCGAGGACGAGCCCTCCGCGAAGTACACGCTGGAGGACGCCCAGCACGCCAAGCTGGACCTCGTGGCGCGCAAGCTCGGGCTCCATTCGGGAATGCGCGTGCTGGACGTCGGGTGCGGATGGGGCGCCTTCGTCGTCCACGTGGCACGCACCTACGGCGTCAGGGCTGTCGGCGTGACGCTCTCACGGGAGCAGGCGGCCTTCGCCAGGGCTCGAGTCGAGGCCGAGGGCCTGAGCGACCGCGTCGAGATCCGGGTCCAGGACTACCGCGACGTGGACGACGGCCCCTTCGACGCCGTCGCGAGCATAGGGATGGCCGAGCACGTCGGTCGCGAGCAGCTTCCGGAGTATGCCCACCACCTGCAGTCCCTTCTCGCCGTTCGTGGGCGGCTGCTCAACCACGCGATCTCGCGTCGGCCCGGCCCACCCGGCGACCCAAAGGCAGAGCGGAAGAGGGAGCGGAAGGGCGACAGGACATCCTTCATCGAGCGGTACGTCTTCCCCGACGGCGAACTGGAGCCACTGTGCACGATGGTGGAGGCGATCGAGGCCGCTGGCCTGGAGGTGCGCGACGTCGAGTCGCTGCGCGAGCACTACGCCCTCACGCTGCGGGAGTGGGTGCGCAACCTCGAGCACGAGTGGGACCGCGCAGTTGACCTGTCAAGCGCAGGGCGGTCGCGCGTGTGGCGGCTCTACATGGCCGGCTCCGCGCTCGCCTTCCGGGCCAACCGGATCGGAGTCAACCAGATCCTCGCCGTCAAACCGGCGCCCCAGGGCGAGAGCGGCATGCCACGAACCCGCGACCAGCAGGGTGGGAGCCGGGCCGTCGCGTCGGCTGGCTGAGCGGCCGCTGGGGGGTCAGCGCCTCCTGCCCTGCGGCAGGATCTCGGTCACGTTGCGCGATTCGGTCTTCGCCTGCTTCTCGGCTCGTTTCGCCTTGAGGGACTTGCCTGACTTCTTGGACAGGTGTTGTCGAGGTGACTTGTCGGCCATGGTTGCTCCCCTTGCCCGGGAGCCCGGATAGCTCCGCACCATCGACAGTACGCCTCCCACCTCGTGCCGTTGCCCCGACGCGGTCGCAGGTTCTGCCAGAGTGACCGCATGAACATCCTGATCAAGATCGCCGTCAACGCGGTGGCCCTCTGGGTGGCGGCGTGGCTCGTTGACGGCATCCACCTGGGCGAGGGCAAGTTCGGCTCGACGTTCGCGACGGTCATCCTCGTCGCCATCGTCTTCGGCCTTGTCAACGCGGTCGTGAAGCCCATCGCGAAGTTCCTGAGCTTCCCGTTCATCATCCTGACGCTGGGGCTCTTCACCTTCGTCGTCAACGCCTTCATGCTGCAGCTGACCGAGTGGATCGCGGACCCGCTCGGCCTCAGCTTCCGCATCGACCACTTCTTCTGGGACGCCGTTCTCGGCGCGGTCATCATCACGATCGTCTCGATGCTGCTCAACATGCTCCTGCCGGACCGCGACGAGTGAGCTGAGCCGACTCAGCGCATCGAGACGACTCAGCGCATCGAGACGACTCGTTCGGGTGCGACGACTGGGTAACGCTTCCCGCGCGGGCGGGCCCGCAGCCGCTTTCGCGGCTAGGCTCCGCCCGTGCTCGCGTGGAAGGACCTGCTCGCTCCGGCTGCCGGGCTGGTCCTGAGTGCCCTCACCGGTTTCGCGTATGCCGTGTGGCGAGACCGCAGTGCCGGACGCTCGGCTGCCGCAATCCGCGAGGGCCGGTTCGTGGCGGTCCCGGTGACCGTCGATGAGCACCCGGCCGACCTAACCCGGACGTCGGCACCAGAGGGAGCAGCCGTCCGCACCCTCGGCCGCGCCAGGGCCCGCAGCGTCTCGCGTGGTTACGCGATCCGCGACGGGGAGGACGTCCGCGTGGTCACGTCCCGACAGCACCTCCTGGCGGACCGGCAGGCGTTCACCCTCAGCCACGCGCGGCGCCAGCGGGTCGACGACAACCTTGCGGAGTTCGCCGAGCTGACCGGCCTGCGGGCCGACGACGGCTCCACGTTCTTTGCCGGGCCACCGCTGGAGTGGCACGGGGGCTTCAAGGCCCTGCTGGAGGCACCCGGGCAGCCGGCGTCTCCAAGTCACCGGCTGTGGGCCGGCGCCTCCCGACGTGCGCTCGCGTTCGCAGGGGTGGCCTTCGTCGCGGCCGTGCTGTTCCAGGCGGTGTGGTGGAGCGGTCATGACGTCACAGCCCGGATGCTGCGGGCCCTCGACTCGCCAGACGGCCCGACCTGTGCCGTGGAGTGGCAGGACGGGGGCCGGCAGTACGCAGAGGTCGACTGCTATCCCCCGCTGCCCCACGTGGGGGCCCCGGTCGTCGTCCGGGCGCTCGCCTTCCCCTTCGCCGGCAGGGCCATGGACACCTCGGGGTCGTACGAGGGCATCACCACCGTCACTCTCGGCCCGGCGCTGGTGACGCTCATCGGCGCCGTGGTCGTCGCGACGCGCCGGGTGCAACGGACCCCGTTGCGCCTCAGCGCAGCGCCGGTGTCCGCCTCGGCCCGGCCCGACCTGGCCCCGCACGACGCTGCGGGGATGACCCTGCGGCAGCTGGCCGGGCGGCTCGCCGAGCGCGAGGGCTGGGCCGAGTCGGCCCACGCGGCGCCACCGGCGCCCACCCCGCTGCTCGACCTCAAGCTCGCCCTCGCTACCGCGTGGTTCATCGCGGCCGCTCTTGCCGCCGGTGCGGCCTGGGTGCCAGGGGACCTGCCGCCGGTCGTTCGCGTCGCCGGCTACACCGCCGCCGGTGCGCTCCTGGTGGTGGGGCTCTGGCGCACGCTCACGGCATACCTCACCATCCGCTCGCCCTATGGCGAGCCGGTCACCAGCGAGTGGGACTTCCTCACGGTGCGGACCGTCGAGGACGAGTGGTGCACGATGCTCATGCTCGGGGAGACGCCGCACTGGGCGGTGTTCCTGGAGGGCCCCACGCATCTGCCCGTGACCGGGCGGTGCGGGGTGCGCGGGCGGCTCGAGGAGGGGTTCGCGGTCCACCTGCTGGTCGACGGCGACTACTGGATGCCGATCACACCGGTGATCCGGGTCGACGAGGAGTTCGTCGACGACGTGCGCCAGGACCTCACCGAGCGGCTGGGCGCGGCGGAGCCGCACTCGCACGACGGAGGCGCGCAGGGCGAGCGCTGAGCAGCGCAATACAGTTGCCGGCATGAGCGACGACGAGGTCCAGCTGCGCAAGGCGCTCGACGGCCTGCCGGCTTACAAGCCTGGCAAGCCGGCGCCGGTCCACGAGGGCGTCACGGCCTACAAGGTCTCCAGCAACGAGAACCCCTACCCGCCCCTCCCCAGCGTGCTGAAGGTGGTCCAGGACGCCGCGACGCGGATCAACCGCTACCCCGACATGGCGGTGACCGCCCTCACCGAGGCCTTGGCCGAGCGACTCGGCGTCCCGCCGGAGCACATCGCCACCGGCACGGGCTCGGTCGGTGTCCTCGGCCAGATCATCCAGGCCACCTGCGACCCCGGCGACGAGGTGGTCTACGCGTGGCGGTCCTTCGAGGCCTACCCGATCGTCACGGCCCTCGCCGGCGCGGAGTCGGTGCAGGTGGGCCTCGACGAGCACGCCCGGCACCGCATGGATGCGATGCTCGCCGCGGTCAGCGACCGCACCAAGGTCGTGCTGGTCTGCACGCCCAACAACCCGACCGGCCCGATCGTCACCCATCGAGAGCTGCACCGGTTCCTCGAGCGCGTGCCCCGCCGGGTGCTCGTGGTCATCGACGAGGCCTACGTCGAGTTCGTCCGCTCCCCAGACGCTCCCGACGCGCTCGCCCTCTATCGTGAGTTCCCCAACGTCGCTGTGCTGCGCACCTTCTCCAAGGCATATGGGCTCGCCGGCCTGCGGGTGGGCTATGCCGTCGCGCGCGAGCCGGTGGCCTCCGCCCTGCGCAAGACGGCGGTGCCCTTCGGCGTCAACTCGATCGCGCAGGAGGCAGCGGTGGCGTCGCTCGCCGCCTATGACGAGCTCGCCGAGCGCGTGGAATCCCTTGTCGCAGAGCGGTCCCGGGTCATAACCGCGCTGCGCGGGCAGGGTTGGGACATCCCCGACAGCGAGGCCAACTTCGTGTGGTTCGGGCTGGGCGCGCGCAGCGGCGAGTTCGCCGAGGCCTGCGAGGACGCCTCGCTCATGGTGCGTCAGTACGGCGACGACGGTGTGCGCGTCACCGTCGCCGAGACCGAGGCCAACGACCGGCTGCTCGAGATCGCGGCCGCGTTCCGCTCCCGCCTCTAGACCGAACCGGACGTATGCCGGGAAGCCGGCTTCCCGGCATACGGGCGGCAATCTCCGCTAGAGGCCCCGGTGGAGGTCGCTCAGCGCTTCAATGGGCTTCAATGACCGTTGAGGACCCGGCGCGGGCCCCTGTCGAAGGTGAAGAGGGTTGGGGCCATGCCCAATGCGAAGAACACCGTTGTCATCGCCCGTCCGGTCGAGGAGGTCTTCGCCTTCCTGTCCGACTGTGAGAACGACCCGAAGTGGCGGCCCGCGGTGCTGTCGATCCGGCGGGAGGGCGCGTACGGCAAGGGTGCGGTCTACCGGCAGATGGTCAAGGGACCGTTCGGCCGGGCCCTGACCTCGGACTTCATGGTCACGGCGTTCGACGAGAACCGGGGCTTCGCCTTCTCGGTCATCTCCGGCCCGGTTCGGCCCCACGGCTCGTGGACGTTCTCTGCGGTCCCGGGTGGCACCGAGGTCGGCCTCGAGCTGGGCGCCGAGCTGGGCGGCCTCAAGGGGCTCCTGCTCGGAGGGTCGGTGCAGAAGTCGATGAACTCGGAGGTGGCCGGCCTCGAGCGCGCCAAGCGGGTGATCGAGGCCGGGTGACCTCGGCTGGGCTGCCGGTTGGTGCGACTTTTGCGCACCGCTGGGGCGCGGGGTGGGCCGCGGACGGGGCGCCGCCCGAGTTGTGAACGCCGAACCGGTGCCGGGTACGCTCGGTCTCGAGGCACGAAGGTGACCCCGGACCCATCCGTCATCGATGACGGCACCACCCGAATGGCCGGGGTGTGATCGCCGCGCGCACCGGAGGCAACCCCTTCCGATGGGCGTGGCCCGACCCAACTCGGCCACCACCGTGGCCGCCGCGGATAAAGGAGTACCTGTGAGCGACAACGCTGTCGCAGCCGGCTCCGTGGACGTCGAGTCGTCCCCGGAGTTCGATCGGCTGACTGCCCCCGTCCCTGAGGTCGGCGATGGTGGACCGGACATGGTCCAGCTGCTGACCCCCGAAGGCCAGCGGCTGGAGCGGCCGGACTACGACGAGTTCGTGCAGCACCTGACCGACGACGACCTGCGCGGTTTCTACCGCGACTTGGTGCTCATCCGGCGGGTCGATGCCGAGGCCACGGCACTGCAGCGGCAGGGCGAGCTCGGCATCTGGGCCTCGCTGCTCGGCCAGGAGGCTGCCCAGGTGGGCTCGGGCCGTGCGCTGCGGCCCCAGGACTACGCCTTCCCGACCTACCGCGAGCACGGCGTCGCCTGGTGCCGGGGGGTCAACCCGCTCAACCTCCTCGGGCTCTTCCGGGGGGTCAACCACGGCGGCTGGGACCCGAACGAGAAGAACTTCCACCTCTACACGATCGTCATCGGTGCCCAGACGCTGCACGCGACCGGCTACGCCATGGGCGTCCAGCGAGACGGCGCCGTGGGCACCGGCGACGACGACCGCGACACGGCGGTCATCGCCTACTTCGGCGACGGTGCGACGTCCCAGGGCGACGTGAGCGAGTCCCTCGTCTTCGCGGGGGTCAACAACAGCCCGATCGTGTTCTTCTGCCAGAACAACCAGTGGGCGATCTCCGAGCCCAACGAGAAGCAGTCCCGCATCCCCCTCTACCAGAGGGCGCGCGGCTTCGGCTTCCCCGGCGTGCGGGTCGACGGCAACGACGTGCTGGCGGTCTACGCCGTGACCAAGCACGCCCTCGACGCCGCCCGCGCCGGGCAGGGCCCGACGTTCATCGAGGCCTACACCTACCGCATGGGCGCCCACACGACGTCCGACGACCCCACGAAGTACCGGGTCTCCGCAGAGGTGGAGGTATGGAAGCACCGCGACCCGATCGAACGGTTCAAGGCCTACCTCGTCCACGAGGGCAAGGCCGACTCCGCCTTCTTCGACGCGGTCGAGCAGGAGGCCGACGAGCTGGCGGCGCAGGTCCGCGAGGGCTGCCTTGGCATGCCGGACCCAACGGGCGAGTCGATGTTCGACCACATCTACGTGGACGAGCACCCCCTCATTCAGAAGGAGCGCCGCGAGTTCGTCGAGTACCACGCGGGCTTCGAGGGAGAGGGGGCCCACTGATGACGCAGATGACGATTGCCAAGGGCATCAACGCCGGGCTGCGCGCGGCCATGGAGCGCGACCCCAAGGTCCTGCTCATGGGCGAGGACATCGGCAAGCTGGGCGGCGTCTTCCGCGTGACCGAGGGTCTCCAGAAGGACTTCGGGGAGGACCGCGTCATCGACACCCCGCTGGCCGAGGCGGGCATCGTGGGCACGGCGATCGGCATGGCCCTCCGCGGTTACCGGCCCGTCGTCGAGATCCAGTTCGACGGGTTCGTCTACCCGGCCTTCGACCACATCGTCAGCCAGGTGGCCAAGATGCGAGCCCGGTCGCTCGGCAAGGTGGCCCTGCCGATGGTCATCCGGATCCCCGTGGGCGGCGGCATCGGAGCGGTCGAGCACCACTCCGAGTCCAACGAGGCCTACTTCACCCACACCGCAGGCCTGCGGGTCGTCTGCTGCTCCAACGCCGAGGACGCCTACTGGACGATCCAGCAGGCGATCGAGACCGACGACCCGGTGATCTTCTACGAGCCGAAGCGCCGCTACTGGGACAAGGCCGAGGTCGACGAGAGTGGCGCCTCCCGCGGCCTGAACGAGGCAGCTGTGGTCCGCGAGGGCGAGCACGCGACGCTGCTGGCCTACGGGCCCATGGTCAAGACCTGCGTCCAGGCAGCCCAGGCGGCGGCCGACGAGGGCAAGAGCCTCGAGGTCATCGACCTGCGCAGCCTCTCCCCCCTCGACGTCGAGGCCGTGGCCAAGTCGGTGGAGAAGACCGGCCGGGCGATCGTGGTCCACGAGGCCCCGACGTTCGGCGGCCTGGGCGCCGAGATCGCTGCCACGATCACGGAGCGCTGCTTCTACCACCTCGAGGCACCGGTCCTCCGGGTCGGCGGCTACAACATCCCCTACCCGCCGAGCCGCCTGGAAGAGGAGTTCCTCCCCGACCTCGACCGGGTGCTCGACGCCGTCGACCGCTCGCTGGCCTACTGATCGGAAGGGCGGGACACGATGACTGTCAAGGAGTTCAAGCTGCCCGACCCCGGTGAGGGCCTCACCGAGGCGGAGATCGTCACCTGGCGGGTCAAGCCGGGCGACACCGTCAAGGTCAACGACATCGTGGTCGAGATCGAGACCGCCAAGTCGTTGGTCGAGCTCCCGGTGCCCTTCGGCGGCACCGTCTCCAAGCTGCTGGTCGAGGAGGGCGAGACGGTGGAGGTCGGTACGCCGATCATCGCCGTCGACACCGCTCCGGGAGGCGCGGCGCCGGTGCAGGATGCGCCGGCCCAGGGCGCCGTCGAGCCCGGCATCGAGGGGAGCCCCGCGCCGAAGCTGAAGCCCGAGGAGGACATCGAGGAGGGCAAGATCGGCGGCACGACGTCGACCGGCCGCACCGCGGTCCTCGTGGGATACGGCGTCAAGCAGACCGAGGCAAAGCGCCGCCCCCGCAAGGCCACCCCGGGCGCGGGTGCCTTTATCGGGTCACCCGAGAAAGGTACGGCTCCCCCCACGAGCGTTCCCGGGGAAAGCGTCCCTTCGTCGGGTGAAGCCGTCCCGGCCCGAGAGGTCCCCGGAGTCCCCGAGGTCCCAGCGGTCTCCGAAGTCTCCGAGGCCCCAGAGCCCCCCACAGCCCGAGCCGGGGGAGGCCGCGCCCTCGCCAAGCCCCCGGTGCGCAAGTTCGCCAAGGACCTCGGCGTCGACCTCGACCAGGTGCTGGGCTCCGGCGAGGGCGGGATCATCACCCGCTCGGACGTCGAGGCTCACGCGGCCGGTCAGCGGGACGGCAGGGGCACTGTGCCCCAGGTTGCCGCGCAGCCCGGCGCACCGGCATACGGCTCGGCCCTTGCAGCGGGTCCCGGACTCCCGGTCAACGGGCGCGGCGAGACCCGCACACCGATCAAGGGTGTCCGCAAGATGACCGCCCAGGCCATGGTCAGCTCGGCGTTCACCGCCCCCCACGTCACCGAGTGGGTCACGGTCGACGTCAGCCGCACGATGGACCTCGTCGAGAGGCTGAAGAAGGACCGCGAGTTCGCCGACGTCAAGGTCACGCCGCTCCTGGTGCTGGCCAAGGCCATGTGCATCGCGGTGCGCCGCAACCCGGGCATCAACGCGACGTGGGACGAGCAGGCCCAGGAGATCGCGGTCAAGCACTTCGTCAACCTCGGCATCGCAGCCGCCACGCCGCGCGGCCTGATCGTCCCCAACATCAAGGACGCCGACCTGCTGACGATGCGCGAGCTGGCAGAGGCGATCGGGGCCCTGACGGCGACGGCCCGCGAGGGCCGCACCCAGCCGGCTGAGATGAGCGGCGGCACGATCACGATCACCAACGTCGGCGTCTTCGGGGTCGACACCGGCACGCCCATCCTCAACGCGGGCGAGGCGGCGATCATGGCGTTCGGCGCGATCCGACGTATGCCCTGGGTCGTCACCGCGCCCGACGGCACCGAGTCGATCGAGCCGCGGTGGGTCACCCAGCTCGGGCTGTCGTTCGACCACCGCGTGGTCGACGGCGAGCTCGGCAGCCGATACCTCGCCGACGTCGCCGCCATCCTGGAGGACCCGGCCAAGGCGCTGGTCTGGGGCTGACCGCCGGTCGGCGGGAACGCCGCAAAGCCAGCCAAAAGGCGGGGTATGCCGGGTGCTCACCACCCGGCATAACCCGCCTCGGGGTTCCCCGCCAGGGCTCAGGGATGGGCCGTCGTCTCCAGTGCGGTGTCTGCCTTCCGGCGCTCGGAATAGGCCGACGAGCCGCGCAGCTCGACGTGCGGGAGCAGGAGCATCACGAAGAACGCGACCAGCATCACGCCGGAGCCGACCAGGAACACCAGGTCCATGGAGTCGGAGAACCCCTGGAGGAACGGCAGCGCCAGCCGGTCGTCCAGGTGGGTCAGGAACGAGCTGTCCTTCAGCACCCCGGTGGCCTGGCCGGCCCCACCGGACGCCTTTGCCGCCGCGAGCTGGTGCGCGAACGTCGCGTTCGCCGGGTCGCGCAGGGCGGCCTGGAAGTCGGCGGTGCCGGCTGCCTTGGACATTGCCGAGGCGATGCGGTCGGGCACGGTTGTGAAGAGGATCGACAGGAACACGGCCGTCCCGAGCGTGCCGCCGATCTGGCGGGTGAACGTTGCCGAGGAGGTGGCCACCCCGATCAGGCGAGGCGAGACGGCGTTCTGGACCGCGAGGGTCAGCGGCTGGAAGTTGAAGCCCAGCCCCAGGCCGAAGAACACCATCACGATCATGGTCTGCCACAGTGGCGTCTCGGCGTGCACCCAGTGGAAGACGAACAGCGCGAGAGTGAGCAGGGCGGCCCCGATGATTGGGAAGTGCCGGTAGCGGCCGGTGCGGGAGATGATCTGGCCCGAGACCACCGAGCCGGACATGATCCCGAGGGTCATCGGCAACAACAGCAGACCCGCCTCGGTCGGGGTCGCCCCCTTGACGATCTGCAGGTAGAGCGGAAGGCAGGCCAGGCCGCCGAACATCGCCATGCCGATGAGGACGGAGGCGCCCGAGGCGACCCCCACGGTGCGGATCCTGAACAGCCGCAGCGGCAACAGCGCCTCCTCGCCCATCGCCCGCTCGACGAGGAGGAACGCAATCACGCCGATCGCCCCGATCGTGAAGCAGGCCACCGAGCGACCCGATCCCCAGCCCCAGTCGCGGCCCTGCTCGGCCACCAGGAGCAGCGGCACGAGGCCCACCGTGAGCGTCACGGCGCCCCACCAGTCGATCCGGTGGTCGAGCCGGCTGTGGCGCAGGTGGAGGGTGCGGGAGACCACCACGAGTGCGGCGATGCCGAACGGGACGTTGACGAGGAAGACCCAGCGCCAGCCGTCGATGCCCAGCAGGCTGGACTGGCCGGCGAGGAACCCACCGATGACCGGCCCGAGCACGCTCGAGGTCCCGAACACGGCCAGGAAGTAGCCCTGGTACTTCGCCCGCTCGCGGGGCGGCACGATGTCGCCGATGATCGCGAGGGCGAGCGAGAACAGGCCGCCGGCGCCGAGCCCCTGGAAGGCGCGGAAGAACGCCAGCTGGAGCATTGACTGCGACAGCGTGCACAGGATCGAGCCGACGATGAAGATCGTGATCGCGGCGCTGAAGAACTTCTTGCGGCCGTAGATGTCGGAGAGCTTTCCGTACAGCGGCGTCACGATGGTCGAGGTGATCAGGTAGGCGGTGGTCGCCCAGGCCTGCTCGTCCAGGCCCTTGAGGTCGTCGGCGATCGTGCGGATCGCGGTGGCGACGATGGTCTGGTCGAGGGCGGCGAGGAACATGCCCATCAGCAGCCCGACCAGGATCGTCAGGATCTGGCGGTGGGTGAGGGCGGCCTCAGGGGCGTCCGTGCCCGGCATGCTGCCGGCTGGAGTGCTCATCGGCTGGTCTCCATGGTGGTTGGGGTGCTCGTGGGGGCGGTCGTTGCAGTGCTCGACGAGGTGCTCGTCGAGGTGCTCGTGGTCGTTGCGCTCGTGGCCGTCGGGGTGCCGACGGGGGCCCGGGTCGCGCGCTCGCGCCACTTCTCGAGGTCACGGGCGAAGCGGTGGACGTATGCCGTGAACTCGCCGATGTCCGCAGCGGACCACTCATGCAGGAGGGTCCGGAAGAGCTCGGCCCGGTCGGCGCGGACCCGGTCGAGCAGCTCCTTGCCGCTGGGCGTGAGGCTGACCATCTGGACCCGGCCGTCCTGCGGGTCGGCCACCTTCTCCACCAGTCCCTCGGCCGCCAGGGTCGAGACCTGACGGCTGATCGTGCTGGTGTCGGAGTGGACGCACTCGGCGAGGTTCGAGACCCGCCGCGGCCCGTCCATGAGCGAGAAGAGCATGGGGAACGCCGTGGTCTCGACGGCCGGGTGAATACGGTAGGTCTGCTTCAGCGACTGAAGGAGCTTCACGAGGCGGATCAGCTCGAACCCGAGCTCCCCGGCCTCGTCAGGTGCGACGCTCATGAGGACCCTTCGACGAAAAGGATGCTTGCGGCATACAACTATCACAGACTAGTTGTATGCCGCAAGCAAATAGCGCCCTCGCTCCGAACCTGGCCTGCCTTCAGTCGCCCCTCTCGGCCGAGGCTTTGAGGGATGCCAGCCGGCGGTCCCAGGCCGCCGCGGAGCGGTCGAGCCAGCGAGCCGCCGCCTGCAGCGGCTCTGGGCGCACGGCGTACAGCACCTCGCGCCCGACCCGCTCCGAGCCGACGAGCCCGGCCTCGGCCAGCAGCGTCAGGTGCTTGGCGATGGCCTGTCGGGAGACTGGCACCTCCCGCGCAATGGCGCTCGCACTGACCCGGCCGTGGCGCAGGACCACGTCAAGGACCTCTCGGCGGGTCTCGTCGGCGAGGCAGGCGAAGACGGCTGCCACCAGGCTCTGGCCGCTGGTCCCCGGCTCGTCCCCGCTGGTCATGGGCGGTCTCTCGACGGTCACCCGACCTCGAGGTGAGTCCGGGCCGCGGCCAGCTCGAACCCCCAGCCCTCGGTGTTGCGGTCGTAGTTCCTGGCCCGCACGCTGTCGCTCACATCGCCACTCTCGGCGAACCCGGTCTCGACGACGCGGACGACCACTCCGTCCGGCGTGGGCTCGAGGGTGAACTCCACGATCGTGGGGATGTGCTCCGCGGCATGCTCGGAGCCCTCGGCGGCGAGCCAGCGGAAGGCGGCGTACTCCGGCTCGCGGAGCTCGATGATCTCGATGGGGAAAGCGCCGTGCTTCTCGTCATGGACCAGGACGTGGCCCTCACGCTCTTCCATGCGGTGCTGCCGGATCTCGCCGTCGTTGATCCACCAGCCGGGCTCGGCGACCAGGGCCCAGACCCGCTCGACGGGCGCCGCGATCCGGATCTCACGCTCGATGGTGTTGGGAATGCTCATGATGGTTCCTCCTTGGAATGAATATGCAACTTCAGAGTTGCACATCTTTCCATGAACTGCAACCGTACGATTGCAGATTGTTGCGCTTTATGCGGTGAGCGGCAGGGCCTCCAGCACCCGCCGGGCGATGTCCTCGTCGCCGACCACGGTGTAGTGGATGTCGTCCAGCGCACCGCGGCCCGCCAAGCGGCGCGCGACGGCCTGGGTCGAGAGGATGATGCTCGTTGCCGTGACATCCGGGTGCTCATGCTGCTCGCCGGTGAACAGCGGGAACCCGCGGCGCTTGCCGTCGACCTCTTCGACCCGCACACCGGCCCGGCCCATCACCGGCCCGGTCACGTCGATGATCACCGCGTTTCCCGGCTCGACGCGCGCATCCCTCGCGACGATGCGGGGCAGTGCCCGGAACAGCAGGTCGAGGACCACACTGGCAGCCGGGGAGTCCAGGTTGCCCGGGCGCCCCAGTGCCTCGCGGATGTCCTGCTCGTGGGTCCAGACGTCGAGGATGCGCACGGGCAAGGTCTCCCGCGCAGGTCCCGGCCCGAACGACCCAGCCACCTCGGAGTCGAGGTCGAGAGCCGGGCTTCGCAGCGCGGCCAGCCGCTGGGCCACGACGTCCTCCAGCTCGTCGACCACCTCCTCACCCGGCGTTCCGCGGCGGGACTCCACCGACTTCTCCACGAAGGCCCCCCTCTCGTTGCGGATGTGCGCGTAGTCGGGGACCTCGACGTCGGGCACTTCCCCCCCGGCTATCCAGTCCTCGAGCCCGACCACATGGGAGATCTGGTCCTTCACGGTCCAGCCAGGGCAGTCGGTCGGGCGCTCGAAGTCCTCCTCACGGCAGGTCCGGCCGAGGTCGACGATGGCGTGGAGGCTGTGGGCGTACGCCTCGACCAGACCGTGGTAGTCGTCCGGAGCGGCCGGGTGGAGGGGCATCCCCGCAGCGTACTTAGGCTTGAGCCGTGACAGCACCCTCAACGGACCGGCCGGCGCGCCCCGCGAGCAGCCCGATGGACTGGGCTCGGCCGGCTGCCCTGGCTGTCATGGCCGGCCTGACCATGGCGGTGGCCGGGTCGCTCGTCACCGGCGCGAGCGCACCGCTCGCCGTCGGCGACCCGGGCCCGGTCGTGCGCTGGGGGCTGCCGCTCGTGCAGGTCGTCCGCGACCTCGCCGCCGCTGCCACCGTAGGCCTGCTCGGGCTCGCTGCCTTTCTCGTGCCCGAGACGACCCGCACCACTCGCCGCGTCGATGCCACCCGGCTCGCCAGCCTGGCCGGGGCCGTCTGGGCAGCTGCGGGTTTCGTGGGCGTGCTGTTCGAGTTCGCCGCGCTCGCCGGCACACCCCTGTCCGGCCCGGGCTTCGGTAGCCAGTTCGTCAACTTCGTGTTCGAGATCGAGGCGACCCGGGTGCTGGCGATCAGCGCCCTGGTGGCCGTGCTGGTCTCCCTGGGCGCAGCCGTGGCGACGTCCCGGGCGTTCATGGGCTGGCTTGCTGTAGCCGCGCTCGCCGGCACGGTGATCCTGTCCCTGACCGGGCACGCGGCCGGCAGCGCGAGCCACGAGGAAGCGGTCAATGCCGTGGCGGTGCACCTCGCGGGCGTGGTGGTCTGGGTCGGCGGCCTGCTGGCCCTCGTGGCGATGCGGCCCCGGCTCGGGAGCGATCTCGGAGCGACCGTGGCGAGGTACAGCACGGTTGCAGGATGGGGTTTCGTCCTCGTCGCGCTCTCTGGGCTGGAGAGCGCCTGGATCCGGCTCGGCTCGCTCGGGGCGCTGGGCACGTCGTACGGCGCGATCGTGGTCGTCAAGGCGACGGCACTCCTGCTGCTGGGGCTCGCCGGCTGGCGGCATCGGCGGCTCATCGCCCGGCGTCTCACGCAGCGCGCCTCCGACTCGGCCGCCTTCCTGCGCCTCGCTCTCGGTGAGCTCCTGGTCATGGGCCTTGCCGTCGGTGCCGCCGTGACCCTTTCGCGGTCAGCCCCACCCGTGCCCGACCGGCCGGCCTCGACCGGCCGGGTCCTCGAGCTGACCGGATACCCCGACCCCGGCCCCCTCCGCGGGCTTGACTGGCTCATCGCCTGGCGCACGGACTGGCTCTTCCTCGGGCTCGCGCTGCTCATGATCGGCCTGTATGCCGCGGGGGTGCGTCGGCTGCGCCGGCGCGGCGACCGCTGGCCTCTGGGCCGCACGGTGCTGTGGGTCGCCGGCTGGGCGGTCTTCGCCTACGCCACATGTGGGGCGCCCGGCATCTGGGGTCGGGTGCTCTTCTCGACCCACATGGTCATGCACATGGCCATCGCCATGCTGGTGCCCCTCCTCCTGGTGCCCGCCGCGCCCGTCACGCTGGCCCTGCGCGCACTCCCCGCACGCCAGGACAAGACCTGGGGCCCGCGCGAGGTCATCCTCCAGGTGGTGCACTCACGTGTCGTCGCCGTGCTCTCCCACCCGGTGGTCGCAGCCGCCCTCTTCTTCGTCAGCCTGGCGGTCTTCTACTACTCGCCGACCTTCGAGCTGGCGCTGACCACCCACACCGGGCACCTGCTGATGGTTGCCCACTTCTTCCTCACCGGCTACCTGTTCACCTGGGTTCTCGTGGGCACCGACCCCGGGCCGAAGCGGTGGCCGCCGCTGATGCTGCTCGTGGTGCTGTTCGCGACGATCTCCTTCCACGCCTTCTTCGGGGTCGTGCTGACGGGGAGCCGCGCGCTGCTGGCTCCGGACTTCTTCACCGCCCTGCACCTGCCGTGGATGACCGACCCGCTGGCCGACCAGCGCACTGCCGGGGAGATCGCATGGGGTGTCGGCGAGGCGCCGACCCTCGTGCTGGCGATGATGGTTGCCTTCGCCTGGGTACGTTCTGACCGGGCCGAGGCCGTGCGCCGCGACCGACAGGCCGACCGTGACGGCGACGCCGAGCTCGCCGCCTACAACGCCTACCTCGCCCAGCGAAAGGCGCAGCTCGAGAAGGGAGAGCGCCGATGAGGGTTGCCGTCATCCAGCTGGCCTACGGCGACGAGGAGCCGGTGGAGGAGCGGACCGAGCGGGTCGCCGAGCTGGTGCGCCAGCAGGCGGGCCACGACCTCGTGGTGCTCCCCGAGCTCTGGTCTGCGGGCGGGTTCGACTACGCCCACTGGGACGAGCGCGCCGAGCCGGTCGACGGGCCGGTGGCCCAGGCCATGGCAGCCGCCGCCCGAGACGCGGGTGTCCTCCTGCACGCCGGATCGATCGTGGAGCGGCTTCCCCTCGGGGGCGCCGAGGGGAGGACGCTCGCCAACACCTCCCTCGTGTTCACGCCGCTGGGGGAGCTTGCGGCGACCTACCGCAAGATCCACCGCTTCGGCTTCGGGGCCGGGGAGCCGGCGCTGATGGAGGCGGGCGAGCACCTGATCCTGCTCGACCTGCTGGAGGGCCACCGAGCCGGGCTGTCCACCTGCTACGACCTGCGCTTTCCCGAGCTCTACCGGCGGCAGCTCGATGCCGGGGCAACGGTCTTCATCGTGCCGGCCGCCTGGCCCGCTGCCCGGGTCGGGCACTGGAGCCTGCTCGGGCGGGCTCGCGCGATCGAGGACCAGTGCGTGCTCATCGCGTGCAACACCGCGGGCACCCACGCCGACCACCAGATGGGCGGGTACTCCCAGGTGGTCCTGGCGACTGGTGAGGTGCTCGCCGAGGCGGGAGTGAACGAGCAGGTGCTCAGCGTGGACGTCGAGCTGAGCTCGATCGCTGCGACGCGAGAGGCCTTCCCGGTGCTGCGCGACCGCCGACTCTAGAGCGCGACCTCCGGCTCCAGAGAGGAACGCCGCCTCGTCACGCCGTCTGGCGCCGGTGCTGTTCCGCGACGACCTGGGCGTTGTGGGCGTCGATGAACCCGGTCTCGCAGTCGCAGTCGTGACACACCGCCGTCGCCGAGGTGCCGAGGCCGACGACCTCGATCACGTGCGGGTGGCAGGGCTCTCCGTTGTGCATGTGGTCTCGGCGGTGCACTGCCGCCGCTGTGCTCGCTGCCACGAACACTGCTGAGTCACTCAGCTCCCTGTGCCTCATCCGTAACACCTCCTTGTGGGACGGACGCGGAGCCAGCGCTGCCGTGGACCGACCGGGGTGTCCGGTCGTGGGCGGCGCCACTTCCATGAGACTCCTGACCACTGACAATGCGCGGCCGACTCGCCGAGGATCGTCCAAACAGCGGACGGGCGGAGGGAGGAAACACTTCCACAGCGCACCAGATACCCGGTGGCAGGGCCGGCATACGCCCGGTCGCTGGTCTGTTGCGAGGATGTGACCGTGAACCGGACCCGTCTGCGTGCCCCTGCCCTCACCGGCCGCGGGTGGCTCAACACCGGGGGCCGCGACGTCTCGCTGGCACAGCTGCGCGGGCGGGTCGTGGTGCTCGACTTCTGGACCTTCTGCTGCGTGAACTGCCTCCACGTGCTCGACGAGCTGCGTCCGCTGGAGGAGAAGTACGCCGACTCGATGGTGCTCATCGGCGTCCACTCGCCGAAGTTCGAGCACGAGGCCGACCCAGACGCGCTGGCGGCGGCCGTCGAGCGCTACGCGGTCCACCACCCGGTGCTCGACGACCCGGACCTCACGACGTGGAAGGCCTACACCGCACGGGCGTGGCCGACCCTGGTGGTGATCGACCCGGAGGGCTACATCGTGGCGTCGATGTCGGGCGAGGGCCACGCCCCCGGGCTCGCCGTGCTGGTCGAGGAGCTGATCGCCGAGCACGCCGCCAAGGGCACACTGCGCCAGGGCAACTCACCGTACGTTCCCCCGCCAGCGCCTGCGGGAGCCCTGCGCTTCCCGGGCAAGGTGGCCGCGCGCGACGACGGCAGCTACCTCGTCTCCGACACCGCCCACCACCAGGTTGTCCATCTCGAGGCCGACCTCGTCAGCGAGCGGGCCCGCTATGGCGGTCCGGCCGAGCTGAACGAGCCCCAGGGAGTGCTGGTGCTCCCCTTCGAGGCGACCGTGCGGCTGGGGTATGCCGTGCTGGTCGCCGACAGCGTGAACCACCGGATCCGGGCCCTGCGGCTCCTCGACGGCACGTGGACCACGGTCGCGGGGACGGGACGGCAGCTGCGCGAGCGGTCCGGGGGAGGGCCTGCCCTGGAGCAGGACCTCTCGACGCCGTGGGACCTCGCGTGGTTCGAGGGCCGGGTGGTGATCGCCATGGCGGGGGTCCACCAGCTGTGGGCGCTCGACCTGGCCCCGGACCCGGCCGACGGGCGGGTGAGCGTGCTGGCCGGGACGTCCGCGGAGGGCCTCCGCGACGGCCCTGCCAACCTGGCCTGGTTCGCCCAGCCGTCCGGGCTTGCGGTCTCGCCCGACGGCCGCCGTCTGTGGGTGGCCGACTCCGAGACCTCGGCGCTCCGCTCCCTGGTCCGAACCGACGAGGGTCTGATGCTCACCACCCAGGTCGGGAAGGGCCTGTTCGACTTCGGCCACCGCGACGGTCCAGCGCGTGAGGCGCTGCTGCAGCACCCCCTGGGCGTGACCGCCCTTCCCGACGGTTCGGTGGCGATCAGCGACACCTACAACGGGGCCGTCCGGCGCTACGACCCGCTCGCCGACGAGGTCATGACGCTTTTCGAAGGACTGGCCGAGCCCAGCGGGGCGGTGGTGGACATCTCACGGGACGGCACAGGGGCGCTCGTCGTCGTCGAGTCCGCGGCCCATCAGCTCGTCCGCATCCCCTTGCCCGACAAGGCAACCCGGGTGGACGGCGATACCCACCACACCCAGCGGCCACCGACAGAGCTGGCGGCGGGTGCGGTGCGGCTCAACGTCGCGTTCACGCCGCCCACCGGGCAGAAGCTGGATGACCGGTGGGGCGACCCGACCCAGCTGATGGTCTCGGCGACCCCGGAGGCGCTCCTGGTCGAGGGGGCGGGCACGACGCCGGGCCTGGTCAGGGACCTGGTCCTGGACCGGTCGGTCTGGGAGGGCGTTCTCCACGTGAGCGTCCAGGCGGCGACCTGCGACGGCGACCCGGTGACCGGCGCCACCCCGGCGCACGCCGCCTGCCACCTCTACCAGCAGGACTGGGGCATCCCCGTTGTGCTCCAGGACGGCGCTCCCGACGAGCTCAGGCTCGACCTCCGCGGAGTCTGAACGTCCCGTTCCCGCCATCGGGCTCCCCCTTTGTTGGAGCCGCGGCGCCGAGCGGCGCTACCGTTTGTGATGAGCGTTCGTGGTGGGCGTCTCCGGCGAGCGGTCGAAGGAGGTGTGTCGTGGCATTCATGGTGCTGATCTTGTTCGTCATCGGGACGATCGCCGTGGCCATCCTCGGCCTGGCCGCCTCAGGTAGCAGCGCGGTCAAGGGCACCCGGCGCAGCTACCCAGCCCCGCTGGACCGACGCCATCCCCGCCAGCCGGCTGGTCCGCCGACCGACCGCCAGGAGTAGCAGGCATCCGGATTCAGCGGCGTCGGGACGAGCAGGGCCGGGCGTTGGACTCGACGCGGTCGGGCCAGGCGTGCCGCGATTGGCCCGCCCGTCGGCGGGTATTCCGTCCCCATGACGTCCGCGCGCACGTGCGCGGGCCTTGGAGAAGGAGCACGACATGGGCCTCGGCCTTGGCATCTTCCTCATCGTCGTTGGCGCGATCCTCAGCTTCACGAACCTGATCGACAA
>DASSJT010000271.1:0-27470 GCA_035691065.1 Dermatophilaceae bacterium
CGCGCCGCGTAGACGATTTGCGCGAACTCGTTCTGGGGAGCGCACCTCGCTCCGCCACAGGCGACGACCGGCATCGCGTGTCATCGCGTGGCATCGCGGGCCCGGCCGGGCCGGGGGCGATTTGGAGGGCGTGAGCGCAGCCGGTAACCTAGAACACTGTGTCTGGCTAGGTCCGGGCACGCTGTCAGCACGGATGACCTGCCCCAGGGTGCGAAGGTGCCAAAGGGCATGACGACCAGGCGGGTCACGCAGGGCGGGGCAGCAGGGCCAGGCGGCCCGCCGGTCCACGCGCCGGAGCGCCTCACCAGCCCACCAACCTCTCGCCGGGCAACCCACTCACGACCTCTCTGCGAAGTCTGCCGTGGGGAGTGCAGGGGAGAGCACCGGCTCCGACACACCCGAGTGCGGGGGTCGGAACCGGTTACGCCAAGGAGTCCCAAGGCCCACCGGGCCAGACGGGACAGGACAACTACACGAGGTACGGAGAACAGGTTGCCTACGATCAACCAGCTGGTGCGCAAGGGGCGCCAGGACAAGGTCGGCAAGACCAAGACCCCGGCGCTCAAGGGCTCGCCCCAGCGCCGCGGCGTGTGCACGCGTGTGTACACCACCACCCCGAAGAAGCCGAACTCTGCCCTCCGGAAGGTCGCCCGTGTGCGCCTGACGAGCGGCATCGAGGTCACTGCCTACATCCCCGGGGTCGGCCACAACCTGCAGGAGCACTCGATCGTGCTCGTGCGCGGCGGCCGTGTGAAGGACCTGCCGGGTGTCCGCTACAAGATCATCCGCGGCTCGCTCGACACCCAGGGCGTCAAGAACCGCAAGCAGGCCCGCAGCCGCTACGGCGCGAAGATGGAGAAGAAGTAATGCCTCGCAAGGGACCGGCTCCGAAGCGCCCGCTCGTCGTTGACCCCGTCTACAGCTCGCCGCTGGTGACCCAGCTGGTCAACAAGATCCTGCTCGACGGCAAGAAGGCCATCGCCGAGACGATCGTCTACGGCGCCCTGGAAGGCTGTCGCGACAAGACCGGCGCCGACCCGGTCGTCACCCTCAAGCGCGCGCTCGACAACGTCAAGCCCACCCTCGAGGTCAAGTCGCGTCGCGTCGGTGGCGCCACCTACCAGGTCCCGGTCGAGGTCAAGCCCGGCCGTGCGACGACGCTGTCCTTGCGCTGGCTCGTGGGCTATGCGCGGCAGCGTCGCGAGAAGACGATGACCGAGCGCCTCATGAACGAGATCCTCGACGCCTCCAACGGCCTCGGCGCCGCAGTGAAGCGCCGCGAGGACACCCACAAGATGGCCGAGTCCAACAAGGCCTTCGCCCACTACCGCTGGTGACGGCGGGGCCTGCGGTTCCCGGCACACGGGCACCGCACGCCGCCGGCAGGGGCGCCGCCACGGCATACCCCTGCTGTCTGCCCCACCTGAGTTTCCGCAACGAGCGAGATGAGATAAACGAGTGGCACTCGACGTCCTGACGGACCTGACCAAGGTCCGCAACATCGGCATCATGGCGCACATCGACGCCGGCAAGACGACGACGACTGAGCGCATCCTCTTCTACACCGGAATCACCTACAAGATCGGTGAGGTGCACGACGGCGCCGCCACCATGGACTGGATGGCGCAGGAGCAGGAGCGCGGCATCACGATCACGTCGGCCGCGACGACGACCTTCTGGAAAGACCACCAGATCAACCTGATCGACACCCCGGGCCACGTCGACTTCACCGTCGAGGTGGAGCGCAACCTGCGCGTCCTCGACGGCGCGGTCGCCGTCTTCGACGGCAAGGAGGGCGTGGAGCCCCAGTCCGAGACCGTATGGCGCCAGGCCGACAAGTACCACGTCCCGCGCATCTGCTTCGTCAACAAGATGGACAAGCTCGGCGCCGACTTCTACTTCACCGTGCAGACCATCATCGACCGCCTCGGCGCCACGCCCCTGGTGTGCCAGCTGCCGATCGGAGCCGAGAGCAGCTTCATCGGCGTCATCGACCTGCTGCGCATGAATGCCCTGGTCTGGCGCGGTGAGACCAAGCTGGGTGAGGACTACGAGACCGAGGAGATCCCGGCCGACCTCCAGGAGAAGGCCGAGGAGTACCGGCACCACCTCGTCGAGAAGGTCGCCGAGTCCGATGACCACCTGATGGAGAAGTACCTCGAGGGCGAGGACCTCACCGTCGAGGAGCTCAAGGCCGGCATCCGCAGGCTCACCATCGCCGGTGAGATCACCCCCGTGTTCTGCGGCACCGCCTTCAAGAACAAGGGCGTCCAGCCGATGCTCGACGCGGTCATCGACTACCTCCCCAGCCCCCTCGACGTGCCCCCGACCGTGGGCCACGCCCCGGGCAAAGAGGAGGAGCCGGTGATCCGCCACGCCGACGCCGAGGAGCCCTTCGCGGCACTGGCGTTCAAGATCGCGGCGCACCCCTTCTTCGGGAAGCTCACCTACGTCCGGGTCTACTCGGGCCGGGTCGACGCCGGCTCCCAGGTGGTCAACTCGACCAAGGGCAAGAAGGAGCGCATCGGGAAGCTGTTCCAGATGCACTCCAACAAGGAGAACCCGGTCGACCGCGCCCAGGCGGGCCACATCTACGCGATGATCGGCCTCAAGGACACCACCACGGGAGACACCCTGTGCGACCCGAACCACCAGGTCGTGCTCGAGTCCATGACGTTCCCGGAGCCGGTCATCCAGGTCGCCATCGAGCCGAGGACCAAGGGCGACCAGGAGAAGCTCGGCGTCGCGATCCAGAAGCTCGCCGAGGAGGACCCGACCTTCCAGGTGCACCTCGACGAGGACACCGGGCAGACGATCATCGCCGGCATGGGCGAGCTGCACCTCGACATCCTGGTCGACCGCATGAAGCGGGAGTTCAAGGTCGAGGCCAACGTCGGCAAGCCGCAGGTGGCCTACCGCGAGACCATCCGTCGCCCGGTGGAGAAGTACGACTACACCCACAAGAAGCAGACGGGTGGCTCGGGGCAGTACGCCAAGGTGCAGATCACGATCGAGCCGCTCGACACCCACGAGACGGGCGAGCTCTACGAGTTCGACAACGCCGTCACTGGCGGCCGCGTCCCGCGCGAGTACATCCCGTCGGTCGACGCCGGCATCCAGGACGCCATGCAGTACGGCGTGCTGGCCGGCTACCCGCTGGTCGGCATCAAGGCGACCCTGGTCGACGGTGGCTACCACGACGTCGACTCCTCCGAGATGGCGTTCAAGATCGCCGGCTCCATGGCGCTCAAGGAGGCCGTGAAGAAGGCCGACCCGGTGCTGCTCGAGCCGATGATGGCCGTCGAGGTGCGTACGCCCGAGGAGTACATGGGCGACGTCATCGGCGACATCAACTCCCGCCGTGGCCACATCCAGGCCATGGAGGACATCAGCGGCGCCAAGGTCGTCCGTGGCCTGGTCCCGCTGTCGGAGATGTTCGGCTACGTCGGCGACCTGCGGTCGAAGACGCAGGGCCGGGCCAACTACTCGATGGAGTTCGACTCCTACGCAGAGGTCCCCAAGGCGGTCTCCGAGGAGATCATCAAGAAGACCCGTGGTGAGTGACCGGTAAGATCATCGGTCGCGCAGCACTGCGACACCCAGCACCACCCCTAAACGGCGCCACGTCCTGCCTGGTCGTACGGCGTAACACGAAAAGAGAGTCCTGAGGAGGACATCAAGTGGCGAAGGCAAAGTTCGAGCGGACTAAGCCGCACGTCAACATCGGCACCATCGGTCACATCGACCACGGTAAGACGACGCTGACGGCTGCGATCTCGAAGGTCCTGCACGACAAGTTCCCGGACCTGAACCCGCAGTTCGCGTTCGACGACATCGACAAGGCGCCCGAGGAGCGCCAGCGCGGCATCACCATCTCCATCGCGCACATCGAGTACCAGACCGAGAAGCGCCACTACGCGCACGTCGACTGCCCTGGTCACGCCGACTACGTGAAGAACATGATCACGGGGGCTGCCCAGATGGACGGCGCGATCCTCGTGGTCGCCGCCACCGACGGCCCGATGCCGCAGACCAAGGAGCACGTCCTCCTGGCCCGCCAGGTCGGTGTCCCCTACATCGTGGTTGCCCTCAACAAGGCCGACATGGTCGACGACGAGGAGATCCTCGAGCTCGTCGAGATGGAGGTCCGCGAGCTGCTGTCCACCTACGAGTTCCCGGGTGACGACCTGCCGGTCGTCAAGGTCTCGGCGCTGAAGGCGCTCGAGGGCGACCCCGAGTGGAGCAAGACCATCCTCGAGCTGATGGACGCGGTCGACGAGAGCATCCCCGAGCCCGAGCGCGCGGTCGACAAGCCGTTCCTGATGCCGGTCGAGGACGTCTTCACCATCACCGGTCGTGGCACGGTCGTCACCGGCCGCATCGAGCGCGGTGTCCTCAAGGTCAACGAGGAGGTCGAGATCGTCGGCATCCGCAACTCGGCCAAGACCACGGTCACGGGCATCGAGATGTTCCGCAAGCTGCTCGACGAGGGTCGTGCGGGCGAGAACGTCGGCCTCCTGCTTCGTGGCACGAAGCGCGAGGACGTCGAGCGCGGCCAGGTCGTGGTGAAGCCGGGCTCGATCACGCCGCACACCGAGTTCGAGGCGCAGGCCTACATCCTGTCCAAGGACGAGGGCGGCCGGCACACGCCGTTCTACGACAACTACCGCCCGCAGTTCTACTTCCGCACCACTGACGTGACGGGCGTCGTCCACCTGCCGGAGGGCACCGAGATGGTCATGCCCGGTGACAACACCGACATGAAGGTCGAGCTCATCCAGCCGATCGCCATGGAGGAGGGCCTCAAGTTCGCCATCCGCGAGGGCGGCCGCACCGTCGGCGCCGGAACGGTCACCAAGATCACCAAGTGACCTGACGCTTTCGAGCACCACAGAGGGCCCCGCAGCTTCGGCTGCGGGGCCCTCGCACATGATGCCTCAGGCGCCAGGTCGGGTCGAAGCCAGCGGGTATGCCGGTGGGCTGGGCAGGCGGCGCAGCAGCGCCTCGGCGTCGTGCGGCGCGTGCCCGCGGGCGTCGTTGTCGAAGTAGACGACGACGTCGAGCCCGTCGCCGGCCCAGTGGAGGCACCGCTCGGCCCAGCGGTTGAGCGCGTCGTCACCGTAGCCGCTGGCATACAGCTCGGTGTCGCCGTGCAGCCGGACATAGACCAGGTCGCTCGTCACCTCTTCGATGAGCGGCCACCGCCCGGCCGTGTCGGCGACCACGAGGCCGATGTCGTGGTCGCGGAGCAGCGTGGCCGCGGCAGGGTCGAGGAAGCTCTGATGGCGCACCTCGAGCGCGTGGCGGATCCGCTGGTCGCGAAGGTCCTCCCTGAGCAGCTCGGTCAGCGCTCGGTCGCCGGCCACCTTGTCGTCGTGCCGCTGGGCCAGCGCCGCCGCGGCCTGGGCGGTCCGGGGCAGCAGGTCGAAGAAGGCGGCCAGCCGTTCGGCGTCGAAGGCCTGCCGCTCGGGCAGCTGCCACAGCACCGGCCCGAGCTTGGGGCCCAGGGCGAGCACGCCTGAGGCGAAGAAGTTCGCGAGCGGGGCCTCGACGTCGACCAGGCGCTTCATGTGCGTGATGTACCGGCCGCCCTTGACCGCGAAGAGGAAGTCGTCCGGGGTCTCGTCACGCCAGCGCGCGTAGGACGAGGGCCGCTGCAGCGAGTAGAACGACCCGTTGATCTCGGCCGTGGTCAGCCTTGACGCGGCGTACGCGAGCTCCTCGCGCTGGGGCAGCCCCTTGGGGTAGAAGTCGCCGCGCCAGTTGCGGTACCTCCAGCCCGAGATGCCGACCCGGATGCTCGCCATGACGTCACTGTGTCCGAAGTCCGTGCCGGCAAACGCGCCGACCTCGGCCGATGAGGCAGCAGCTACCTTCCCGCGGGCGCACGCGCCAGCGCACGAGCCGCCCCTGCCGGGGGCCCGGCCGGTCGCGAAGGCGACACCACGGCATACCGGTTCAGCCTCCTCAGCCGGCTCAGCCCGCCGTACTGCGCGTCCGGCCGGCCGGCAGCGGAGCGGGCGCGAGGGCCCGGCCGGCGACCCGCTCCAGGGTCGCCCGCAGTTCTTGGATCGCCGGGCTGGGGGCCATCGTGCGACGCCACAGCAGCTGGACCCGCCGGGTGGGCACGGGGTCGGTCACCGGCACGGCCACCACCTGGGCGGGCAGGATCTCGCGGCCGAGCCGGGGGACCAGGCTGACCGCGACACCGTGCTCGACCAGCACGACGTGGGAGCTGAACTCACCGGCCCAGTACCTGATGTCGGGCGTGGCGCCGATGCCGTCGTAGAGGTGGGTCAGCCAGGTGTGGCAGACGCTGCCCGCGGGGGCACAGGCCCAGCGCTCGCCCGCCAGCTCGGCGGGGGTGACGGCTTCGCGCTGGGCGATCGGGTGGTCGGCGTGGACCAGCACGTCGGCCCGGTCGATGCCGAGGGTGACCCACTCGACGTGCTCGGGAATGGGCAGGGGCAGGTCGGCCCAGTTGTGTGCGAGCGCGATGTCGACCTGCCCGGTTGCCACCAGCTCGACCGCCTCGTGGGGGTCCTGTTCCACGACCGTGACCTGCAGGCGCGGTGCCTCCCGGGCGAGCTCGACCAGGGCTGGCGCGAGGAGCCCGCGCACGCCGGTGCTGAAGGCGGCCACTCGCAGGCTTCCGCGCAGGGACTCTGGTGAATGCGGCTCGCCGAGCCCGGCCTCGAGCCGCTCGAGGGCGTCGAGAATGAGGCCGCCCTCGCCGACCAGACGGCGGCCCTGCTCGGTGAGCATGACGCCGCGGCCGAACCTCTCGAGCAGCTGGGCGCCGGTCTGCCGCTCGAGCCGTTTGACCTGCTGGGAGACGGCTGACGGGGTGAAGCCGAGGGCCTGCGCGGCGCCGACGACGGAGCCGCGAGCACTCACTGCGCGCAGCGTGGCAATGGCCGCAACGTCGATCATGCAGCAACGCTACATGAAATTGGCAAAATCAATTCGCTGGTGCTAATTGATTTCGCGAGCCATGGTGACTCCCGTGCCGTTGAAAGACGCCCTGCTCGCCGTCCTCGTCATGCTCTTCTGGGGAGTCAACTTCGTCGTCATCGACTGGGGCCTGCACGGCGTGCCGCCGCTGGTCTTCGTGGCGCTGCGATTCGCCCTCGTGGTCTTCCCGGCGGTGCTGTTCATCCCGCGGCCGCCCGTGCGCTGGCGCAGCCTGATGCTCGTCGGGAGTCTGATGAGCCTCGGCCAGTTCGGCTTCCTCTACACCTCGCTCGCCCTCGGCATGCCGCCCGGCCTGGCCTCGCTCGTCCTGCAGATCCAGGCGGCCTTCACCGTGCTCATCGCCTTCCTGGCCATCGGCGAGCGGCCGCGGCAGCACCAGGTGGCCGGCGTCGTCCTCGGCATGGTCGGCCTGGGCATCGTCGCGGCCGGACGGGGAGGGGCGACGCCCTGGGCCGCCCTGCTGCTCAGCCTCGGCGCGGCTGCGTGCTGGGCCGCGGGCAACGTCGCCTCCCGCCGGGTGGGCACGGCCTCCGGCCTGTCGCTGACGGTCTGGTCCGGAACGATCGTGCCCATCCCCATGCTCGCGCTGGCGCTGGTCGTCAACGGTCCCGCCGAGGTGGGCCACGCCTTCGCGCACCTCACCCTCGCAAACCTGGCCTCCACGGCATACACCGCCTGCCTGGCCTCACTGCTGGGCTACGGCGTGTGGAACTCGCTCCTGGCCCGCCACTCGGCGTCGTCGGTGGCGCCGTTCTCGCTGCTCGTCCCGCCGGTCGGCATCGCGACCGCCTGGCTGGTGCAGGGCGAGCGGCCGACCCCACTGGTGCTGGTGGGCGGCGTCGTGCTGCTTGCCGGCGTCGGCTGGACTTCGCTGGGGGCTCGGCTCGTCGCCCGGCGCCCGGTGCCTGCCTAACGGCCGATTCGGGTTTAGCGGGAGCGGACCGGGGCAGGTCATGGGGGACGCAGCCATCGACGAAGGACGGCAAAGGACCTGCCATGGCTCGAGAGGGCACCAGCATCGAGAAGACCCGCACGGCACCCGAACCCGACGATGCCGCGAAGCCGGCCTCACCCACGGACCTGACCAGGACCTCGTGGGCCTACACGGCGAAGAAGGCAGTCGCGGAGTTCGGCCGGGACCAGTGTGCCGACCTGGCCGCCGCGCTCACCTACTACGCGGTTCTGGCGCTCTTCCCGGCGCTCCTGGCGCTCGTCTCTGTCCTCGGGGTGGTCGGTCAGGGCGAGTCCACCACGAACGCGCTGCTGGACATCGTGCGCCAGGTCGGCGCGGGAAGCGCCGCCGACCAGCTCCAGGGACCGATCCGCCAGATGACCGAGGCGCACTATGCCGGGATCGCCCTGGTCCTGGGGATCCTCGGCGCGCTCTGGTCGGCATCCGGCTATGTGGGGGCCTTCGGCCGGGCCATGAACCGGATCTACCAGATCGACGAAGGCCGGCCGTTCTGGAAGCTGCGGCCGCTCCAGCTGCTCCTCACGCTCGGCGGTGTGATCCTGGCAGCGGTGGTGCTGGTGGCACTTGTTGTGACTGGCGGCGTGGCGCGTGCCGTGGGCAGTGCTCTTGGACTCGGCTCCGGCGCCGTGGTCGTGTGGGACGTCGTGAAGTGGCCGGTGATCCTCTTCGTCGTCGTCGGCCTGGTGGCCGTTCTGTACCACGCGACGCCGAACGTCCGGCAGCCGAGGTTCCGCTGGATCACCGTCGGCTCGGCGATCGCGATCCTGACATGGGTGGTCGCCTCCGCGGCCTTCGGCTTCTACGTCGCCAACTTCGGGCACTACAACAAGACGTACGGCTCCCTCGCCGGGGTGGTCGTGTTCCTCCTGTGGCTCTGGCTGACTAACCTCGCGCTGCTGTTCGGTGCCGAGGTCGATGCCGAGATGGAGCGTGCCCGCGAGCTCCAGGCGGGCATCCGAGCCGAGGAGACGCTCCAGCTTCCACCCCGGGACACTCGCGCCTCGGAGAAGAAGGCCGGGAAGCTGCAGGCGCGCATCGCGGAAGGGCGGCGGCTGCGCGAGCGCGCGCCGTCCGGCGGCCCGCCCGGCGAGTGAGCGGTGCCGTAGTAGACGGCACGGTCGCCGCTACGGCCCGTGGAGGCAGGCGCGCCGGGTCAAGGGGTATGCCGGACAGCCCAGTTGGGGCGTGCTAGGGCGATTTGGCCGTTGGGCTGGCCCTCTGGCACACTAGACCGGTTGCTTGACGCGCGGCGCTGACCCATGTCGGCCCGCCACCCTTGGTGACACGAATCGAACCGCAGCTCACGGCGGGGCGACACTCCAGGGAAGCGCAAGCCCCGGCCCAGGCCGGAACCCCTGATCCGCACGACATCTGCGTGGAAGCGCGTGTCGTCGGGCCGCGGAGCGGGTGCGACACACCCGACCGCGGGGGTCGGGAGTTCTGGGGTGGGACGGCTCCCAGCAAGCTGTACGGCGAGAGAGAGACAGACGAGGCGATGGCGGGACAGAAGATCCGCATCCGGCTGAAGTCGTATGACCACGAGGTCATCGACAGCTCGGCGCGCAAGATTGTCGACACGGTGACCCGTGCCGGTGCAACGGTGGTGGGCCCGGTGCCGCTGCCCACGGAGAAGAACGTGTTCGTGGTCATCCGTTCGCCCCACAAGTACAAGGACAGCCGCGAGCACTTCGAGATGCGCACCCACAAGCGCCTCATCGACATCATCGACCCGACGCCCAAGGCGGTCGACTCGCTGATGCGTCTCGACCTTCCGGCAGACGTCAACATCGAGATCAAGCTCTGAGGACACGACCATGACTCACGCTACTGAGCGCCCCGTCAAGGGCGTCCTGGGCGAGAAGCTCGGCATGACCCAGGTCTGGGACGCTGACAACCGCCTGGTCCCCGTGACCGTCATCAAGGCCGGCCCCTGTGTCGTCACGCAGGTCCGCAGCGCCGAGAGCGACGGCTACAGCGCCGTCCAGATGGCGTTCGGCGCCATCGACCCGCGCAAGGTCAACAAGCCGATGACCGGCCACTTCGAGAAGGCCGGCGTCACCCCGCGCCGCCACCTCGTCGAGCTCCGCACCTCCGACGCTGCCGACTACTCGGTCGGCCAGGAGGTCTCCGTCGAGCTCTTCGAGTCCGGTCAGGAGATCGACGTCACCGGCACCACCAAGGGCAAGGGCTTCGCCGGGGTCATGAAGCGCCATGGCTTCCACGGCGTCAGCTCCTCGCACGGTGCTCACAAGAACCACCGCAAGCCGGGCTCGATCGGTGGCTGCGCCACCCCGGGCCGGGTCTTCAAGGGCATGCGCATGGCCGGCCGCATGGGCGGCGTCCGCCAGACCACCCAGAACCTCACGATCCACGCCGTCGACGCCGAGAAGGGTCTGCTGCTCGTGAAGGGCGCCGTCCCCGGCCCCCGCGGTGGCATCGTCCTGGTGCGCACGGCAGCGAAGGGAGCCTGATCCCATGGCTACCAAGACCGCAGTGGCCGATCTGCCCGCCGAGATCTTCGACGTCCAGGTCAACGTCCCCCTGATCCACCAGGTCGTCGTGGCTCAGCTGGCCGCGGCCCGCCAGGGCACGCACTCCACCAAGACCCGCGGCGAGGTCCGCGGCGGTGGCCGCAAGCCATACCGCCAGAAGGGCACCGGCCGTGCCCGTCAGGGCTCGACGCGCGCCCCGCAGTTCGCCGGCGGCGGTGTCGTGCACGGCCCCCAGCCGCGCGACTACGCCCAGCGGACGCCCAAGAAGATGAAGGCGGCGGCCCTGCGCGGCGCGCTGTCCGACCGCGCGCGGCACGACCGCATCCACGTCCTCGACGCCATCGTCAAGGGTGACGCGCCCTCCGCCAAGGAGGCCGCGAAGGTCCTGGCCGGGCTCACCGACCGCCGGAACCTGCTCGTCGTCCTCGAGCGCAGCGACCAGCTCACGCTGAAGTCGGTGCGCAACCTGGCCAACGTCCACGTCCTCGCGGTCGACCAGCTCAACACCTACGACGTCCTGTGCGCCGACGACATCGTCTTCACCACTGGTGCCCTGGCGGCTTTCGTCGCCGGCCCGGTCAAGGGTGGCGCCGCAGCCGGGGACAGCGCCGAGGTCATCGTCGAGCACACCGTCACCGACACCGTGTCCGAAGCGCCGGCCGTCGAGGCGGCACCCGCTGCCGACGAGAAGCCGGCCAAGAAGGCCGCCGCCAAGAAGGCGGCTTCCACGGACGAGACCGAGAAGTCCGAGAGGTCTGAGAAGGCTCCGAAGGCTGCGAAGGCTGACAAGCCGGCCAAGAAGTCTTCCGCAAAGAAGACCACGGACACGGCGGACGACGCCGGGAAGGCCGATAAGGCGGAGAAGCCGGCCAAGAAGGCCGCCGCCAAGAAGGCTGCCTCGAGCGCTGAGGAGGAGGGCAAGTGAGCACCCTGCACAAGGACCCGCGCGACATCTTGATCGCGCCGGTCGTGTCGGAGAAGTCCTACGGGCTCCTCGATGAGGGCAAGTACACCTTCATCGTCGACCCCCGGGCCAACAAGACCGAGATCAAGATCGCCGTCGAGAGCGTCTTCGGCGTCAAGGTCGACTCGGTGCACACCATGAACCGTCCGGGCAAGGCCCGCCGCACCCGGTTCGGCATCGGCAGGCGCAAGAACACCAAGCGCGCGATCGTCACGCTCCGCGAGGGCTCGATCGACATCTTCGGCAGCGCCGGCGCCTGAGGATCGATGAGGAACTGAGGAATTCAGAGCATGGGAATCCGTAAGTACAAGCCGACGACGCCGGGTCGTCGTGGCTCCAGCGTCGCGGACTTCGTCGAGGTCACGCGCTCCACGCCCGAGAAGTCCCTGGTGCGCCCCCTGGGCAAGACCGGCGGCCGCAACAACAACGGCCGCATCACCACGCGCCACATCGGCGGTGGCCACAAGCGTGCCTACCGGGTCATCGACTTCCGGCGCCACGACAAGGACGGCGTGCCGGCCAAGGTCGCTCACATCGAGTACGACCCCAACCGCACCGCCCGCATCGCCCTCCTCCACTACGCCGACGGCGAGAAGCGCTACATCCTGGCCCCCAAGGGCCTGGAGCAGGGCATGAGCATCGAGAACGGCCCCGCCGCCGACATCAAGCCGGGCAACAGCCTGCCGCTGCGCAACATCCCGACCGGCACGGTCGTGCACGCGGTCGAGCTCAAGCCGGGCGGCGGCGCCAAGATCGCCCGCTCGGCCGGGGTCCGCGTGCAGCTTGTCGCCAAGGACGGGCCCTACGCCCAGCTGCGCATGCCCTCGGGCGAGATCCGCAACGTCGAGCTGCGCTGCCGCGCGACCGTCGGCGAGGTGGGCAACGCCGAGCAGTCGAACATCAACTGGGGCAAGGCCGGCCGGATGCGGTGGAAGGGCAAGCGCCCGACCGTCCGTGGTGTCGTGATGAACCCGGTCGACCACCCGCACGGTGGTGGTGAGGGCCGGACCTCCGGTGGCCGCCACCCGGTGAGCCCCTGGGGCCAGCCCGAAGGCCGCACCCGCCGCCCGGGCAAGCAGAGCGACAAGATGATCGTCCGCCGCCGTCGTACTGGCAAGAAGCGCTGAGTAGGAGCCTGAACAACCATGCCTCGTAGCTTGAAGAAGGGCCCCTTCATCGACGACCACCTGCAGAAGAAGGTGGACGCACAGAACGAAGCGGGCAGCAAGAGCGTCATCAAGACCTGGTCGCGCCGGTCGGTCGTCGCACCCGACATGCTCGGCCACACCTTCGCCGTGCACGACGGCCGCAAGCACGTCCCGGTGTTCATCACCGAGTCGATGGTCGGCCACAAGCTCGGCGAGTTCGCGCCGACCCGGACCTTCAAGGGTCACGTGAAGGAAGACAAGAAGGGGCGTCGTCGCTGATGAGCTCCGCCACCACCGAGAAGGACAACGTCATGGAAGCCAGGGCGCAGGCGCGGCACGTCCGCGTCACGCCGCAGAAGGCCCGCCGCGTCGTGGACCTGATCCGCGGCAAGCACGCCACTGAGGCCGTCGCCGTGCTCCGGTTCGCCCCGCAGTCGGCCAGCGACCCGATCCGCAAGGTGCTCGAGAGCGCGATCGCCAATGCCCGGGTCAAGGCCGACCGCGCCGCGGAGGCGTTCGACGAGCGCAACCTCGTGGTCGCGCACGCCTTCGTCGACGAGGGCCCGACCATGAAGCGGTTCCGCCCGCGCGCCCAGGGCCGTGCGGCCCGTATCAACAAGCGCACGAGCCACATCACCGTGGTCGTAGCGCCCAAGCCTGCCAAGGGAGGCACCCGCTAATGGGCCAGAAGGTCAACCCGCACGGCTTCCGGCTGGGCATCACCACTGAGCACAAGAGCCGCTGGTTCGCCGACTCCACCAAGGAGGGTCAGCGCTACCGCGACTACGTGAAGGAAGACGTCGCTATCCGCAAGCTCATGTCCGAGGGCATGGAGCGCGCCGGCATCGCCCGTGTCGAGATCGAGCGCACCCGCGACCGCGTGCGTGTGGACATCCACACCGCCCGTCCCGGCATCGTGATCGGCCGCCGTGGCGCCGAGGCCGACCGGATCCGCGGCGAGCTCGAGAAGCTCACCGGCAAGCAGGTTCAGCTGAACATCCTCGAGGTCAAGAACCCCGAGGTCGACGCCCAGCTGGTCGCCCAGGGCATCGCCGAGCAGCTCTCGGCCCGCGTGTCGTTCCGCCGTGCCATGCGCAAGGGCATGCAGTCGGCTACCCGCGCCGGTGCCAAGGGCATCAGGGTGCAGGTCTCCGGCCGCCTGGGCGGCGCCGAGATGTCCCGCACCGAGTTCTACCGCGAGGGCCGGGTCCCGCTGCACACGCTGCGTGCCAACATCGACTACGGCTTCTACGAGGCCCGCACCACCTTCGGCCGCATCGGCGTGAAGGTGTGGATCTACAAGGGCGACTTCACGGCCAAGGAGCTCGCGCAGCAGCAGGCTGCCGCGCCGCGCCCCTCTCGTGGCCCGCGCCGTGAGGGCGCTGACCGCCCGGCCCGCGCCCGTCGCTCGGACCGCACCGCCGAGGCCGGCGTCGAGCAGGCTCCCGCGGAGTCCGCAGTGGCCGCAGAGACCCCTGCCGAGGCCACCGCGCCCGCCAGCACGGAGGAGCAGTCCTGACATGTTGATTCCTCGTCGAGTCAAGCACCGCAAGCAGCACCACCCGGGTCGCTCGGGCGGTGCCAAGGGCGGCACCAAGATCGCCTTCGGCGACTACGGCATCCAGGCCCTCGAGCCCGCCTACGTTACCAACCGGCAGATCGAGTCGGCCCGTATCGCGATGACGCGCTACATCAAGCGTGGCGGAAAGGTGTGGATCAACATCTACCCCGACCGCCCGCTGACCAAGAAGCCCGCCGAGACCCGCATGGGCTCCGGCAAGGGCTCGCCCGAGTGGTGGATCGCCAACGTCAAGCCCGGCCGGGTGATGTTCGAGCTCTCCGGTGTGTCCGAGGAGGTCGCTCGTGAGGCGATGCGTCTGGCCATGCACAAGCTGCCGATGAAGTGCCGCTTCGTCCGGCGTGAAGGTGGTGACATCTGATGGCTATCGGTTCCAAGGACCTGACCGCCGGAAACCTGCGCGGTTTCGACGACGACCGGCTCGTCGACGAGCTGCGCAAGGCCAAGGAGGAGCTCTTCAACCTCCGGTTCCAGTCGGCCACCGGCCAGCTCGACAACCATGGCCGCCTGCGCGCCGTCCGCAAGGACATTGCGCGCATCTACACCGAGATGCGCGAGCGCGAGCTCGGGATCGGGCAGGGCATCAGCACCGAGAAGAGCACGGAGGCCTCGGCATGAGCGAGACCAAGAAGGACGACGTGACCACCACCGCAACCACCACCGCAACGACCGCCGCCACGAGCACGGGCCAGCGCAGCAACCGCAAGGCCCGCCAGGGCTACGTGGTGAGCGACAAGATGGACAAGACCGTGGTCGTCGAGGTCGAGGACCGCGTCAAGCACCCGCTGTATGGCAAGGTCATCCGGCGCAGCAGCAAGGTCAAGGCACACGACGAGGCCAACACGGCCGGCGTGGGCGACCGCGTCCTGATCATGGAGACCCGTCCGCTGTCGGCCACCAAGCGCTGGCGCGTCGTGGAGATCCTCGAGAAGGCCAAGTAGACCGACCCTTGGGGGGCTCCGCCTCCCAACCGCCCCGAGAAGGTTGTGGAGACTTTCGCACGACGGCTCGGGGGCCGGCCACACGGCATACCGGCCAAGGGCAGGTATGCCGGGGGGCCGGCACACAGACCACGTTCAGTTCGGCAAGGCTCGCCCCGGGACGACCGGAGCGCAGAACCAGCTCGACGACAGGAGTTAGACAGTGATCCAGCAGGAGTCGCGACTGCGCGTCGCCGACAACACCGGTGCCAAGGAGCTCCTTTGCATCCGGGTTCTCGGTGGCTCGGGTCGTCGGTACGCCGGCATCGGCGACACCATCGTCGCCACCGTCAAGGACGCCATCCCCGGCGGCAACGTCAAGAAGGGCGATGTCGTCAAGGCGGTCGTGGTGCGCACCTCCAAGGAGCGCCGCCGCCCCGACGGCAGCTACATCCGCTTCGACGAGAACGCCGCGGTCATCCTCAAGAACGACGGCGACCCGCGCGGCACGCGCATCTTCGGCCCGGTGGGCCGCGAGCTGCGCGAGAAGAAGTTCATGAAGATCATCTCGCTGGCGCCGGAGGTGCTGTGACCATGGCAGACAGGACTGCAGGCAAGATGCAGATCAAGAAGGGCGACCTCGTCCAGGTCCTCGCGGGCAAGGACAAGTCCAAGCAGGGCAAGGTCATCGCGGTCTACCGCGACACCCAGCGCGTGCTCGTCGAGGGCGTCAACCGCGTCACCCGCCACACCAAGGCCGGCCAGACCGCGCGCGGCTCGCGCACCGGTGGACTCGTGGTGCAGGAGTCTCCGATCCACGTGAGCAACGTCGCCATCGTCGACCCCTCCGACAAGAAGCCGACCCGGGTCAAGACCCGCGTCGAGACGGTTGAGCGCGATGGTCGCGAGAAGACGAGCCGCTCCCGGGTCGGGGTGCGTTCGGGCAAGGACCTGTGAGAGAAGACATGACTACTCAGACTGAAACCTCCGCCGCGGTGCAGCCGCGCCTCAAGGCGCGCTACGCGGGCGAGATCCGCGCTGCTCTGCAGGAGCAGTTCGGCTACGACAACGCCATGCAGGTGCCCGGCGTCGTCAAGGTCGTCGTCAACATGGGTGTCGGCGAGGCCGCTCGCGACAGCAAGCTGATCGAGGGCGCGGTCAAGGACCTCGCCGCGATCACCGGCCAGAAGCCCGTGGTCACCAGGGCCCGCAAGTCCATCGCACAGTTCAAGCTGCGCGAGGGCATGCCGATCGGTGCACACACCACGTTGCGCGGCGACCGCATGTGGGAGTTCCTCGACCGCCTCGTCACGATCGCACTGCCGCGCATCCGCGACTTCCGCGGCCTCTCGCCCAAGCAGTTCGACGGCCGGGGCAACTACACCTTCGGCCTCAACGAGCAGTCGGTGTTCCACGAGATCGACCAGGACCGCATCGACCGGGTCCGTGGCATGGACATCACCGTGGTCACTACGGCCACCAATGACGACGAGGGCCGCGCCCTGCTGCGCGCGCTCGGCTTCCCCTTCAAGGAGAACTGATCATGGCCAAGACCGCACTGATCAACAAGGCCGCCAAGACACCGAAGTTCAAGGTCCGCGCCTACACCCGCTGCCAGCGCTGCGGCCGGCCACACTCGGTCTACCGCAAGTTCGGGCTGTGCCGCATCTGCCTTCGCGAGATGGCGCACCGCGGCGAGCTTCCGGGCGTGACGAAGAGCTCGTGGTGACCGCCCACGTGGCAAAGCACCCGGCATACCCCACCGATTTGAACCAGACCATCTACATCGCAGGTCGCGCTGGCGCCACCAACGACAGCCGGCGTGAAACCACGGTGAGAGAGGGCGGAGAAGCCCAATGACAATGACCGACCCGATTGCGGACATGCTGACCCGCGTCCGGAACGCCAACTCGGCGCACCACGACTCGGTTTCCATGCCGTTCTCCAAGCTGAAGTCCCACATCGCGGAGATCCTCCAGGCGGAGGGCTACATCGCGAGCTGGGCCGTCGAGGACGCCGAAGTCGGCAAGACGCTGACCATCAGCCTCAAGTACGGCCCCAACCGCGAGCGCTCGATCGCCGGGGTGCGCCGGGTGTCCAAGCCCGGGCTGCGCGTCTACGCGAAGTCCTCCAACCTGCCCAAGGTCCTCGGCGGCCTCGGCGTGGCGATCATCTCCACGTCCTCCGGCCTCCTCACCGACAGGCAGGCGGCACAGAAGGGTGTGGGTGGGGAAGTCCTCGCCTACGTCTGGTAAGGGGAAGCAGACATGTCGCGTATTGGACGACTTCCGGTGGCCATCCCCTCCGGTGTTGACGTGACCATCGACGGCCGCTCCGTCAAGGTCAAGGGCCCCAAGGGCGAGCTCAGCCACGTGGTGGCCGAGCCGATCACCGTCGAGAAGGGCGAGGACGGCATCCAGGTGGGGCGGCCCGACGACGAGCGCACCTCGCGCGCGCTCCACGGGCTCACCCGCTCGCTGATCAACAACATGGTCCTGGGTGTCACCGAGGGCTACGAGAAGAAGATGGAGATCTACGGCACGGGCTACCGCGTGGCGCTGAAGGGCACCGACCTCGAGTTCGCGCTCGGCTACAGCCACCCGATCACCGTGGCCGCCCCCCAGGGCGTCTCCTTCGCGGTCGAGACTCCGACCCGCTTCTCGGTGCAGGGCATCGACAAGCAGGTGGTCGGCGAGGTCGCTGCGAACATCCGCAAGCTTCGCAAGCCCGACCCCTACAAGGGCAAGGGCGTCCGCTACGCGGGCGAGCAGATCCGCCGCAAGGTCGGAAAGGCTGGTAAGTAGGCCATGGCTATCACCATCAAGCGCGCCAAGGGCAAGGTCGCGGCACGCGGCCGCCGCCACCTGCGCGTCCGCAAGAAGGTTGCCGGCACCGCCGCGCGTCCCCGCCTGGTCGTGTCGCGCTCCTCGCGCCACGTCTTCGTGCAGATCGTCGACGACACCGTGGGCAAGACCCTCGTCTCAGCCTCGACCATGGAGGCGGACCTGCGCTCCTTCGAGGGCGACAAGACCGCGAAGGCCAAGCGGGTCGGCGAGCTGCTGGCCGAGCGTGCGAAGAGCGCCGGCGTCGAGGCGGTCGTCTTCGACCGTGGCGGTAACAAGTACCACGGGCGGGTCGCGGCGATCGCCGAGGGCGCCCGTGAGGGTGGGCTGGCGCTGTGACCGTGACTGTGATCCGAGCCGCGCTGACCCGCACACAGACCCGCAAGGTTGAAATGAGGAAGATCTGATGCCAGGACCCCAGCGTCGAGGCACCGGCGTTGCAGCCGGCACCGACCGCGGCAGCGACCGCGGTGAGCGCCGCGAGCGTCGCGGCGACCGTCGCGACAGTGGTCGTGACGCAGAGAAGAGCCAGTACGTCGAGCGCGTGGTGACGATCAACCGCGTCGCCAAGGTGGTCAAGGGTGGCCGGCGCTTCAGCTTCACGGCCCTGGTCGTCGTCGGCGACGGCGACGGCACCGTGGGCGTCGGCTACGGCAAGGCCAAGGAGGTGCCTGCGGCGATCGCCAAGGGCGTCGAGGAGGCCAAGAAGGCCTTCTTCAAGGTTCCCCGGATCCAGGGCACCATCCCGCACCCCGTGCAGGGTGAGGCCGCCGCGGGCGTCGTCCTGCTCCGCCCGGCCGCGCCAGGTACCGGTGTCATCGCCGGTGGCCCGGTCCGCGCCGTGCTTGAGTGCGCGGGTGTCCACGACGTGCTGTCCAAGTCCCTGGGCTCGGACAACGCCATCAACATCGTCCACGCGACGGTCGAGGCCCTGAAGGGCCTGGAACGCCCTGAGGCGGTTGCGGCTCGTCGCGGCCTGCCGCTGGACGAGGTGGCTCCGGCCGCCATGCTGCGTGCCCAGGCCGCAGGCCGGGAGGCGGCCCGCGAGAGCGCCAAGGCGGGTGCGTGATGGCCCGGCTCAAGGTGACCCAGACCCGTTCCGAGATCGGTGGCAAGCAGAACCAGCGCGAGACCCTGCGCAGCCTCGGTCTGAAGCGCATCGGCGACGTCGTCGTCAAGGAGGACCGCCCCGAGATTCGCGGGATGGTCCGGACGGTGACCCACCTGGTCTCCGTCGAGGAGGTTGACTGAACATGGCTACGACCAAGAAGGCGCCGCAGGCTGCGGCCGCCTCGGGCGAGGGCTCGGCCCTGAAGGTGCACCACCTGCGCCCAGCCCCGGGTGCCCGCACCGCCAAGACCCGCGTGGGTCGCGGTGAGGGCTCCAAGGGCAAGAGCGCGGGCCGCGGCACCAAGGGCAGCAAGGCCCGCTACCAGGTCCCGGACCACTTCGAGGGCGGACAGACGCCGCTGCACATGCGGCTTCCGAAGCTGCGCGGGTTCAAGAACCCGTTCAAGACCACCTACCAGGTCGTCAACCTGGACCGCATCTCCGCGCTCTACCCCGAGGGCGGCGACGTGACGGTCGAGGGCCTGGTGGCCAAGGGCGCGGTCCGCTCCGGCGCGCCGGTCAAGGTGCTCGGCACGGGTGACATCGCCGTCAAGGTCGACGTCACCGCCGATGCGTTCTCGGCCAGCGCCAAGGAGAAGATCGAGGCCGCTGGCGGGTCGGTCGCCTCGGCCTGAGGCGAGCCGGACCCGTATGCCGGCCGGCCGGCATACCCCGGCAGTGCCGCCTGCGTGACCCGCACCACTGCCTGACCTGCGCTACCCCGGGCCCGGGACTCCCGGGCCCGGGGTATCGTTTTCCGGATCGTCAGTTCAGCCGCGGAGGATCTCCGCGCCACCAGGAGGACCCGTGCTCACCGCCTTCACCCGTGCGTTCAAGACGCCGGACCTTCGCCGGAAGCTGCTGTTCACCCTGGGCATCATGGCGCTCTTCCGACTGGGCAGCCATGTACCCGTCCCCGGGGTGAGCTACAAGGCGGTCCAGGCGTGTCTCAAGCAAGCGGACACCAGCACCGGCGTGCTCGGCCTGGCCAACCTGTTCTCCGGGGGCGCGCTCCTGCAGCTGTCGATCTTCGCGCTCGGGATCATGCCGTACATCACGGCGAGCATCATCATCCAGCTGCTGACCGTCGTGATCCCCCGCTTCGACGCGCTGAAGAAGGAGGGGCAGTCCGGCACCGCGAAGCTCACGCAGTACACCCGCTACCTCACCATCGGTCTCGCGGTGCTGCAGTCCTCCACGCTGATCACCTTCGCCCAGAACCCGAGCGCGCTGTTCGGCCCGCAGTGCACCAACATCCTGACCAGCACCGGCATGCCGACGATCATGATCATGGTCCTCACCATGACCGCCGGCACCGGCATGGTCATGTGGCTCGGCGAGCTCATCACCGACAAGGGGATCGGCAACGGCATGTCGCTCCTCATCTTCACCTCGATCGCCTCGCGGTTCCCCAGCTCGCTGTGGGCGATCCAGCAGAAGGACGGCCGCTGGGACATCTTCTTCGGCGTGATCCTGCTGGGCTTCTTCATCATCGCGGCGGTCATCTTCGTCGAGCAGAGCCAGCGCCGGATCCCGGTGCAGTACGCCAAGCGCCAGGTGGGGCGCCAGATGTACGGCGGTACGTCGACATACATCCCGCTGAAGGTCAACATGGCGGGCGTCATCCCGGTCATCTTCGCCAGCTCGATGCTCGCGCTTCCCGGGCTGGTGGCGCAGTTCAACCGCAAGGCCGACGGCACCTCGGCGGGCTGGGTCAACTGGATCGAGGCCAACCTGGTCCGCGGTGACCACCCGATCTACATGGCGATCTACACCCTGCTGATCCTGTTCTTCACGTTCTTCTACGTGTCGATCACGTTCAACCCCACGGAAGTCGCCGACAACATGAAGAAGTACGGCGGCTTCATCCCGGGCATTCGCGCTGGGCGACCCACAGCGGAGTACCTCGACTACGTGCTGACCCGGATCACCGTTCCGGGAGCGATCTACCTCGCCCTGATCTCGCTGATCCCGCTGATCGCGCTCGTGCTCGTCGGCGCCAACCAGAACTTCCCGTTCGGTGGCACCTCCATCCTGATCATCGTCGGCGTCGGCCTGGAGACGGTGAAGCAGATCGAGTCGCAGCTGCAGCAGCGCCATTACGAAGGATTCCTCCGCTGATGCGCTTGATCATCCTTGGACCGCCGGGGGCGGGGAAGGGAACGCAGGCCGCTCGGATTGCCGAGCGGTTTGCGATCCCTGCGATCTCCACCGGAGACATCTTCCGGTCCAACATCAAGAACGAGACCGAGCTGGGCAAGCAGGTCAAGGACATCCTCGCCTCGGGCGGGTACGTCACCGACGAGCTCACCAACGCGATCGTCCGCGACCGCCTGGCCGAGGCCGACGCCGAGCGCGGCTTCCTCCTGGACGGCTACCCGCGCACCCTGGCGCAGGTTGCGGCCCTCGACGCGATGCTGGCCGAGCGCGGGCACGCCCTCGACCGTGTCCTCGAGCTGACCGTCGACGAGGATGCGGTGGTGAGACGCCTGCTAAGGCGAGCCGAGATCGAGGGCCGGGTCGACGACACGGAGGCCGTGATCCGCGAGCGCCAGGAGATCTACCGCAAGGAGACCGCGCCCCTGGCGGAGGTCTACAGCCAGCGCGGGCTGCTCGTTCAGGTCGACGGCATGGGTGACGTCGACGAGGTCACCGAGCGGCTTGCCGGTGTCCTGGGCGGCAGCTGAGCACACGGCATACGGCATGGGACTTTTCGGCCGCGAGCGGATCGAGGGCAAGACGTTCGACCAGATCGTCAAGATGCGGGCTGCCGGCCTCCTGGTGGGGGAGACCCTCGAGCTGGTGCGCGAGCACGTCGCACCCGGCGTGACGACCAGCGAGCTCGACGCGATCGCGCAGGCGCACATCCGGCGCAAGGGCGGGGTGCCCAGCTTCCTCGGCTACCACGGCTTCAGCGGGACGCTGTGCACGTCGGTCAACGACGAGATCGTGCACGGCATCCCGGGCAGCCGGGTGCTGCAGGAGGGCGACCTGCTCTCGGTCGACTGCGGCGCCATCGTCGAGGGCTGGCACGGCGATGCGGCGATCTCGGTGATCGTGGGCGGCCGCGAGGCCGGACGGCCCGAGGACCTCGCCCTGATCGACGCCACCGAGGACTCGATGTGGGCCGGGATCGCCGCCCTGGCGGTGGGAGAGCCGCTGTATGCCGTGGGCGCGGCGGTGGAGGACAGCATCACGGCCGCCGGTCGGCGGCACGGGCGGGAGTACGGCATCGTGGAGGACTACGTGGGCCACGGCATCGGCACCGAGATGCACATGGACCCGCAGGTGCCCAACTACCGCGTTCGCGACCGGGGGCCCACGGTGCGGCCGGGCACGACCGTCGCGATCGAGCCGATGGTGACGCTCGGCGCGGAGGAGAACCGCATACTCGGCGACGACTGGACCGTGGTCACGACCGACGGGTCCCGCGCGGCGCACTGGGAGAACACCGTTGCCGTGACCGAGGCCGGGCTCTGGGTCCTGACCGCGCTCGACGGCGGCAAGCAGCGCCTCGAGGCGGCAGGGGTCCCCTACGCTCCGCTGTCATAGCCCGAAGCCCTCGTACCTTTATCGGGTGACCCGAGAAACGTTCGCTGTTCCGGACATCGCACGTGGGGGTAACCGGACCTTTATCGGGGGACCCGATAAAGGTGTGCGGGGTGGGGCGGCAGCGGCGGGGGCGGATTTCTCGAATGGTGGCGTGCTCGCGTAGACTTGTGCGTCGGCCACGTGTGCGCCCCTGTGCTCCCGTGTGCCGAAATCCTGGCTGGTCCCAACCCGGGGGTCAGCCGTGTCACGGATCGACGGAGGATATGGCCAAGAAGGACGGCGTCATCGAGATCGAGGGCACGATCGTCGAGGCTCTGCCGAACGCGATGTTCCGCGTAGAGCTCACCAACGGGCACAAGGTGCTCGCCCACATCTCGGGCAAGATGCGTCAGCACTACATCCGGATCCTCCCCGAGGACCGCGTGGTGGTGGAGCTGAGCCCCTATGACCTGACCCGCGGCCGCATCGTCTTCCGCTACCGCTGACGCGACTGCACGACACGATCCAGCATGACCGCACCACCCCGCTGGCCAAGTGGCCAGCGGCACAGATCGACGAGACAGCAGAGGCAATGAAGGTTCAGCCGAGCGTCAAGAAGATCTGCGACAAGTGCAAAGTGATCCGCCGCCACGGCCGGGTCATGGTGATCTGCGAGAACCTGCGCCACAAGCAGCGCCAGGGCTGATCGCGGCCTCCACCAGCCTCGCCCGAGGCCAGCACGACTCGCGGCTCTTCGAGCAGCGCAAGAAATGAATATGCAGCACCCGGCCCCTGATGCCTGACCATCGCGTCAGCGCAGGACGTCACCCCCGGCTCGGAGGCCGGGGACCGGAGCCCGCGAACGACTGCGGGGCCGACCTCCGGATCGGTGACTGCTCCAGACCTCCGAGTGAAACGAAGGAAACACACACAAGATGGCACGTCTTGTTGGAGTGGACCTCCCGCGCGAGAAGCGCGTCGAGGTCGCACTGACCTACATCTTCGGAGTGGGCCGCACCCGCTCGAAGGAAACGCTGGTGGCGACCGGGGTCAACCCCGATACGCGCGTCAAGGACCTCGGTGACGAGGAGCTGGTCAAGCTCCGCGACTACATCGAGAACAACCTGAAGGTCGAGGGTGACCTGCGCCGCGAGGTGGCCGCAGACATCCGCCGCAAGGTCGAGATCGGCTCCTACGAGGGCCTTCGTCACCGTCGCGGCCTCCCGGTGCGCGGACAGCGCACCAAGACCAATGCGCGCACCCGCAAGGGCCCGAAGCGCACCGTGGCCGGCAAGAAGAAGGCCGGCAAGTAAAACGGTCAGGGGCTCCGCCCCCGACTGCCCCCGAACATGTCCATCTGTTCCAGCCGTGAGTTGCCTCTCGGTTGGCCCTGGGGACAAGCCAGGGGTATGCCGGTTTCACCCTTCCTGAGACATCCAGACTTCCGAAGACAGTAGGAGAAACATGCCTCCCAAGAGCCGCACCGCGGCCGGCGCCAAGAAGGTGCGCCGCAAGGAGAAGAAGAACATCGCCCACGGGCACGCCCACATCAAGAGCACGTTCAACAACACGATCATTTCCATCACGGACCCCACCGGTGCCGTCATCTCCTGGGCCTCCGCCGGCCAGGTCGGCTTCAAGGGCTCCCGCAAGTCCACCCCGTTCGCCGCGCAGATGGCCGCTGAGGCCGCCGCCCGCCGTGCCATGGAGCACGGCATGCGCAAGGTCGACGTGTTCGTCAAGGGCCCGGGCTCGGGTCGCGAGACCGCGATCCGCTCGCTGACCGCCACTGGTCTCGAGGTCGGCGCGATCCAGGACGTCACGCCCTCGCCGCACAACGGTGTCCGCCCGCCGAAGCGCCGCCGCGTCTGACGCCGAAGCAACGGGAAAGAGAGAACTCAGTCAATGGCTCGCTACACCGGCCCCATCACCAAGAAGTCCCGTCGCCTCAAGACCGACCTGGTCGGCGGCGACAAGAACTTCGAGCTCCGTCCGTTCCCGCCCGGCCAGCACGGCCGTCGTCGGATCCAGGAGAAGGAGTACCTCACCCAGCTGCAGGAGAAGCAGAAGGCCCGCTTCACCTACGGCGTCATGGAGAAGCAGTTCGTCCGCTACTACCAGGAGGCGGCCTCCCGGCCCGGCAAGACCGGTGAGAACCTGCTGACGATCCTGGAGTCGCGCCTCGACAACGTCGTCTACCGCGCCGGGCTGGCCCGCACCCGCCGCCACTCCCGCCAGCTGGTGTCGCACGGCCACTTCGAGGTCAACGGCGTGCGCGTCGACGTGCCGTCCTACCGCGTCGAGCAGTACGACATCATCACGATCCGCAAGCAGTCCCTGGAGACGTTCCCGTTCGAGCTGGCCCGCCAGACCTTCGGCGAGCGCCCGATCCCGGCGTGGATGCAGGTCGTCCCGGGCACGCTCCAGATCCTGATCCACCAGCTGCCCGTGCGCGCACAGATCGACATCCCGCTCACCGAACAGCTGATCGTCGAGCTCTACTCCAAGACGTGACGAGCGTCGGTATGCCGGGTGACCGGCTTCCCCGCGAAGCCAGCCACCCGGCATACCGCGTCATGGCCCAGCCCGCAGACAGAGGCGAGCCGGGCAGCCGGTCGGACCGGCAGCATCACGAGGCGTCAAATAGCGGTCGCCCGTGGGAAGGAACAACACCGTGCTGATTGCACAGCGCCCCGCCCTCAGCGAAGAGGTCATCGCGGACAACCGCAGCCGCTTCGTCATCGAGCCCCTCGAGCCCGGGTTCGGCTACACGCTCGGCAACACCCTGCGCCGCACGCTCCTGTCGAGCATCCCCGGCGCGTCCGTCACCAGCATCCGTATCGACGGCGTGCTGCACGAGTTCTCCACCATCCCCGGGGTCAGGGAGGACGTCACCGAGCTGATCCTCAACCTCAAGAGCCTGGTCGTCTCCTCCGAGCACGACGAGCCCGTGGTGATGTACCTCCGCAAGCAGGGTGCCGGGGCGGTCACCGCCGCCGACATCGCCCCGCCGGCAGGCGTCGAGATCCACAACCCCGACCTGCACATCGCGACGCTCAACGACAAGGGCAAGGTCGAGATGGAGCTCACCGTTGAGCGCGGCCGCGGCTACGTCTCGGCGGCCCAGAACAAGGCTGGCGACCAGGAGATCGGCCGGATCCCGGTCGACTCGATCTACTCACCCGTCCTTGCGGTCCGATACAAGGTCGAGGCCACCCGAGTCGAGCAGCGCACCGACTTCGACAAGCTCGTCGTCGACGTCGAGACCAAGAACTCGATCGCGCCGCGCGATGCCATGGCGTCGGCCGGCAAGACCCTGGTCGAGCTGTTCGGCCTGGCCCGCGAGCTCAACATCGAGGCCGAGGGCATCGAGATGGGCCCGTCGCCGACGGACGCCGCACTCGCGGCCGACCTGGCCTTGCCGATCGAGGATCTCGACCTGACCGTGCGGTCCTACAACTGCCTGAAGCGCGAGGGCATCCACACGGTGGGCGAGCTGGTCGGCCGCTCCGAGGCGGACCTGCTCGACATCCGCAACTTCGGCGCCAAGTCGATCGACGAGGTCAAGGCCAAGCTGGCCGGCATGGGCCTCGCGCTCAAGGACAGCCCGCCCGGGTTCGACCCCAGCGCGATCGCCGACAGCTACACGGACTTCGACGACGACGCCGCGTTCGTCGAGGACGAGCAGTTCTGACCCACCGCCTCTGACCGCACCAGCCCGCGCCTGCGCGGGTGAGGTCCAGATCCAAGGAGAACCACAACCATGCCCACGCCCACCAAGGGTCCCCGTCTCGGAGGCGGTCCGGCGCACGAGCGTCTCATCCTGTCCAATCTGGCCACGGCGCTCTTCGAGCACGACCAGATCACCACGACCGAGGCCAAGGCCAAGCGTCTGCGTCCCCTGGCCGAGCGGCTGGTCACCTTCGCCAAGCGCGGCGACCTCCACTCGCGCCGCCGAGTGCTGACCGTCGTCAAGGACAAGGGTGTCGTGCACCGTCTCTTCACCGAGATCGCGCCCGACATGTCCGAGCGCAACGGCGGCTACACCCGCATCACCAAGATCGGCAACCGCAAGGGCGACAACGCCCCCATGGCCGTGATCGAGCTGGTGCGCGAGCCGCTGTCGGCGAAGAAGGCGACGGTCAAGGAGGCCGAGGCCGCCACGAAGCGGGCCGCCAAGCAGGCCGAGGCCAAGGCCGCAGCTGCCGAGACCAAGGCTGCCGAGGAGGAGGCCAAGGCGACGGAGGCCGAGGAGACCACTGCGGCCACCGCCGCCGAAGCGCTCGAGCTTCCCGAGGGTGCCGTGGCCGCGAACGAGGACGGCTCCGCCCCCGAGGGCTACACCGTCAAGGGCAACGGCGACTCCGGGCTCTACCACGAGCCGGACGGCCAGTGGTACGACCAGACCGTCGCGGAGTTCTGGTTCAAGTCCGCCGAGGACGCCGAGGCGGCTGGGTTCAAGAAGGCCGGCTCCGGCTCCTGAGCCGACGGCGACGGCGCGCCGACGACACGGCACGCACCACGCGACAGCTCGCCAGGAGGGCCGCTCACCAACAAAGGTGAGCGGCCCTCTCGGCTTTGCCTGGAGTTCCTCGGCAGCTCAGCCGCATGCAGCGATCACGCCGGCCGGTCGGCGTCGAAAGGGGGCAGGCTCACACACGTCCGGCCGGTCGCCACGTCTGGCGCTGGGACCGCGCCAGTACGCTGACGGCCATGGCGGAGCACGAGGGCACGGCTGCCGGCCCGCCAGATCTGCCAAGCCCGCCAGCCCACCCTGAGACTGTCCCGGCCTCCCGCGACCAGGCCGAAGGGACCGTCCGGGTGCGCCTCGACCTTGGCTATGACGGCACGGACTTCTCCGGGTGGGCCGCGCAGCCGGGTCGGCGCACGGTCGAGGGCGTGCTGGCCGATGCGCTGGCCACGATGCTGCGCCTC
>DASSJT010000272.1:0-3004 GCA_035691065.1 Dermatophilaceae bacterium
CTCACTGCCAGCCGGACGGCGCCACCGGGACACCCGAGCAGTCCGGGTCGGGGCAGCGCTGACGGTACGGCGGATCGGCACTCAGGTGGTCGCTGCCGGCCTCGTCGTACGGGGCCTGCTGGTCGGCGATGACCGGGGTCAGCATGGTCCCGCAGGTCGGACAGGTGGGCAGCCTGTCTCCCTCTCCCATTCCCCTGAAACTAGCCAGCGGCCACGCGCCCGGCACCACCCGAAAGTGGTCACCCGCAGTTGTCGCACACCCCGGTCGCGGGCACCGCGGTGTAGCAATTCGGACAGATCGGGATGACCCGCTCCTCGGCCGCCTTCTTCCGGGTGCGCGTGCGCGCGGCCGCCACCTGGGGCGCCAGCGTCGCGAGTCCACCCCCGGAGGGCAGGTTGGCTCCGAAGTACTCGTGGCAGGTGAGCCGCTCGCGGGCCGCGTGGTCGTCGACGTGGTCGATGTCCTCGCCACGCAGCTCGAGGAGGGTCTTCGCGTAGAGGTCACCGACGCTGCCGCGGGCGTCGACGACCAGGGCGATCAGCAGCGGCTCGTCGCGTGCGGCGCAGTCCTCGGCCACCCTGCGCAGCACGCCGCCGAGCCAGTGCCGGATCTGGCGGTCGGTGTGCAGGTCGGTGCGGTCCTGGACCTGGTTGGCCAGCTTCTGCTGGGTGATCAGGGACCCGTAGGACCGCGCCGTCTTGAGCAGGACCTCGCGCGCCGCCTCGGCCCAGGCGACCTGCGTCTCCTCGGCCCCCGTGTCGAGCTCGGCGGCGACCTCGGGCTCGATCTCGGTGTCGGCGTCGGGCAGGTGCGTGGAGGGGGGCATCTGTCGACTCTAACCCTCCGTCGGGGTGGAGCCCGCCACGAGGCGGTCCGCCCGACCCCGGGTGGAGGCGATGAGGAGGGCGTTCGGGTCGTCCACCTCGGCCACCCAGCGCTCCGCGTCGGCCGGGCTCTTGCCGAACGCCACGTGCCGCGCCACCAGCCGCGCCCGCCGTACGACGTCGTCGACCTCGACGAACCAGACCTCGTCCAGCTCGGCCCGCACGGCCCGCCACTCGGGTCGGTCGAGCAGCAGGTAGTTGCCCTCCGTCACCACCACCTCGGCCTCCGGCGGCACGGAGACCGCGGCGGCGATCGGCTGCCCGAGGTCACGCTCGAAGCCGGGTGCGTAGACCGGGTGCTCGTTCCACACGCGGAGCCGGTGCAGCAGGGCGGCGTATCCCCAGGCGTCGAAGGTCTCCGGCGCACCCTTGCGCGCGAGGAGGCCGAGCCGCTCGAGGGTCACGTCGGCGAGGTGGAAGCCGTCCATCGGGACGTACGCCGCCCGCGCACCGAGCCGGGCGGCGTACTCGAGCGCATAGGTGGTCTTGCCCGCTCCCGGAGCGCCGGTGATCCCGATCATCCGGCGGGTCCGCTCATCCATGGCGCCGGCCAACCCGCCACAGCGCGTGCTCGCCGGGTACGCCGCGGAGCTCGGCGGGCTCACCGCCCGAGAGCCGGAACCGGCCGTACGCGGCGAGGTCATCGGCCACCGGCTGCGTGACCAGGATCTCCCCGCCGGACGCCCGTGCGGCGACCCGGGCGGCGATCGCGACGGTCTGCCCGAAGTAGTCGCCGTCGCGGGCGATCACCGTGCCCTCGTGGACGCCGATGCGCACCCGGATCCTGGAGCGCAGCGACTTCTGGATGCCGAGCCCGGCCTTGACGGCATCGACCGGGGAGGTGAACACGATCATGAACCCGTCGCCCTGCGACTTCACGACGTGCCCGCCGCGCCTCTCGACATGGGCGCGCACCAGGGTGTCGTGCGCGATCAGCAGCCGCACCCAGCCCTCGTCGCCGAGCTGGGCGTTGAGCGCCGTCGAGCCCTCGATGTCGGAGAAGAACACGGTCACCCTGCCGTCCGCGGCGGCCAGCCGCGCGATCTCGCTGCGGTCCTCGGTGGCCCACCGGCTGAGGTCGTCGATGGCAAGGGCGACTGCCAGCGAGCCGGCGAGCACAACGATCGTGGTCCAGGCTCCGGCGGGCACGTCCAAACCCTCGCACAGCCTGCGGGTCGAGTGCTGGAGTGGTTGCCAGGGCAGCCACTCAGGCACTCAACCCGAAGCGGCCCGCAGCTTCTCCAGGAGTGGCTTGGCGGCCTCGTCGAGGAACCGCTGCTGCGTCTCGTCGCCGATCTGGACCAGCGCGACGTCGGTGAAGCCGGCCTCCCAGAACGGCTTGACCGCCTCGACGATGGCGTCGAGGTCGGGGCCGCAGGGGATGGCGTCGGCGACGTCCTCCGGGCGGACGAACTGGGTGGCGCCCGCGAAGCCGGCGGTGGTGGGGAGATCGGCGTTGACCGCCCAGCCGCCGGCGAACCACCGGAACTGGTCGTGCGCGCGCTCGGTCGCGGCCGCGGCGTCCGGGTCCCAGCTGATCGGGATCTGGCCGATGGCGCGGGCGTTCTCACCGATCTGCGGCGCCCCGTCGGCCTTGTTCCAGGCGGTGACCAGGTCCTCCTTGGGCTCGACCGCGATCAGGTGGTCGGACAGCGGGGCGAACCGCGCGACCGACTTCTCGCCGCTGACCGCGAGCGCGAGGTCGACGCCCTGCTCGGGCAGGTCCCAGATCCGGGCGGAGTCCACGCGGAAGTACTCCCCGTCGTACGTCACGAGGTCGCCGCCGTGGAGCTCGCGGATCACCTCGATCGCCTCGGCGAGCATGTCCTGCCGGACGTCGATGCTCGGCCAGCCCTGGCCGACGACGTGCTCGTTGAGGTTCTCGCCGGCGCCGAGGCCGAGGGTGAACCGGCCGTCGGCGAGGATCTGCAGCGTCGCGGCCTTCTGGGCCACGACTGCCGGGTGGTAGCGCAGGATCGGGCAGGTCACGTACGTCATCAGCTCGACCCGCTCGGTCACCTGGGCGACGGCACCGAGCACGGTCCAGGCGTACGGCGCGTGCCCCTGGGCCGAGAGCCACGGGAAGTAGTGGTCGCTCGCCACCTCGAAGTCGAACCCG